>CAMNDY010000031.1 GCA_946535985.1 uncultured Treponema sp. | reverse complement strand
TGAAACTGCTGTTCAGCGTGCTAAAGAAACTGTTGCTGCTGTTCACATGGAAGCTGCTTCGCAAATCAATGGTATTGGTCTTGTAAAGCTTATGGGACGCGAGGCCGGATTTATTGCCGCTGCTGCAGCCCTCTCAAGCCACGAAACAAACTTCTGTCTTATTCCTGAAGTTCCTTTTGAAATGGAAGGGGAGAACGGATTCCTTGCCTGCCTTGAACGCCGTCTTGCAAAACGCGGTCATGCGGTAATTGTTGTTTCTGAAGGTGCCGGTCAGGATCTGCTCCAGTCTACAGGTGCTACAGATGCTTCTGGTAACAAAAAGCTTTCTGACATCGGCGTATTCCTTAAGAGCGAAATTGAAAAATACTTTAAGGCTAAGAACATCGAAATTAATCTTAAATATATTGATCCTTCTTACCAGGTTCGTGCGTCGGTTACAACTGCAAGCGACTCTATCTACTGCGAGCGCCTTGGTAATAACGCCGTACACGCTGCAATGGCCGGAAAGACTAAGTGTGTAATTGGTCTTGTTCACGACAAGTTTGTACATTTGCCAATCAGCGCTGTAACTGCTCACCGCAATGCTGTTGACCCTGAAGGTTCACTCTGGCGCGATACTCTGGACGCAACTGGTCAGCCAATTCTTATGGTAAACGATCTTGAAAAAGCTCATGCCAAGATGGCCGCTGCTGTTGCCGGTGCCAAGTCTAAGCCAAGCGAGCAGAAGAAGAAGTAGTGAAATACATTTTATCTACTATCCTGGCCGGTATTCTTTGGGGCATAATTTCTATTTTTGTGCGCACCCTGTCTGCCGCAGGTCTAACTTCTGTTCAGATTATGTTTTTGCGGGGCGGCCTTTCTGCTGTCCTGCTGTTTGTTTTTCTTTTAATTAAAGACCGCTCCCTTTTAAAAATCCACCTTCGCGATGTGTGGATGTTTCTGGGTACAGGCCTTGTTAGTCTTACCTTTTTTTCTCTCTGCTATTTTACAACAATCCTGCAGGCCGGAACTTCTATCGCAGTAATTCTTCTATATACTTCGCCAATTTTTATTCTTGTTTTTTCCCGCTTTTTATTTAAAGAAAAAATTACCGGCGTAAAGCTTGTAGCTCTGATTATGACTTTTGCAGGCTGCATTCTTGTAAGCGGAGTTGGAAGTGGTCACGGCTTGTCGGCCCGGGCTTTTTTTATTGGTTTGTGCGCCGGCTTTGGTTACGCCATGTATTCAATTTTTGGCCGTTACGCCCTTGCAAAATACAACTCGCTTACAGTGAACTTTTACACCTTTGTTTTCTCCAGCCTGAGTATTCTGCCATTTTGCCATGCAGGAGAAATTGCCGGCGCCTTTAATCTAAAAATCAGTCTTTTTGTTCTTGGCATTGCATTTTTCTGCACCATACTTCCATACTTTTTTTACACCTACGGCCTGAGCGGTCTGGAAACAGGCAAGGCTGCAATTTTTGTTACGGTTGAGCCTCTTGTCGGCACCCTCATAGGATTTTTTGTCTGGAAAGAGCAGGCCACCTTTATGAATGTGACGGGTATTCTGCTTATTCTTGCAGCTATTGTGGTGTTGGGATTGCCTGTGCGCAATGACAAAAACAACAATTCCGTGATACAATAAAAGTATGCAGACACAAACTTTAGAAAATCAAACTTCAGCTCTTGAATCTCCCTACAAAAAGCCTCTTTTAATTCAAATCCTGCTTGGTGTGGCTTTTGGGCTTTTGAACCATGGGGTTTATTTTTTGCAGAGCTTTAATCCGGTGCCGCTTTATATGGATACGCTTTTTACGGTTACTGCTTCGTTTTTTGGGGCAGTGAGCGGGGTTATTGCAGGGGTTCTTTATCATGTTTTGTATCTTTTTATTTATGCTGATGTTGCACTTTCTTCGCTTGTGTGGATGATCTGCAGTCTTACAATTGTGCTTATTATCCGAGTTTATATTAAAATTCGAAAAAGGGTTGAGTTTCCGGATATCATTCTTTTGATTTTTTTGATTGCATTAATAATCAGCCTTGAAGGGGCAATTATTTTTACGATTCTTAATGCCGTGACAGCTTTTGTAGAAGATTCTCAAATAAAGTTTATGTACGCTCTTTTGAACAGCAATAGTTTTTCGACTTTTGTTTCGGCTTTGCTTCCGCGGGTTCCTGTAAATATTTTAGACAAGGCAATCTGTGTTTTATTGGGCTGGTATAGTTACAGGGGAGTTCAAAAGCTTTTTACACTTTCAAAAAAAGCTTAACCTGAGTTCCGGTTTCGCTGTCGCTTTTAATTTCAAGCTTTGCGCCCAAAAGGGTAGCGCGGCTTTTCATTCCTTTTATTCCAAGATGTGTGCTTTGAGAAATTAAATCCTGGGCCAGGGATTGTTTTATGCTTGCAGGGGCTTGCTCTGTATTAGGACTATCTCTTTCTGCTTCAGAAAATCCAATTCCGTCATCACTAATCATAAATAAAAGTCCGTTTGTGTTTTCGTTAAGGTCTTTTTCTTCTCGGGCAATTACGCTTATTTCGCTAGCTCCTGAATGCTTTACTGCATTTGTAATGCTTTCCTGAATGATTCTGAAAATATGAAGCTTTTGTTCTGTTGTGATTTTATTAAAGAGCGGAGTGTCCTGGGCGTAAAATTTGCACTGGAGGCCGCCACTTTGATTTATATTTTCACACAATTCTGAAAGCAGCTGTGTAATTGAAGCACTTTCAATCTGGCTTGGTGTAAGGTTTCGGATTATATTCCTGATGTTTTTAAGATTCTGTTCTTCCAGCTTCTGGATTTTATCTAAAAGATTTTTTTGTTCTTCAGAAAGGTTGGAAGAATCCATGAGCTTGTGTGTGTAGATAAGGGCAGTGCGGATATCCTGGGTTACTGTGTCGTGCAGGTCTCGGCTTATGCGGCTTCGTTCATTTTCCTGAACATTTGTGATTGTTTCTGTAACAAGACGTTCCTTTTTATTCTGCTCTTCAAGGCTTCTGTTTTTTTCGCGACCCCTGATGTAGGAAAGAAGAAAAAGCACAAAGGCAATACACAAAAATGAAATTATGGAGAGAAGTTCTACAAATTGAAAAACCGCAATGTTTGTTTCTGCAGCGTCCATATTTCTATTGTGACAGTATCAGGTGAGTTTTTCAAGCAGACTGTTGCGGTCGCGGCAACCGATTTTGTCATAAATTACGCTGATGTAATTTTCCAGGGTAGTAAGTTTTATCTGCAGCTTTTGGGCAATCTCTTCGTTGGTAAGTCCATCCTGAATAAGCTTTACAACCTGAACTTCTCTTTTAGTGAGCACAGAAAAAAGCGAATTCATTTCCATTAAAGAACTTACTAAATCCGGCTGAACAAAAGTTTTTCCAGCCGCAACCGTATTGATTGCATCAAGCAGCATTTTTTCATCACTCAGTTTTGAAACAAATCCTTTTGCCCCAATTTCTGCACTCATTGCCCGCTCAATAAATCCCCCTGAATCATGACTTGAAAAAATTACGCTTGGAACCCCGGCAGCTGCAAGCAGTTTTACAGCTTCAAATCCGTTATAAGAATATTCTGGATTTCCCTTAATCTGAATATCTACAACTGCAATAATTTTATCTTCCGCAGCATTGTCGATACTTTTTATAATAGCTTGAATTTCATCCAGACTTTCTGCCTCTGCAAAAATTGTCCAGTCAGAGTTTTCTGTAATATAAAAAGAAATGCCCTTTCGCAGCATTTTGTGATCATCAATCAAAATCAGTTTTTTCATTATCTACATTATAGCACTAAGTCTCGCCCTTGTGGCTAGATAAAACTCATAAAAAATCAATGAGTTAACTCATGGTTTAGGACAAAGAAGGCAAACTAGCGGGATGGGAGGGGGTGAAGTAAAATTACAATATAAAATAATTATTGGAGGATTTATGAAAATCAACAAGCTATCTAAAATTTTTGCTTTATGCCTTACTGGTTTGATGGCATTGGCATTAATCGGCTGTTCACATAATTCTGATGACAGTCACAAAAAGATTCCTTCTGGCTATGAGGGAGGAGGTGGAAATTCAGGAGGTGGAAATTCAGGCGAAGGTTCTTCTTCTGGTTCTTCAACTGCATTAACAAATACAACCTGGTTTTATGTAAAGGATGGAGTAGACAAAGCTTCTTGTACAAGAGATCATTATGTTGCTCCTTCAAATCCTTCAGGAGGAACAGGATATAATGATCCTTATGGTGGTTCAGGCAGTGGTTCTGGATCTGGATCAGGTACTGGTACAGGTTATGATACTCCTGTAAATACTGTTGTCAGTACTTCAGAAATAGATGAAAGTAAAACTGGATATGATGAATTAAGAACTGCATATTATCTGCATGTAGATAGTAATAACGTTGCTTATTTTGGTCTGGCAGAATGGAGAGAATCTTATACAGAAACCTGGAAAACTAAAATCACAACATGGAGTAATAATACTCAAACAAAAGAAGAAGTTGATGGTTCCAGAAAAAGAAATGTTACTTCGTCTGGTAATAAATCTTATACACCTTATGCAAGAGGTACCGCAACAGAAAGTGGCGGCAAGATTGTTTTTGATTTCCCATACTCGAACACTGTTATAGAGGTAAATAATACAAATAATTCAGGCAGCAACCCTACTGATGATGATAACGAGTGGAGGCCTGATACCTGGAACAATATAGCTTTCTTGCGTTCAGATTATAATGCTCCTGTGCCGGGATCCTTTGAAATAGACCCGAATACAGGCCTGCCTGTTGGATATGATCCTTACTCTGGAATAGATCCTGTAACAGGGCTTCCTTATGGTTATAACCCAGACCCTGAAACTTCTACTGAAAATATTCCAAAAGAGTCAGAAAATACAACAGGAAAAGACACTATACCTGACATGTATCTTTCTATTTATGTAGACAACAAAAATGATGCTCTCCATAAAACTCATCTTATCGAAAGTCTTTCTTCAGGAAGCTATGCTTCAAAAAAAGGTTCTAATCTTCGTCTTGAATTTTTTTCTAAGGAACATAACTGTTCTGAGAAAGCCCCGAATGGTTCACCTTGTCCGACTATTCTTACAGATAAATATTATACAATCTGGGAGCCTGCAACCTATGAAGAAGCAATGCTTACTGCAAATCCTTTTGATGCAAAAGACAGCTTAAAGGGTAAAGTATTCACAAGTGAAAGCGCCAAAAATTGGGCCGCTGGACAGACATATGACTACTTTGGCTTCTATGAAAAAGGCTCTGTAAGGGAATCAGATGCTCTTGATTATTGGGGCAGCGGTATTTTCTGTGCAAATAAAGAAATTGAAGGAACTCAGAAGTACAATTATGGAGCTATAACAACAAATGATCCTTGGGTAGTTTCAGAAAAAAATGGCAAATACTATCTTAGAGTTAAAGGAAATAATTACCTTTATTATTTTGATGATGTAGCAGAAGGTGCAGATCCTGATTTCTCAAAATTCTACTATAAGGATTATAATGGTGAGAATGTGTACTGGTATAATATTGAAGGTGCAATCTATAAGGACTATCTTATCTGGGATACCTCTGCTTTTGCAGGCAATAAATATCAATACCGAAAAAGCTATATTAAAGATAAAGAATGGTATACACAGGCTGCAAGCTGGAAAGATGATAAGGGTAATGCTCTTGTCTGCACCGGCTGTTCAGAAGACAGAAAGCAAGGTCTGGGTTCACAAACTTATAAGTTAAAGCTTAATAATAAAGAAGCAGACGTTACCAATGTAGGCGATTGCGGAAATGATATATATGGAATCTGCTATGAAGGTGGTGCTGTAAGTTTAACAGATAAAAAGGATGGAACAATTGTAATCAAGGAAGATGATAAATCCTATACTCTGACTTACGATTCCAGATTTGGTTATAATGCAGATGATTTTGTTGAGGTTGATTTGACTTTTGAAAAAGAACCTGAAACAAACCCGGATTATACTACCGACGGAAAAACAATTCAGGATTATGATAACGAGGGTTCAAAGTACATGCTGCCAAAAACAATGAAGGTTTCTGAGTTAATGAAATTCTGTCTGCCTCAGGAATTAAAGCTTTATTACACAAACAATGCTTATACATCAAAAGGTGGCAGTCTTGTTTCTGCAGATAAGACAATGGAAGAACTTACAAGTCCAAGATCTCTTTATCTTATTCACGAAAAGGCTGCTACTGCTGTAAGTGTAATTCTTAAGTATGATCCAACAAACGGATATGGCTACGATTTTGATATTCCGGAGGAATTTGAGTATGAATATATCCCTGGAGATAATATAGTTCAAATTCGTGTTACAGTAGATTCATCACTTACAGGTGGCGATGTGATAAAATTTATTCACAGCCGTTTTGCAGGAACGCCGTCAAGTACAATAAAAATTACTTATGGTGCTGATTCTAAAAACCTGGGAACAGATCAAAGTCTTAAAGATGCCGGAATCAAAGATGGTGACATAATTTCATTTGTGGAGCAGTCAATTGTAGACTAAGGCATTCTTAAGCTCAAGCAAACACGGGCGGCCCTGGAAAATCCATGACCGCCTTTTTTATGTTCTCTTATTCTTCTTTATTGTAAACCCTCTCTTTTTCGTGTATAATAGAATATCAAATTTTATAAATGGGGTATTGAAATTATGGACGAAATACTTGAACTTTTACGTCAGAATGCAAGACTTTCGGCAGAAGATATTTCTGCTATGACAAAAAAATCTGTAGACGAGGTAAAGGCGGCCATCAAGAAACTGGAAGATGATGGCGTAATTCTCAAGTACGCGGCCATTGTGAATCCCGAAAAAGATAAAGGTGCAAAAGATAAGGTTGTTGCAGAAATTCAGATTCAGGTGCAGCCTCAGCGCGAGCATGGGTTTGATGCAATTGCAGACCGCATCTACCGCTTTCCACAGGTAAAATCACTTTATCTTATGAGCGGTGGTTATGACCTTAAAGTTATTATCGAAGGTGACAATCTTAAAGATGTTGCCCTTTTTGTAAGCGAAAAGCTTTCTACGCTGGAAGGGGTGCGCTCTACTAAAACAAACTTTGTTCTTAAAACCTACAAAGAAAACGACATTGTTTATGTTGCTGACGAACGCGACAGACGCGAAGGGGTTCAGGCATAAATGAATAATAGAACAGATAAATTTTCCAGCGTTATGGAATCTATTCCGCCGTCTGGAATCAGAAAATTTTTTGAACTCTGCATTGGGCACGACGACATCATTTCTCTTGGTGTTGGTGAGCCTGATTTTCCAACTCCCTGGGTTATCCGCGAAGAAGCTTTTTATCATCTTGAAAAAGGCCACACTTCTTATACTTCAAACTGGGGTCTTATTGAACTGCGTGAAGAAATTACAAAATATCTTGAACGCTTTAATCTTTACTACGATCCAAAAACAGAAGTACTGCCAACTGTTGGCGCTTCCGAAGGTCTTGACCTGGTGCTCCGTGCCATCTTAAATCCCGGGGACGAAATTATTGTATGCGAGCCCTGCTATGTAAACTATCAGCCGCTGTCTACCTTGTGCGGTGCAACTGTAATTCACCTTGATACAAGTAAGACAGACTTGTACCCGACTGCTGCCGCAATAGAAGCTGCCTGTACACCAAAAACAAAGGCTGTAATGTTTTGTTCTCCAAGCAATCCTACAGGACGCGTTATTCCGGCCAGCGAGCTTGAAAAAATTGCTGAGGTTGTAAAAAAGCACCAGATCTGGTGTCTTAGCGACGAAATCTACTGCGAGCTTTTGTATGATGGACGCAAGCATGTTTCAATCGGCTCTTATCCTGGTATGAAGGATTATGCAATTATCTTCAACGGTTTTTCAAAATCCTTTGCCATGACCGGCTGGCGTATCGGTTATATTGCGGCTCCTCATGACCTCTTGGTTCAGTGCTGTAAGCTTCACGGCTACAATACAATTTGTCCGCCAATCTTCAGTCAGTATGCTGCTGCCGAAGGCTTGCGCAATGCCTGGAGCGAGGTAGAAAAAATGCGTGTAAGCTACCAGCAGCGCCGCAACTTGATGCACAAGGCTTTTATTGACATGGGCTTACCTTGCTTTGAGCCGGAAGGAGCTTTTTACATGTTCCCGGATATACGCCCGACTGGAATGACAAGCGAAGAATTTGCCACTGAGCTTATAAAAAAGCATAATGTAGCTGTTGTTCCTGGTTCCTGCTTTGGCGCTGCCGGAGAAGGCTTTATCCGCTGCTGCTATGCCACCGATATAAATAAAATAAAAATTGCCATGGAAAGAATTGGACAGATGGTAAAGGAAAAGACAGGTAAATAAGGAGAGGAGTGCAGGTATAATGTTAATTCCGGTTTTAATTGCAGTAACAGTTGCAGTAATACTCATAACAATTATTCTTGTTGTTAGTGGTGCCAAACATAATGCTAAAGGTTCTCGTGCCGAAAAGGTTGCAAATTCCGTTCAGAAAAAAGGCGTTAGTGCAGTTGTAAAGGAATATGAAAAAAAACTTGCTCATGATCCCCATAATGTCGAGGCTTTAAGCGGGCTTGGCTCTGTTTATTATGATGATGGCAACTGGGAAAAAGTCTGGGCAATTTATAAAAAACTCTTTGAACTGTCTTCTGCTCATACAGAAATTAATGTTGCCGAAGTTACCCGAAAATGGGGTATTGCAGGCTACAATTTAAAGAAATATGATGAAGCAATTAATGCCCTGATGTTTTCCATAAAAAAAGAACCAAATGCTTATGAAACAAATTTCTTCCTTGGTTCTGCTCTTATGGAAACTCAAGTTTACGACAAGGCTGCCTATTGTTTTAAAAAGTGTAAGCTTATAGCTCCCGAAAATAACGAAGTAAATAAGCAGCTTGGACTTTGTCTTTTTAAGAGTCAGAAATACAAGGACAGCCTTGCTTATTTGAAAAAGGCACTTGATGTTGAGCCGGAAAATAAAGAGCTTTTATATGATATGGCTGTTGCTATGACAGAAGCCGGTATGGGCGATAAGGCTCTTAAGATTTTTGTTCACTTACGACCTGATCCTGTTTTTGGAGCCCAGGCTTGTCTTGAAGCGGGAAAAATGCATGAACGTACAAAGGATTTTCAGGCTGCAATTACAGATTATGAAATTGCAGGAAAGCTTGAAAAGGTGCCGGAGCAGATTGCTCTCCAGATTAAATACCGCTGTGCAAATGCTTACATTGCAGCAAATAATATTCCAAAAGGACTCGTCCTTCTTAAGCAGATTCAGTCAAGCCATCCTGGTTATAAGGATGTAGACAGCCTTGTTTCCCGCTATCAGGAATTGAATCAGAACCAGAATCTTCAGGTTTATCTTATGTCGGGTACAAGTGATTTTGTTGCCCTGTGCCGTAAGTTTATCACAGTGTTCTTTAAGAATGCTTTTGTTAAAATTGAAGACGTTTCTGTTGCTTCAGAAAGTATTGAAATTATCTGTGATGTTGAAAGCAATAAATGGGAAGCAAAAAATATGTTCCGTTTTTACAGAACTCAAACTGTTATCGGCGATATTTATGTTCGCGAGTTCCATGCAAAAATGCGTGATGCCCGCTGCGATAACGGCTACTGTGTTACAATGGGTTCTTTCTCCGAAAGTGCTCATCAGTATACCGAAGGACGCCCGATTGATTTAATCGAAAAAGATGCGCTTTGTGCAGCCCTTAAAAAAATCAACATGCTCAATTAGTCCGGCAGGCTTAAAATGAATATCTGCCTTTTTGAACAAAACGAAATTGATTCTCCTCTCAGCTTTGATGATTGGCGTGGGGAACATATTTTAAAAGTTCTTAAAAAAAAGCAGGGGGAAGATTTTACTGCCGGAATAATTGATGGTAGTAGTGGACTTGCGCATATAACAAAAATTGATGAAAGTGCAGGTCAGATTTTTTTTGATTTTACTGCTATGGGTGACGGAAAGCCTTTGAATCCTCTTAAGATGATTGTTGGATTTCCTCGTCCAATTCAGCTGCGCAGGCTTATGCGTGATGTTGCTGCTTTGGGGGTGAGCGAGCTTCATCTTACAGGCACAGAGCTTGGTGAAAAGTCATATATGCAAAGTGATCTTGCTCAGCCGGAAAAGGCGCGGGAGCTTTTGCTGGAGGGAACTGTTCAGGCAGGAAGTACTCATATTCCCAAAGTTTTTATTCACAAAAGTCTGAAGGAATGTTTGAGCGCTTTGGAAGAAACGGGGTCCCTGAGCTTGTCGAAGGGCAAGCAAAATTTCATTTGCTTAGACAACATCAATCCAAAGTGTGCTTTAGGAGATGTTAAATTTTCAAAAGAAGTGCCTGTTATTGCCGCTATTGGCAGCGAAAGAGGCTGGACCAACAAAGAACGCGAGCTTTTAGAGCAGTCAGGTTTTATCCGCTGTGGAATGGGCACCCGCATTATGCGAACCGAAACAGCTGCTACAGTAGCCGGCGCAATTATACTTAATTCAATGGGAGTATTAGAATAAATGACAAACGAAAAAATAAAAGAAATGCTGCTGGAAATTGAATCCTGCGAAATAGATTTTACCGTAATTCAGACCGGAAAAGAAAGCAAACGTGTAAACGGTTTTTACAAGCCTGATACTCACGAAATTTATCTTCATAATCTCAACTTCAAATCAGAAAACGAACTTGTTTATACAGCCGTTCATGAATATACCCATCATCTTATGACAATCAAAAAGCAGGAAAGTGACCCAAGCTACGGATCTGCCTGTAAAGTTCATACTCAAGAATTCTGGGCAAAGTTCGGCGATTTGATTGAGCTTGCAGAAAAAAAAGGTTATTATTCTATTGGTTGGGAAAGCAATCAGGAACTCAAGGAACTTACAGAAGATATAAAAACAAACTATCTTGCAAAGAACGGCCAGCTCATGCAGGAGTTTGGTAAAAAACTTGCAAAAGCAATGGAGCTTTGTAAGGCTGCAAATATCCGTTATGAAGATTATATCGACCGTGTTTTGTGCCTTCCTCGAAATACTGCAAAAGATCTTCGTAGAGTTTCTGCTGCTGATGTAAATCCTGCAATTGGTTTTGATAATATGAAGGTTGTTGCTTCTGTAAAAAAGAAGGATGACCGGGCCGCAGTTGAACAGGAATTTATGAACGGGGGAAAATCTCCTGCAAGTGTTCGCGAAATGATGAAGCAAAAAGCAGCCCAGCAAAAAGGCGTGGATCCAAAAACTCGTCTTGAGCGCGAAAAGAACCGCCTTGAAAAAACAATTGCTCAGCTTACCCAGCGCCTTGAATATGTGGAGGAAAGTCTTGCAAATATGTAGAAAATCTTTTTGTGTAATAGCCGCTGTTTTTTTTGTAAATGCCCTTGCTTTTACACAGGCAATGGAAATGCCCGAAATGCCTTCTATTTCTATGCCCGATATGCCCACAATTTCGTCTCCAACAATGGATGGTAAATTTTACAGGCCATCGGTTCCTCAGCAAAAACAGACAAAGGTAAGCAGTTCAAATAATAAAGCTGCCGAACCTAAAAAAAATACAGAAGCAGTTTTGAGCGATGCAAGGTCTACCGAAGATTTGCTCCAGTCTCTTCTTACAAATTCAAATCTTCTTTCTGCAGGAGATATTTCCGGCTTGTATAATTCAGGCTCTTTTGACACCCTTTCTTCTTTAACAAGCTTGACTGGAAAAACAAACAATACAAGCTCATCTTCAGATTTATCAACAACGCTTTTGCTTCGTGAGATTCTTGATAAATTAAATGATTTAAAAGCAGAACAGAATTCTGCAAGTGCCGCCGAACAGGAACTTTATGCCGCAAAACAACAGGATTCCGAAACCTTCAAAAAGCGTAAACCTTCTATTCTTCGTTTTAAGATAAACAATTACAGTGTAAAAGATTCTATTACACAGGAATTTTTCAGTGAACCGGAACCAGATGGGTCTTTCCTTCTTACTGCCGATAGAAAATATTTATTGAATAACCGCTCCTGCACCGAAACTTTTTATCTCTTGTTTAAAGCAATTAAAAGCAACGGAAGCAGTACAACTTTTTCGGTAACACCTTCTATTGCCCAGGGAAGCGAAAATAAAAATTCATATGTTTATAAAATGTGTCAGCAAAAAGATATTACTGCCCAAAAAACAGGAAACCTCGTTGTAGTGCATTACAACAATAACGGAGTAGCCGCCGATCTTTTGCTTGATATTGATAAGTAAAGTCTGTGATTTTGATAAGTAAAGTCTGTGGTCCCTGAGCCTGTCGAAGGGCCATTAAAAAGGATAAAAAATGATTGATTGTTTAGAACAAGGAATTATTTCAACAGTGCCGGGTCTGACCGACGAGTCTCGTGCCTCCCTTGTTTCAAAAATGGAACAATACATAAAAGAAATCATCTTATTTAATTCTGCCTATAACCTTACAAATACTTCAGACCACGATGAGCTTGTTGTCCGCCATGTTCTTGATTCTCTTGCAGGTTATGAAATCGTAAAAAAATCCCTGAGTTCAAATGATCAAGCTGCAGGTCTTGTAATAGGTGACATTGGTTCTGGGGGAGGGCTTCCGGGCATTCCTCTTGCCGCTGCCTTTTTATGTGCTGATGATTTTGCCAAGAGCCTGCAATTTAAACTTGTTGAGCGGATGGAAAAACGTTGCTCTTTTTTAGAAAACTGCAAGGCGATGTTAGGGTTGACTAACATAGAAATTTACAATACTGTAGCAGAGCAGGTTGAGCCAGAAACTTTTGATTTGATAACTTTCCGTGCCTTCCGCCCCCTTGATGAAAAAATGACAAAGACACTTTTGCGCATTGTAAAAAAAGGCGGCTTTCTTTGTGCCTACAAAGCAAAGCTTGCAAATATAAAAGAAGAAATGGAAGGAATTAAAAAGCTGGTTCCTGAGTATGAGGTCTGTCCTCTTACAGTTCCCGGCCTTGAAGATTCCGAAAGAAATATTGTTTTGATCAAAAAATAATACGTTGCTATGCTGCTCGCACTGACGTTGGAGGAAAAATGCTTTTAGATAAATTAAAAAATAAAATAGACACCCCTGCAAAGGACCGCACACCTGCCCAGGTTGTAGTTCAGGATGTTGTGGCTGTAAAAAAAGGCGAACGTGTTTTAATTATTGCAAATCCTGCAACAAACGAAATTGCCCAGGACTTGTTTATGGCAAGCAGTCAAGCCGGTGCTTTACCAACTTTAATTTTTCAGCCTGATAAAACTAGCTTTGATAATGCAAATCCCGAAGTTCTTGCTGCTATTGCAACAGAGCCGGAAGTTTGTTTTTCAATATCAAATATAAAACTTGGAAAAGATCCTGGGGCTACAGCAAATCCTTATAAAACAGAAGACGGCCAGGAGTTTACTCACATTTTTGATTATCTTCTGGATGGTAAAAAAACAATGCGTGGTGCCTGGACCCCCGGAATTACTGTAGACATGATGAACCGCACTGCTGCCATTGATTACAAGGAGCTTGGGGATCGCTGTAAAAAACTCGATGAACTTTTTACAGGCGCAGTAAATGTTTTTGTTACAGCTCCCGGTGGAACAGATCTTAAGATTCCTGTAAATGGCCGTAAGCTTATGTTCGATGACGGCGACTTTACAAAACCTGGAAGCGGCGGAAACATTCCTGCAGGAGAAGTTTTTATAAGTCCTGTGGTTGGCGGATGTGAAGGCATAATTGTATATGACGGTTCAATGACTTTTGCCGATGGAGATTCAATTCTTGAAACGCCAATCACCTGTACTGTCGAAAATGGATTTGTAAAAAGTATAGAAGGTGGTGCAGAAGCAAAACGCCTCCTCAAAACAATCACCGAAGCAGAACAGCGGGCAATAACTTATGAAAAAGAAAAGAAGCTTCCTCAAGGGCAAGGCGCTGTTTATAAAAAGAATGCCCGCAATATCGGGGAACTTGGAATAGGACTTAATCCAGCCGCTCAGATTACAGGTAACATGCTCGAAGACGAAAAGGCCTTTCATACCTGTCACTTTGCAATCGGAGAAAATTACGACAATGATGCTCCAAGCCTTATTCATCTTGATGGTGTTGTCCGCGACCCGACAATTACACTTGAATATGGCGACGGCTCAAAGAAGCAGATTTTAGTTAGAGGACAGATAATTTAAAAGTAACGACGTGGCAATCCATAAACAAGTAAAGGAATATTTATATGAAAAGAACATTTATAGTATTATTGATTTTTATCATCTCACTTTTTACTGCCTGCGCAAAACCAAAGCAGAGTAAAGTTTCTGTTGAAGAAAAGGCAATTCCTGAAGCAGTACCGCAAGCAGCTCCGGAACCAGCCCCCCTGGATCCAAAAATCGAAAAACTCAATCGTGTGCTTGTAAGCATGACTGACCGCTGTAAAGAAGCAATTCCAAACGGAGATCCAAACGAGTTTCTTGCTGATTTAGAAAAAGTTTTGCAGGTAGAAAAGGCTTTCCCGGCTGATGACCTTAGCCTTTATTATTTAATAGATAAAACTCATAAGGTTGGGGCAGACTACGAACCAAAACATCTTCGAAAGCTTGTTGCAAACGACGATTACATTATAAATAAAACAACTCTTTCTTTGCGCGAAGATGCAGATGATGCACTTCATGAAATGGCACGTGCAGCAAAAAAAGATGGCGTTACTCTGGATGTTAGTTCTACCTACCGTTCTTATTCAACACAGGAAAGAACCTTTAATTATTGGGTCAGTGTAGACGGCCTTGAAGAAGCAGAACGCGAATCTGCCCGCCCGGGCACAAGTCAGCATCAGCTTGGCGCCGCTGTTGATTTTGGAAATATTGATGATTCCTATGCCTTGACCGATGGCTGCAAATGGCTCAATGCTCATTCAGAAGAATACGGCTGGAGTTTGAGTTTTCCACAGGGCTACGAAGATGTAACAGGTTACCGCTGGGAATGCTGGCACTTCCGCTACATTGGAATAGAAGCCTGCAAGTTCCAGAAAAAATGGTTCAGCGATATTCAGCAGTTTATGTTTGAGTTTATAGACGCCTGGAAGAATATGGATTAATTCCACAATTCCTGTTTTATTTTAAGATCGTCTAGAATTTTAGGTTTGCGGGTTTTGACTCCTTCGACCCCTTCGACTCCTTCGACCCCTTCGACAAGCTCAGGGACCACAGAAAGAGAGGAGACCGCGGGGGCAGAAGATTTCTTTACTGCCCTTATCAAAATGTTTTTAGGTGTGTGTTCTTCGTCAATAAACTCCAGCATTTGTACGCGGTAACCCTGATCTTCAAGCCATTGGGCACGAAGAGCATCTGTTAAAATCGAAGAGAATTTTTCGCGTAAAAGTCCATGCTTTAGAATTGGTTCAAGAGGGCTGTCATCCTGTTTAATTTTCCCTTTTCGATTAGCCTGAATCTGTGTGTTAATCTGGTGCTGGCAGCAAGGCACACTTAATATCGCTTTTGCATTACGGCTAACTGCATATTTCAAGGCAAAATCTGTTGCCGTGTCGCAGGCATGCAGTGTCATTACAATATCAGGGGCTTCTTTTCCGGAATAATCAGAAATATTTCCAACCCTAAAGTTCAGGTTTTTAAGTCCAAGTTTCTGAGCCGTCTGATTACAAAAATCAATTACCTCTTTTTTCAGGTCCAGACCTTCAATCTGGCAAGGAATCTTCTTAATTTCTGTCAAAAAATAATGAACTGCAAACGTAAGATAAGATTTACCACATCCAAAATCAGCAATGCGTACCGGCTCTCCCTGCGTAACAATAGAAGGCAAAACGTCATCAACAAATTCCAGAAATCTGTTTATCTGGCGGAATTTACTGTAACGGGAAGCCACAACCTTGCCCTGAGCCGTCATAACTCCCAAAACAACAAGAAAAGGCACCGGAATGCCTTCCTGAATAATGTAATTCTTGCCATTTTCAGTCTTAACCGCAGCTACATCCTCAAGTTTCTTAACTATTTTAGTGATTTTCCCCTTTTTATTTGCAAGAATCGTTATCTCTTCTCTGTCAGTTCGTTCAACAAGATTTTTAAAAGTAGTTCCTGCATGCTTTTTTATAAAATCATCAATTTCTTCAACACTTAAATGCTTATGAAAAACCTGTTTTTGAGTAAACATCTCCATAAAATACCCGGTTTTCCCCTCAGCATTTTCAACTGAAATTTTGATTTTCTTATATGGTCTTCCAAGCTTTTCTTCAACATCAATACCAGGCTTTGAAAATGTCGCACTTAAAACCATTCCAGACTCCCGTAATTAAACAATTATCTGAAAAAAGTAATCTCTAATGAAGGTATTATGGAAAAATGCGGAGCCAGATTTTGCCTTTTGCGGAACGTCCTTTTCCCTTAGTGGAGCAAAAGGCAAAACCTGACGGGAGCATTTTTCCATCTTTACCATTATTTACAGTATACCTTTTTCACAAAAATTGTTATACTAGCATTTATGGGAAAGACAATCGTTTTTGTAAATCAGAAGGGTGGTGTCGGAAAAACAACTTCGGCAATAAATATTGGTGCATACATTGCACTTGCAGGTAAAAAAGTACTTCTTGTAGACTTTGACTCACAGGGAAACATGTCCAGTGGAGTTGGAGTTTCAAAAGATAAGCCTACAATTTATGAACTTCTTGCCGGAACTTGTACTGCCCAGGCTGCTGTAAAAAAATCTTCTATAGAAAATCTTGATGCCATAAGTGCTTCAATTGATTTGTCTGGTGCTGCAATCGAGCTTGTTGATCAGGAAAACTGGGAATATTACCTTAAGAATGCCCTTGCTCCTCTTACCGATAAATACGATTACATTCTTATTGATTGTCCTCCTTCTCTTGGAATTTTAACCCTTAATGGACTTGCCGCTGCCGATTCTGTTTTAGTTCCTATGCAGTGTGAATATTTTGCTTTGGAAGGAATTACTCTTTTGCTTCAGACTGTTCAGAAGGTTCAGAAAGAAATCAATCCAAACCTTACAATCGGCGGAATCTTTTTTACAATGTACGATTCACGCACACGTCTTGCTCAGGATGTTGTGCTTCAGGTTAAATCATATTTTAAGGATGTAGTATTCAATACTATCATTCCACGCAATGTTCGTCTTTCAGAAGCTCCATCGCATGGACTTCCAATTTGTAAATATGACCCTGAATGTATGGGCGCAAAAAGTTATGAAAAATTGGCGGAGGAGGTAATCCGTCGTGGCTAAAAAAGGATTAGGTAAGGGCCTTGATGCATTAATTAAAAATAATCCCGAGGCAAACGAAGAAGTATTAATTTCTACAGGACTTGGAATCCATAATGTACAGGTTGCAAAAGGTGGAAGACCTGCAAATGTTCCTGCCTGTATTGAAGTAGATGCAGATGGCGGCTTGTGGTGTGATGTAAATCTTCTTAAGCCAAACCCAAAGCAGCCACGTGCCGATTTTAACCAGAAGCTGCTTGAAGAACTTTGTGATTCTATTAAACAGAATGGAATTTTAGAGCCAATCATCATTGAGCAGGTAGAAAATAAAGATAACGAATTTTATATTATCGCAGGAGAGCGCCGTACCCGTGCCGCAAAAATGGCAGGCCTCGATAAGGTTCCGGTACAGCTGCGCAAATTTGATGAACAGCAGAAGCTTGAATTTGCTCTTATAGAAAATATTCAGCGTGCAGACTTAAACCCGATTGAAGAAGCAACTGCTTATTATAATTTAATTCAGATGAGTGATCTTACTCAGGATGAAGTTGCAAAACGAGTAGGCAAAAATCGTTCTACGGTTGCCAATTCTTTGCGTCTGCTTAAACTTCCGGAAGATATTAAAAAGTCACTTATTACAGGCCAGATTTCCAGTGGCCATGCCCGTGCCCTCTTAATGGTAAAAAACGATGCCGACATGCGTATTCTTTTTGGAAAAATCCTGGGCTCAGGCCTGTCTGTTCGTGAATGCGAGGCTCTGGCCGATAGCTACAATAATGGTGGCCGCGCTGTAGCCAAAAAGACAGAAAAGCGAAAGACACGCAAAGACCCTGATATTGCCTTGTTCGAACAGGAGCTTCGTAACCTCTTTGGAGTAAAAGACGTGGACTTCAAAGGCGACACCAGCAAGGGTTCTATCGAGATAAAATTCAGTTCAAAAGCTGACTTTGATAGAATTTATAATGTATTGATTGGTGATAAATAGATTCCCGGGTCAAGCCCGGGAATGACAAATGGTGTTTCATTGTCGGGTATAATAAAGTGTGTCATTGTCGGGCTTGACCCGACAATCTCTATATCCCCAAAAACGCCTTATATCCTTCAAAAATCTGAATAATATCCTCTTTAGCAACAATTTCCCAAGGTGCATGCATGCTCAAAACTGCAACTCCTGCATCAAGAACATTCATTCCATACTTTGCGGCATGGTAAGCAATTGTTCCTCCGCCACCCTGGTCAACTTTTCCAAGCTCGGCCATCTGGTAGGTAACACCTGCCTTATCCATACAGGCACGAACTGCTGCAATAAATTCCGGATTTGCATCGCTGGCCCCTGATTTTCCCCGGCTGCCTGTATATTTCTGGAAGGCAATACCGCCGCTCAAAACAGAAGCATTTTCTTTATCAAAAAGGTTGGCATTCATAGGGTCGTAGGCTGCGTTTACATCGGAAGAAAGCATGTTTGAATTTGCAAGACATCGGCGTAAAGTCAGTTCGCTGTAGGTGGTACCAGCTTTAGCAATGAGCTCAGCAACCATATTTTCAAAAAGGTTCGAAGCCATACCTGTTGCACCAACACTTCCAATTTCTTCTTTATCTACACAAAGACAGCAGGCTGTTCTTTTAAGAGCCTTACCGCTTGCGCTAACCTGTAACAAAGCTGCAGCAGATGTAAAAGCACAGGAACGGTCATCCTGTCCGTAGGCAAGAATAAAGGAACGGTCAAGTCCCATGTCGCGGGCGTTGCCTGCAGGAACAATTTCGAGTTCCGCAGATTCAAAATCTTTTTCTTCTATGTTGTATTTTTCTTTAAGCAGCTTGAGTACAAGTTTTTTACTGCGGTCTTTTTCTTTGTCTTTTTTTGATGCGGTCTTGCTTTCTTCTTCTGTTGCATTCTTTTTTGCAGGTACGCAGGATCCCATAATTAAATCTAGGTCTTCGCCTTTAATAAAATCACTTGCCTTGTCCTTCATCTGTTCCTGTGCAAGGTGAGGTAAAATATCAGAAATACAGAAAACAGGATCATCTGCATCTTCTCCAATAATTACTTTTACCGTACTGCCATCTTTTTTACAGACAACTCCATGAATTGCGAGCGGCAAGGTTGTCCACTGATATTTTTTAATACCACCGTAGTAGTGAGTATTCAAATAGGTAATATTGTCTTTTTCGTAAAGAGGATTCTGTTTTGCATCAAGGCGAGGGGAGTCTATGTGGGCTCCAAGAATATTCATTCCTTTTTCGAGAGGCTCACTTCCCATCTGGAATAAAGCAATGGCCTTGTTCATCTTTGTTATATAAACCTTATCACCTGCTTTAAGCTTTTTGCAGGTATTCAAATCTTTATAACCTGCCTTTTTTGCCATAGCAATAAGTTCTTCTACGCATTCACGTTCTGTTTTTCCCTTGTCCAGGAATTTTTTGTATTGTTCAATAAGACTGTCTTTTGTATTCATAATTTCTTCCTTTAATATAGTTTAAATATAATCAAGAAAGGCAAATATAACAAGTATATTCAAATCTTGTCACTTATAACTTTTATTAGAAAATTCACAAAAATTCTTTTATTTTTTTTAAATTCGTTTTACAATAATAGAACACATAAATTTTCGGAGTATTACTATGTCTATTAGAGAGATTATTAGGGTAGATCCAGAAAAGTGTACTGCTTGTCATCGTTGTATTTCTGTATGCCCTGCAAAGATGTGTAATGATGCATCTGGAGATTATATAAAAGTTAATTCTGAATTATGTATAGGCTGCGGACGTTGTATTTCTGCATGCCATTTTGGTGCACGTGTTGGGCTTGATGATTTTGATTTATGGATGAAAGATCTTAAAGCCGGTGTTAAGATGATTGCCATTGTAGCTCCTTCATCAGTTGTTTCCTTCCGTGGCCATATTCTTGAGCTTAATACCTGGTTAAAATCAATTGGAATCAAAGCTGTTTTTGATGTTAGTTTTGGAGCAGAGCTTACTTCTAAATCTTATGTTGAATACATTAAAGAAAAAAATCCTGATCTTTTAATTTCTCAGCCTTGTCCTGCTCTTGTTACCTTCTGTGAAATTTATCGTCCAAAACTCTTGCCTTATCTTGCTCCTGCAGATAGTCCTATGCTTCATACTATCAAGATGATAAAAACCTACTATGCACAATATAAAGATTGTAAGGTTATGGTAGTATCTCCTTGTTATGCAAAGCGCCGCGAGTTTGATGAAACTGGACTTGGAGATTACAACGTTACAATGAAATCTCTTGATAAATATTTTAAAGAGAATAACATTGATCTTTCAAAGTTTTCAAAAACTCCTTATGACAATCCCGAAGCAGAACGTGGTGTAACATATTCTTCTCCTGGTGGACTTATGAAAACTACAGAACGTTTTGTTCCCGGTATTTCTGATGTTACAAGAAAAATAGAAGGACTTCCTGAAGTTGTAGAATATTTTGTTCACCTTGAAAAGGCCCTTAATAAAAAAATTAAACCTGTTTATAAGCTCATAGACTGTCTTGGCTGCTGGCAGGGTTGTAATGGTGGAGCCGGAACCTGCACAGATGAAATGACTCTTGATGAGATGGAAGAGTTTGTAGAAAAACGAAGCCGCAGCAACAAAGAGAAATTCAAGACTGATGGTTCAAGCAAAAGT
This sequence comes from uncultured Treponema sp., assembly GCA_946535985.1. GTDB lineage: Bacteria > Spirochaetota > Spirochaetia > Treponematales > Treponemataceae > Treponema_D. The sequence continues at coordinate 3,810 of CAMNDY010000031.1, read as the reverse complement.
GCAATAAAGAAGTTTAACAAAAAGCTTGATGCTTACTGGAGCGAAGGTTTATACAAAAGAACTTATACCGATAACAGCAAAGTTTTTGAAGCTGTAATTAAAAACCCGACACAAGAACAGATTAATGAAATTCATATGAACATGGGTAAGCTTACAGATCGCGATATTTTGAATTGCGGGGCTTGTGGTTATCGTACCTGTGAACAGATGGCTGTTGCAATTTTCAATGGCCTTAATAAACCTGAGCACTGTCACCATTATAAAGGTGTTGAGCTTGTTAAGATTACCGGAAATCATAGACAGGAACTTGATAATGCAATTGAAAACGTTAAGAATTCAAGCTTGTCTCGTCTTGCTGCCAGTGATACAGAAGTAGAAGCAATCGGAAAAGTTTCTGAAGAGATGGTTGCCAGTGTATCAAATTCAGCTTCTGCTATTGAGGAAATGATTACAAGTATTCAATCTGTAAATAATATTTTGAATACTAACTCTCAGAGTATGACTGCTCTTAACGAAGCCACAAAGACAGGTAAGGTGAGTGTTGAAGAGATTACAGTTCTTGTTGGAGAAATCGAAAAGTCTTCTAACGGACTTAGCGAAATGTCTACAGTTATTCAGCAGATTGCTTCGCAAACAAACCTTCTTGCTATGAACGCCGCAATCGAAGCTGCTCATGCCGGTGAATTTGGAAAAGGCTTCTCTGTAGTTGCCGATGAAATTCGTAAGCTTGCAGAAAGTTCCGGTAAGGAAGCTAAGCAGATTAGTGAAGTTCTTAAGAAGGTTAAATCTCTTATTGACTCTACCTTTGGTAAAACAATCGCTGTTAAAGAGGATATTGAAAATATTGTTTCTCTTGCAGATAAGGTTACCGAACAGGAAAGCTTTGTTAAGTCTACCGTATCAAAACAAAGTGATGGTGGTCAGCAGCTTTTAGAGTCTTTAAAGATTATGCGTGATAATACTCAGAGTGTTTCTTCAGCTGTAGAAAATCTCAAAACTACTACAGAATCTGTAAAGGTTGCAATTCAGCAGATTCATCTTGGAATTTAATTGTAACTTCGGTTAAAGACTATGGCAAAAAAAACAAAAAAATCTTCTAAAAGAAAGGCAAAGTCTAATTCAAAAAAGACTTTGTCGGTAATTCTTACTATTCTTGTGATTATTCTCTTTGCCTCCTGGTATTTGTTTGGTAAGCCTTACCTTGTCCAGGACGAGCAGGGCTTGATGCTCGTAATGACAGAAGAGCCGATTATTAATTTGGAAAAGACCGATTCAAGCGCTGGGGGCCTTCGACAAGCTCAGGAACCCCAACCTTCTGAAGAGAAAACTTCGGCTCCTGAACCAAAATCTGTGGTCCCTAAGGCAGAATCTGTGGTCCCTGAGCCTGTCGAAGGGCGTAATAAAAACATCTCTTCCGTCTCTGCCGACCTTGGTCATGCCGAAGATTCTCCTTTATTTTTCGGAAATCCTTCAGACGCTTTTACCGACACTAAGCTTGATACAAATTACCTCATGGTAAAACCTCAGTTTACACTTTCTTATAATACAAGCACCTTGTGTCCAAACTGGGTTGCCTGGCATCTTGATAGTGTAAATATGGGAGATGCAGACCGCTCAGATGATTTTCGTCCCGATACAGAACTTCCCCAAGGCTGGTATGGTGTAAAAAAAGCAGATTATCAGTATAACAAATATGGTTTTGACCGTGGTCATGTTTGTCCTTCTGCAGACAGAACTGCAACAAAAGATGACAACTCAATGACCTTTCTCATGACAAATATGGTTCCTCAGACTCCGGATAATAACCGTGTAATCTGGATGCATTTTGAAAACTTTGAACGAGAGCTTGTAAAAGAAGGAAATGAAGTTTATATAATTGCGGGACCTTACGGCACTGGTGGAACAAGTCCAAAAGGCACCTTTGACAATATCCCTATTCAACTAAAATCGGGCGAAACCTTCTATATGAATGTACCGGCTTATACCTGGAAAGTTCTTATTGCGCTTCCAACTGGCGAGGGGGACCTTGACCGTTTGGATCAGACCTATGCAACCGCAATTGCAATCAATGTGCCGAATAAAACCGGTATGCAAAAAACTGGCGACTGGGAACAATTTTTGTGCTCTATAGATGAAATCGAAGCAATGACCGGCTACGACTTTTTTGAATTGCTGCCGGATGATATAGAAGACGCCCTCGAAGCAAGTGTTTACGAACGATAGTGGGGTCCCTGAGCCTGTCGAAGGGGAGCTATAATGATTAAATTATTATCAAGAATCTTTATAAAAAACTACACCGATTATCAAAATGAAAAGGTTCGCAGTCAGTATGGTATTTTGTGTGGTGCCTTTGGAATCTTTTTGAACGCAGTCCTTTTTACTCTTAAGTTTGTTTTTGGAACTCTTGCCGCCTCTGTCGCAATGGTTGCCGATGCCTTTAACAACTTGTCAGATGCAGCTTCGTCTGTAGTTCAAATTCTTGGATTTAAGCTTGCAACAAAAAAGCCGGACCCTGATCATCCTTTTGGCCATGGCCGCCTTGAATATATTTCGGGGCTTGTAGTTTCCTTCCTTATTCTTTACATGGGAACTGCCTTGCTGAAAAATTCTCTTCTCGCAATCATTCATCCCGAGACTATGAAAATCAGTTTGCTTTCTGTTATTGTCATGGGCATTTCTGTTCTGGTAAAGTTTTACATGTATTTATACAATCATCTTACCGCAAAAAAAATAGACTCTGTGGCAATGGAAGTTGTAGCAAAGGATAGTTTGAATGATGTTATTTCTACTTCTGTAGTTATAGCCGCATTAATTGGCAGTAAGTTTACAAGTCTTCCTCTTGATGGAATTGGCGGACTAGTGGTAGGAATCTTCATTTTAAAAACCGGTATAGAAGCTGCCCGCGATACAATAAAGCCTCTTTTAGGAAGCGCTCCTTCTGCCGAACTTGTTGCCCAGATAGAAGAAGAGCTCATGAAGCACAAACCTATTGTTGGTATGCACGACCTTATTATTCACGATTATGGTCCCGGCCGAATGATGATTTCGCTTCATGCAGAAGTTCCTGGAAATTTAAATATCTTTAGTCTTCATGATGTAATTGATATTGCAGAACATGACATTGCTCTTCGTTTTAATTGTCATGTAGTTATTCATATGGATCCTGTAGATACCGAAAACAAAAGGCTTAGCCAGCTAAAAAATGTTCTTGCAGAAGAAATTGTAAAAATTAATCCCGAATTAAAATATCATGATGTGCGCATGGTTCCGGGAGATACTCATACAAATCTGATTTTTGATGTTGTTAAACCTTACTCCTGTTTTTTGACTGATGAACAGTTGAAGATGGCAATTCACAATGCGGTTAACTCAAGGGTACCGGATGTCTTTTGTGCAATAACAGTAGATCAGCCATTTGTGAAATAAAATCAAATATATAAAAAAATACTCCCGTAAAAAATCGGCTTTTGCTCCGCTAAAAGAAGAGGACGCTCCACAAAAGCCGATTTTTTACTCCGTATTTTTTTATACACTGGATCTTATGTAAGTTAGATAAGAGTATTTAATCCCGTTTTCTTCGTGGGTTTCTTCAAGATTGCTTGTCCATTCAGGGCCGAGGGGTGGGAAAAAAGTGTCTCCGTCAAAATCTGCATCAATTTCGGTAGCGTAAATTTTATCTGCATAGGTGAGGGCTTGGGCGTAAATGCTGCCGCCGCCGGCTATAAGGATTTCTTCCTGTTCCTGCGCCTTACAAAAGTCAATTGCTTCTTCTAATGACTTCTTAAAGAATAAATTGTTATTGTCATTCTC
>CAMNDY010000030.1 GCA_946535985.1 uncultured Treponema sp. | reverse complement strand
TTATTGAAGGCACAAATGCAAGTGTTCCTCCTCAGGGCGGAAGAAAGCATCCTAACCAGGAAATGCTTCAGATAGACACAACTAACATCCTCTTTATTCTGGGAGGAGCTTTTGTAGGACTGGACAAGATTATTGAACAGCGTATTGCGGCTCATTCTATGGGCTTTGGTTCTAATGTAGGCATGATGAACGAAGAAGAAAAAATGAATCTTTTGAATCAATGTACGCCTGATGATCTTGTTAAGTTTGGACTTATTCCCGAATTGATTGGCCGTATGCCTATTACTGTTGCCCTTAAAGAGCTTACAAAAGATGACCTTGTTTCTATTCTTACTGAGCCAAAGAACGCAATTACAAAGCAATTCCAGGCATCTTTTGCAATTGATAATGCCGATTTGCAGTTTGAAAAAGAAGCAATTGAAGAAATTGCAAACGAAGCTATAAGACAAAAAACCGGTGCGCGCGGACTTCGTACAATTGTAGAAAAAATGCTAACAGATATTATGTTTGAGATTCCGGATATTAAGGGTAAAAAACAGTTGCTTGTTACAAAGGATGTTGTTACTCAGGCAAAAAAACTTGATGTAAAATCTTTAATAAAATCTCTGCCGGATCAGACTGAATCTGCATAACCTTTTGACAAGCTCTGGGACCACTTGTTTCACCTTTTGAAAACAAGTGGTCTAAATTTTTTCTATTGCTGCCAGAGTTTCTTTTATGGTTGTTTCCCAGTTAATTCTTCTTGACTCTTCAAAACCTTTTTGAATCATCATTTTTGTAAGGTCTTTTTCTTCTACAACTTTCTGCATATCAACCGCAATTTCTTCAACATCATCGGAGTCAAAATATAAAGGTCCCATTCCTGCCATTTCTACAAGGGCGCCAAGATTAGAACAGAGGACAGGCACACCACAGGCCATTGCTTCTATGACAGGAAGCCCTACTCCTTCGTTTACTGCAGGAAAAACACAGGCGGTTGAACCACAATAAAGCTGTTTTAAGCTTTCCTGTGGAAAATGTCCTGTTATTAAAATTTCAGAAGCGTATTCAGAGTTGTAAGCTGCTTCGTGGATTTTTTCTGAATAGTCTCCATCGCTTCCGGTAAGCACCAGACGGTGGGGATAATTTGTTCGCTTTTTAAAAATCTCAAAGGCTTTTATTAGTTCAATGTGTTTTTTGTCGCTGCCGGAAAGACGGGAACTGTAAATAAAATATGGGCGTTTAATTGCAAAGGGTTTGATATCTACAAATTCCTGGTCCAGATCTTCAAGCGGGAAAAATATTTTATGGTCAATTCCATTGTGAATTACAATGATTTTTGAACCGTCAAAGCCCGACTGCAAAAGATCATCTTTTATATAATAGGAAGCGGCAATAATAAGGGTTGCATGGTTAAAAGCTTTTTTAAGTCGTTTTCGTTCTTTTCTATTTGAAATTGTAGAGTAAGTACCGTTTAATACCAGAATTGATTTTGATTTTATTTTACCTGGAAGCACCTGCATGGCGGCCGGAAAAAGTACAGCGTCGTATTTATTTTTTTTACAGAAGGATCTTAATCGTCTTTTATGCCATCTTTTAATTGTTTTTGGGTTTTCATTTATTCTTACAGAGCTGAAAGGAATTTCGGTGTCTTCGGTATAGGTGTAACGATCAATTTCTAAACCAAAAAGTTCAAAGTCAAAAGGAGAATCCTCGGGAATATTCTTTATAAAATTGAGCAGATAGGCTCCAACCCCCGATTGTCCGTGATTACAACCAAAGGAATCAATTCCTATTTTCATAATTTAAAATTATAGCAGATTTTTTTATTGTGTGCTATATTAAGTTGATGAGTGATAAAAAACAAAAGAGCTTTGAAATTCTTTCAACAAATATCTTACAAAAGCTTTCTGAAAACGGAATTACCCAAGCAACAAATGTTCAAAATGAAGTAATTCCTGTAATTGCTGCGGGTAAAAGTGTGATTTTTCAATCCGAAACCGGCACCGGTAAAACTTACGCCTATCTATTACCCCTTGTAAATAAAATTGAAGCAGATGCTGATACTACCAAGTTGAGAGTTATTATTTGTGCTCCGACCTTTGAACTTGCTAGTCAGATTAATCTTGCTGCAAAAAAAATTACAGACAGAAAAACGGCTCTTTTAATTGGTGGGGCTCCGCTTAAAAGACAGTTTGAAACTCTCAAAGAAAAACCTCAGATTGTTATTGGAACCGCTGCCCGTCTTGTGGAATTAATCCGCCTTAAAAAACTTAAGGTTCAGGATTTATATTGTGCTGTATTTGACGAATGCGACAGGCTTTTAAAAAAGGAATCCTTTGAAGATACTGATAATTTACGGAATTGTCTGCCAAAAGAATGTCAGATTATTGGCTGTTCTGCAACAATAAACAAAACTGCCCGCATATTTTTTGCAGATGCCGAAAATATTAAAATGCAGGATGAGTTTATTCTTTCTAAAAGAATTGAACACTGGGCAATTTATGCAGAATTACGTGAGAAAATTGATTTTTTGCGTAAGTTCCTTGCAGCCGAAAACCCCGGAAAAGCCCTTATTTTTACTTCCCGCTCTGACCAGGTAGAAAACATCTATAAAAAACTGACCTACAAACATATAGACTGTGCTGCTCTTTATGCCAAAGCCGATAAACAGGAAAGAAAATCTGCCATTGACCGCTTTAGAAGTGGAAAATGTAAGATTCTTATAACAAGCGACCTTGGAGCCAGAGGCCTTGATATCCCCGATATCACCCATATTATTCAAATGGATCTACCCGAAGACGACGACTTTTTCATTCACCGCGCCGGCCGCACCGCCAGAGCCGGAAAAAGCGGCATCAACGTAGTAATCGGCGACGAATTCGAACTTCGCCACTACGCCACCCTCGAAAAAAAATTCGGCCTCACCGTTTATCCCAAGCAGATTAGAAATGGAAAAATTACGAAACCTGAAGTGTAGATATTTTTGTATTAATTTTAATTTACTGTATTAATTCATGAAAAACTGCGGAGTGGGATTTTGATTTTGTGTAGCGTCCTCTTTCTTAGCGGAGCAAAAGCAAAATCCCACGGGAGCAGTTTTTCATTACTATATAAGGTAATAATTGAATTAAAGCAAAAAAAACATTATAATTTTAAAGATTAAGTAATATTTACATTTTAATTAATGGCGGAAGACACAAGTGTTTTTAAAAAGTCTTGATATTCACGGTTTCAAATCATTTGCAGATAAAACTCACATTGATTTTGCAGAAGGTATTACAGCATTACTGGGTCCAAATGGCTGTGGTAAGAGTAATGTTGTTGATGCAATTAAGTGGGTACTTGCCGAAAACCGTTCAAAAAATCTTCGTGCCGAAAAAATGGAAGACGTTATTTTTAATGGTACTGAAAAACGTCCTGCCTTAAACTCTGCCGAAGTTACCCTTACCCTTTCAAACGAAAACGGACTTCTTCCACTTGATGATTCTGAAATTGCAATTACCCGCCGCCTTTACCGTTCAGGAGATCAGGAATATTTTATAAATCAGCGACAGGCCGGACCTACAGAAATTCGCCGTCTTTTTATGGACACAGGTGTTGGTAAAGCAGCCTACTCTGTAATGGAACAGGGAAAAATTGACCAGATTCTTTCGAGCAAACCTGAAGACCGCCGTTACCTTTTTGAAGAAGCAGCAGGTATCAGCCGAAGTAAAGCAGAATGTGCCGAAGCCGAACGCGAACTTGAAAAAACAAGAATCAACATGCAGCAGATTGAAATCTCTCTTAATGAAATCAAACGTCAGTATGATACTCTTAAGGTTCAATCTGAAAAAACAAATAAATACCGTAAGCTCAAAGAAGAAATATATCTTTACGAGCTTGACCTTACCCTCCTTCGCCTTAAGAACTTTGTTCAGGAAAAAGCCCGCCACGAAGAAGAGCTTAAAAATGTTCAGCAGAAACGCGATAAGGTTCGTCAGGAAATTGAAGATATCAACAATACAATTTCTGAAAACATGGATAAGGTTAAAGAGCTTCAGAATGACCTTTATTCAAAACAGGGTGAATTGCTTGGTATTGGCAAAGAAAAAAATGGTAAGCTTGAATTTATAAAGGAAACAAATAAACGTGCTTCTGAAATAAAAGAAAAAGTAAATGGACTTGAAGTAAAAGTTTCTGCAATTCAGGAACGCATTGATAATCTTCAGGAAGAAATTGATGAGCATAATGCAAATCTTCACGAAAAAAATAAACAGCTTCAGAGTATTAAAGACAACATTGTTTCTTTTGAAAGAAATATTGAAACTGCAGGTTCTCAGATTACAGATAATGACCTTCGTGCTGAGCAGTTAAAAAATCAGATTGAAGATTTAGATACAAAACGCGGAGCCCTTAGACAGGAGCTTGCTGCAATTACAGAAGACATTGTAAAAGAACTTGATGATAAACTTAAATCTGCCGGCTTTAGCGAAAGTGCAATAAGACTTGCGAAAGAAAATCTTGATACAAATCTTGGAAAGTTAAAGATTTATCTTGAGGGCCGTAAAAACATCTTCCTTGATTTTGCAAATCAAAAACACTCTGCAGAAGAAAGTCTTGCAACTGTAAAAGAAGCAGGTCTTGCTTTTGAAGAAGCACAGAAACAGTTTGAAACTGTAGAACAATCATTTAAAGAATATATAAATGCATCACCGGCCTTTATTACAGAATTCCTTTCGCCACAAGGTATCATGACAAAAAAACGTGGCATTGATGAAAAGATTGCAGAAAACATTGCTAATGTAGAAAAACTTAATAATCAGATTTCTGAACTTCATACACAAAACGAAGATTTAAACAAAAAGATTAAAGAGTACAACGAAACTCTGAACAAGCTTAGAATGAATGAAGTTCAGATGCAGGAACAGATTACTGCTGCACAAAATCAGATTTCTATGTTAAACAGAAATCTTGCTTCTGAAAATACACTGCTCCGCGAAACTCAGGATGAACTTTTTGCAGAAAACAAAAGAGCTGATGAAATTAAAGAGCAGATTACAACCCTTGAAGAAGAACTGGCCGAAATTGAAGCACGCGGTCAAAAGCTTGCACAGGAAATGAACGCTCTTGATAAAGAGATTGAAACCTGTAATAAGAGCGTATCTGGTAAAAGCGACACTCTTAACAAAAAGCGCGAAGAACAAAATAAATATCAGGAAAAAGTTGAAAGCCTTACCCTGTCTCTCAATTCTTCCGACAACGATATTAAAAACGTAAAACAAAACTTTCAGGATAAATATTCACACGACCTCATGGAGTTTGAAGAACGTATGTATAAAATTACAACGCCTGCTTCTGAGCTCCGTGACAAACTTGCAAAGACCCGTGAAGTGTTTAACGGTCTTGGTTCTGTAAACTTCATGGCTCCAGAAGAGTTTACCGAAGTAAAAGAACGTTACGAAAGACAAAAAACAAATTACGAAGATACCCAGCGCTCTCTCGAAAATCTTGTTCGAGTCAGTGAAGAAATCAAATCTAAATCTGCCGAAATGTTTATTGAAACATATAATCAGATTAAGAAGAATTTCCATAACATGTTCCGCCGCCTCTTTAATGGTGGACGCGCAGAACTTAAGCTTGCAGACCCTGCAAACATTCTCACTTCCGGTATTGATATTTACGCTCAGCCTCCTGGAAAGAAGCTGGAAAATATTGCCCTCCTTTCTGGTGGAGAAAAGACAATGACTGCCGTTGCCCTTCTTTTTGCAACCTATCAGGTTCGTCCAAGTCCTTTCTGTCTGCTTGATGAAATTGATGCGGCCCTTGATGATAAGAACGTTTCAAGCTTTGTAACAACACTTGAAAGCTTTGCAAATGTTAGTCAGTACATTGTAATTACTCATAACAAGAAAACTGTAATGGGCGCTTCTACAATGCTTGGTATTACAATGGAAGAGTCTGGTGTAAGTAAAGTAATTGCTCTTCGCCTTGATCAGGATATTAAGCTTGGAGCAGACATTGACCGTTCTCAAAATGATTTTAAAGATGAAGATGTTCCTGAAGAAGAAGGTGTTGTAATTCCACCTCGTCCTCCAAGACGTATTCATAATGCTGATGGAACTATTACAGACCCCGAAAAAGAAGATAAGGAAAGCCAGGAACAATAAAGATGGATTTTAAAAGTTTTTTTGAAAACTTAAAAGAAAAAATTGTTTCTCTTTTTGAATTAATCAAAGACTATTGCAGCGAAAATAAGCGTAATGCAATTTTGTTTGCAACTCTTGGAGCTTCTATTTTGCTTTTGATTATTCTTCTTTTATGCATTCCAAAAAACAAAAAGACTAAGGTCCAGGAAGAAAAACCTGTTGTTTTGACAGAAAGTCTTCTTATTCCAGACGGGCCGGAAATTAACAAGGATTATAATATTTCTCGTCAGACCCAGGATAAATGGACAGACGAACAGGCTGACAGCTGGTTTGAAAAACCCACCGAAAAAGACATTGAATCGCTTGAAAAGGCAAATGACAATATAATAAGAGATATTACAGGAGCCGCACCATGATAAGAAAAGTTTTTTTGGTATTGATATCTTTATCATTATTTTTATTTTTCTCATGCGGTTCTACAAAGGCAGAAACACCTGTAAATGAACCAGAACCTCCTGTTTCAATCGAGGAAGTTCAGAAAGAGACTACACAGACAAAAGAAGAAAGTTCTGATCAGGAAGAAGAGGATGCAAAGGCAGAAGAAGAAGCTTCAAGTGAAGAAACTGCAACTCCTCTAGCAGATGATATTAACGAGCTCTACCCTCCTCTTGAAGAAATTGAAGAACCGGACTTAATTGAACTGGAACCAGTGGAAGAAACAGAAGCTTCTGATCAAGAGGAAGAAGAAAACAATCAGATTACAGAGCCGGTTGAAGAAATAGAAGAATTGCCGCCATTAGAACCTGTTGAGGAAACTGAATCTACAGAAGTTACAGAAGGAAGTGAAATTACAGAAGGCGAAGAATCAGAAAGTGAAGATTCAGAAGTTAATGCTTCAGAAGACGGCGACGAAAGTGAAGAAAGTGAAACTTCTGAAGAAAGTATTGAACCAACAATAGAAATTGAAACTGAAGAAGAAGCCCAGGAAGAAATCATTATTGTTCCTTCGAGAAGTGTTACTTTGAAAAAAGGCGAAACACTTGTAATTACCTATCCTGGTAATGGTTGGATTTACATGGGTTCAACTTCTGAATACAACAATCTTGCCAGCCGCGGCCGTAAACTTGGAACAACAGATACAAAGTATACACTGCTTGCAAAAGAAAGCGGAACTCAGATTCATCATTTCTATAAAGTTGATAATCTTACTGGCGAATATATTGACGACTATATTGAAGTAACAGTTCTTGAGAAAAAAGGAAAATCTTCTACAGTAGTAAGTGCCCCTGATTATTCTGAACTTGTTCCAAAGAAACCGGAAAGTCCTGCAAAGGCAAGTCCAAAGCCGGCTCCTAAAATTGAGACTGTTGAAGAAGCTGCCACAACAGAAACTCCGGCACCAGCAGCAAAAGCTCAGCCTCAACCTCAGCCTCAACCTCAGCCAGAAGCAAAAGCAGAAGCCGAAGCAATTGTTGAACCTCAAAATGAAAGTCAGGACAACTCTGAAGATTCTGTTATTGAAATAGAATCAGAAGATGATGTTATTGTAATTGATGAAGATAATGAAAACGCAGAAGAGCTTGAAACAATTATGGAGCAGGCCCGCACTTCTCTTTCTTCAAAAAAATATGATGATGCTTACCCTGCCCTTGTTCAGTACCTTGAACTTTCAACAGATAACAGAGATGAAGCACTTTATCTTTTAGGTCAGATTCTTGAATCAAATTCTAAATACAAAGATATAAAGCAGGCTGTTGAAACATATCAGACTTTATGTGACAACTATCCTGCAAGTAAATACTGGGATAAAGCAAATAAAAGAATTGTATATCTCAAACGATTTTATATAAACATTCACTAATGAGGAGGAAAAAGAATGTTAAAGAAAATTGCTCTTTTAATAATTGCTGCAGGTTCGGTGCTTTTTGCCTCGTCCTGTACTGTAAATAAACCGGAGGAAAAAGTAAGAACAATTACAGTTTCGGGTACCGGAGTTGTAACACTTCCTGCTGACCAGTTAACTGTACGTTTTCTTGTTCGCACTTCTGAATGGAATATAAATTATGCCCGCGATAAGAACGCAGAAACAACAACAAAGGTAATTGAAAAAATCAAGGAAGCTGGAGTTATGGAAGGAGATATTACAACTGTAGATTACAGAATCTCACAGGACAATTCAAATCCCTATCCAGGAAAATATACAATCGTAAATTATGTTCAGGTATTAATCCGCGATATAAACAATGCCGGAAATATTATTGATCATGCAGTTGCAAATGGTGCAAACGGATTAACTTCCTTCACATATTCTGCAACAGAAAATCCAAATGCTTTAAGAGAAGCAAGAACTCTTGCAGTTCAGAATGCACAGGATGCAGCTTCTCTCATTGCAGGAGCAAGCGGTTGTAAAGTTTCAGAAGTACTTGATATTTCGGAAGGTTATAATCCTTCTTCTTATACACGCGCAGCAGGAGCAAAACTTATGGCAACAAATTCTGCCATAACTCCTATTGAAGCCGGCAATGTAGAAGTTTCTTCTACTGTAACAATTACATTTTCACTTGCAAACTAAGAGCCTTTAAGGACACAAATATAGGAGAAAACAATGTTAGACTATAAATTTATTAAAGATAATCTTGATGCTGTAAAACAGAATATCATCAACCGTAATATGACAGCCGATGCAGACAAGGTAGTTGAACTTTTTGATAAGCGTACTGCCCTTGTAACAAAGCTGCAGGGACTTCAGCAGAAGCGTAACGAAAATGCTCAGGCCATGAAACAGAAGCTTGATAACGACAAGCGCCAGGAACTCATTGCTGCAGGTAAAGCAATCAAAGAAGAAATTACAGCTGTAGAAGCAGAAACTAAAGAAACTGAGGCTGCCCTTGAAGAAGCTGCCCGCCAGATTCCAAACATGGTTCACCCTGATGCTCCAATCGGTAAGCTTGATACAGAAAACCTGGAAGTAAAAAAAGTTGGTACTCCACGTAAGTTTGACTTTGAACCAAAGGATCATGTTCAGCTTGGAGAATCTCTTGATATCATTGACTTTGACCGCGGTACTAAGGTTTCTGGTCCAAAGTTTTACTACCTTAAAAATGAAGCCGTATTCCTTGAACAGGCTCTTATTATGTATGCTCTGAACACATTGCGCAAGCACAACTTTGAAATGTTTATTACACCGGACGTTGCCAAGGAAGAAGTTCTTAAGGGAATTGGTTTTAATCCACGCGGTAACGAATCTAACGTTTACTCAATCGAAGACGAAGGAACCTGTCTTGTTGCAACTGCAGAAATTACACTTGGCGGTTACCACCAGGATGAAATTTTAGACAAGGCAAGTCTTCCACGTTTTTATGGTGGACTTTCTCACTGTTTCCGCCGAGAAGCCGGTGCTGCAGGTCAGTTCTCTAAAGGACTTTACCGCGTACACCAGTTTGATAAGGTAGAAATGTTTGCCTACTCTACTCCTGAGCAGTCAGACCAGATTCACGAAAAGCTTCGCCTTATAGAAGAAGAAATTTTTGAAGGGCTTGGACTTCCATTCCACGTTGTAGACACCTGTACCGGTGACCTTGGTGCTCCTGCCTACCGCAAGTGGGACCTTGAAGCCTGGATGCCTGGCCGCAACGGTGGCGAATACGGAGAAGTAACTTCTACTTCTAACTGTACCGACTATCAGGCCCGCCGCCTGAACATTAAGTACAAGGATGATGACGGAAAGAACAAGTATGTTCACACCCTCAACGGAACTGCAATTGCCGTAGGACGTGCCATGCTTGCAATTCTTGAAAATTACCAGAACGCAGACGGCTCTGTAACAATTCCACCGGTACTTGTACCTTATTGTGGATTTGATAAAATTTTACCAAAACGCTAGCCCTTCGACAGGCTCAGGGACCGCGATGGAAAGAGATTACACTAAACCAATCTTTTTTGTTCTCCTGTTTTTTGCATTTATCCTGATGGGATTTTTGTGCAAGGTTTTGTCCTCTGTTTTAATCCCTGTTGCAATTGCGATTTTTATGGCACTTGCATTTTATCCTGTTGTAAAGAATCTTGAAGCAAAAGCTCATATCAAATGGGTTTTTGGAACATTGATAGTTGTTGTAATTGTTCTTCTTGCTATCGGCTCTGTTTCAAGTTTTCTTGCAAAAGGTGTTCAGACAATCGCAACGGAATATTCAAAATATGAAAGCCGCTTTATGTCTATTTACAGACTTATAGCAAAGCAGTTAAATCTTGTTATTGATGAAGAAAAAAGCTTTATCAATAATCTTTGGGGCATTCTGGAAGTTCGCCAGTTTGTCCAGGATTTGGCCTTAGGCTTTTCTTCCGGCGTATTAAGTTTTGGAAAATATCTTGTTCTTATTTTGATTATGTTTTCTTTTCTTTTAATTGAAATTAAGGGATTTAAAACAAGAATCACAAATGCCGTAAAAGATGAAAACAAACAGACAGTACTTAATATCTCACAGCAGATTGGTCAGGATGTAGTGCGCTTTCTTTCCATAAAGTTTTTTATCTCACTTGCCACCGGACTTTTAGTATTCGTTATGGCACTTATAATCGGGCTTGATTTTCCAATGGTATGGGCCTTTCTTGCTTTTGTAATGAACTTTATTCCAACCTTTGGTTCTATTATTTCTACCCTGCTTACAACTATTTTTGCTTTATTGCAGTTTTATCCTTATTATGGAAAAGTTGTCTTTGTATTTCTTTTTATGGCTGCAATAAACTTTTTATTGGGAAATATTTTAGAACCACGTATAGAAGGTGAACGCCTTGGACTTTCTCCTTTTGCTATCCTCGTAAGTCTTGCCCTCTGGGGATATTTATGGGGCTTTATTGGTATGATTCTTGCCGTTCCAATGACTGTAATTGTAAAAATCTTCTGCGAGAATATTCCTTATTTAAATATTATTTCTACAGTTCTTGGAAATAGAAAAGCTAAATAGTTTTTACACAAATAGTCGTTTTGTAGCCTTTTCGTAAAGATATCGCAAATCTTCTTCCTGCATAGTTGTGTAAATAAAATCTATGCATTTGCGTTTTTTGTCTTCACTTTCGTAAACATTATTTACGAGGCAGGTAACAAAGATATCACGGGAAAGAATAGGACTGTTTTTTATAGAAAAGCAAAGCTTTAAGCCATATTCATGACCTACTTCATAATTATCATTTTGATTCTGGGTGCCAAGAACAATTCGTTCATGATCAACATAAAGGATATTTAAAGGCTGCACCCTATTTTCTATTGCCTGCATTTTTACTTCTGCTTCAAAAGTCAGATAATTACAAACCGGAATAAGCTGAATTCCGTTTCCTGCATTTTTCTTTGCTTTGGCGCTTTCTACAAACTGCTCAAGATATTCTTTTGCTTTTTTTTGATTTTCTAAAGGAATAGACTTCCATACAGGACGGGAAAATAATGTTTCATGCTCCCAGGGACGGCATGGCTTGTTAATATCCTTTTTATTATTACATTCAAAAAATAATACTGCAGAAAAATCATAGTCTGTCTGCTCTTCAACATCCTTTATACGATTCAGGCTATCAGGAACAAGAATATAAAGGCCTTTTTTATCTTTATCGACAAGCGAGGTAAAGAACAAACCTACACGATTAAAATAAAACTCCGCACGTACATTTTTACCTGCAAAGCCTATAACAGACTGAGGAGGATTTTCAAGATGAATTTTTCCGTTTTTTTGTACTTTGATATGTTCCGGCTTTAATGCTACAGGGAAAATTTGTGATGCAAGCGGATGAATGATTTTTCCGTCATCAGAAGCTTTTTCTTCGTTTACAGGAGTTAGTGTTACAGGAACATTTCCATCCATCAGGTATTGAAGGACAAGTTCGCGTTCAATACCAGAAAGCTGTTCATCATTTTTTGGAATTTGCTTTGTCTGATTCTCCATATATTTTCCCCCACCTGATAACTTCAATTTGAGTTATCTTATACCCATTATGATAAGTCAGATAGACAGATAAATCAACAAAATTGTTTTTATTATATAAACGTACAGGAACTTGTGTTAAGTCCTGACTTTCAAAGGCTTTGCAGATAACATAATGGTCAAAGTTTTCATCACCTTTTTTGAAATTGCTTAAGATTTCTTCAAAATCAGTTTTGAAAAATACATAATTAAAGAAATATTCTGAAACAAAAAAGGATTCAAGGTTATCTGTTGACTTACTTATCTGTTTGCAAAAATCATCCATTGTGGAAAGCAGGGTTTTATTCATTGAAGTACAGTCAAGGTTTGCAAAATTCTTAATTTCCGGATAGACAGGACCCTGTAAGTCTTTTATAGAACCGAGCATCTGTGGAGAAACTATATCTTTATTGATTACAGAAATATTTGAATTGAGTTTTAACGAAAGACGGTCCGGTTCAATTTCTTTTGTCCAGATTGTTTTATTTGATTTATCGTTTAATGCAGAACGTAAAGTATCTTCCTGAGAAGTCAGAACATTAATCTGAGCATTGGAACAGGAAACGAGGAAAAAAACAAATATTAATGCTGCATATAAAAATGCTTTTTTCATTGCTATAATAATAACAGATAAATTCGGATTTTTCTATAAAAAATGCCATTTATTAATAAAAAAATGCATGGAAAAGGATTTGTTATATTGACACAAATTTAAGTTTCTGATATATTATTTTTATCACTTATGAGTGATTCGGGCAGTTAGCTCAGCTGGTACGAGCGTCTGGTTTACACCCAGAATGTCGGGAGTTCGATCCTCTCACTGCCCAGGTTAAGGCTAGGTTTATACCTAGCCTTTTGTTTTTTTAAAGACTTTCCCACACAGCGAACTCCCGACATTCTGCAGACCTCACTCGCTCCGCTCGTTCGGAACGCGCTAAAGGTAAATCCTAAAAAAGAGCTATCGCTCTTTTTTTTAACGGATTTCCTATTAGGCGTATGTCGGGAGTTCGATCCTCTCACTGCCCTTCTGGTGGGGATGTTTATTTTGGATTAGGTTTCATGAGATTTAAAATAAATGCCTGATTATTCTTTTTTTAGTAGAAATTCTATATAATGTTAAAATATGAATACAGATGGAATTGTTCTTCTGGCTAAGAAGGTGGGGCTTACTTCGTTTACGGCGCTTACGGATGTTAAGAGGGCGCTGGGGATAATTAAGGTTGGGCATACTGGGACGCTGGATTCTTTTGCGCAGGGGCTGCTGGTTGTTTGTACGGGGAGACTCACAAAACTTGCAGGGTACATTACTGCTTTTGATAAGGATTATAGGGCTGTCATTAAATTTGGCCAGGAAACAGATACTCTTGAATATACAGGAAAAGTTACCCGCACTGCTCCACTCCCAACCGAAGAAGAACTTATAAAGGCTGTAGAACAATTCACGGGAACTTATGATCAGGTTCCGCCGGTTTTTTCTTCTATTCATGTTGATGGAAAAAGAGCAAGTGAGCTGGTGCGTAAGGGGCAGGAAGCAGAAATTCCTCCTCGAAAAGTAACAATTTATAAAGCACAAATCTCGGAAATCCAGAAAAATCAGGATGGCAAAGTTCTTTATGCCCGCATAGATTTTTCTGTTTCTAAAGGAACTTACATCCGCAGCCTTGCAAGAGACATTGCAAATGCCTGTGGTTCTGCTGCATTTTTGGCAGGCCTTTACAGAACAAAAGTTGGAACTTTTACAATCGAAGATGCAGCAGGTTATGAAAGCGTAAAAGATTTTACAATACAAACAGCAATCCAGAATATGGAAAAAGAGCTTGAAGCAATGAAGAAAAACTCTTTAACCTATCAAAAATATTCATTTGACGAAGAGCGTAAAGAAATACAGGCGCAAATCTTAAAATGCATCAAAGCTTTTGACACGAAAACATCCAGCCTCTGTGGTTTTACAAATCTTAAACTTAAAGATGAAAGTGCCCGCCAGGATTATTATAACGGAAAACCAATCCGCTCTGCTCTTTTTGGAACAGACCTACACGCACTGCCAAACGAAAGTCTTTGTGCGGTATTTACTCCAGATAATGTCTTTACAGGACTTTTTGAAAAAAACGCCCAGGGACGCCTTCATAATCTCTTTGTCATTATTTTATAAAAGCAATTGCAATTTAACTCATATATGCTAAAATATATATATGAAAAAAAATATATTATTAACGTTAGCATTATCAATTCTTTTAATGGTTTTATCGGGCTGTACAAAATCCGGTAAAAATACTTTTTATTCAAAATCAACTACAAATCACATTGAATTTATTACACCTCAAGTTGTAGGACGCTTAACTCCAATTTCAATTAGCTTTATGGAAGCTCCAAAATGTCCTATTGGCGAAGCAATTGAAATTTATCCAAAGCTCAGGGGTATCTGGGATTATTCAGACAACAAAGCAACTTTTACCCCGGACCAGCCATATAAAGGAAACTCAAAACTCACTCTTAAAGCAAATATTAAAAAACTTTTTGCCGATGAAAGTGCTGATGATTTTGAACAGAACTTTTATGTAGAAAGTCCTTCTTATTCAGTTGACTTTGATGAAGTTCAATTAAATGCGGTAAATGCCCTCTATACAGTTTCTGGGTCTGTTACAACCGATATACCTGTTGAGGAAAACCAGATTAATAAACTTCTTTCTGCAAAGCTGGGCTTTAAACCTCAGGAGATTTTCTGGGAAAAAAGTGACAAGGACGATACATGGAAATTTTCTGTAAATCTTCCAAATGATTCTGATAAAAATCGTAACCTGGAATTTAAATGGTCAGGCAAGGCCTTAGGAATGGATCGTGACCAGGAAAAACTTTTTAACGGTTCAAAACAGATTACTATTCCCGGCACATCAGATTTTTCTATTGTAGATATCAATACTTCAAAACAAAATACAATCCTTGTAAGTTTTTCAAAACCCCTTGATTCTTCTCAAGACATAGAATCCTATATCATTGCAAAAAATCAGGATGGAAAACTTACTTCAAATTATACTTCTTCCATTCACGGAAACACACTTTCTATTTTCAGCGATTCAAACTTTTCTGACATTCAGACTGTTTCTTTTGAGCAGGGAATAAAAAGTTCAGAGGGCATTTATCTTGCAAAGGCAGACACAGTAACGCTTTCGGATAAATGGGAAATTCCTTCTGTACGCTTTATGAATTCAAATACAATTCTCCCGACAAGTCAGGGTGCTGTATTTCCAATTGAAACAAAAAATCTTACAGGTGTAATTGTTCAGGTTTATCAGATTTATGAACGCAACATGAACCAGTTCCTGCAGGATAATGAACTTAACGAAACAAATAAAATTTATCGCGTTGGAGAACCAATCTGGGAAAAGAAGCTCAGCTTTAACTGGGATAACTCCATGCAGAATAAATACATTGCACGAGGACTTGATCTTTCGCAGCTGGTAAAAAAATATCCTGAGGGAATGTTCCATATCAGAGTTTCTTTTAGAAGAGACCAGATTAAATATGTTTGCCCATATAGTCATGATTACTCAAGTCTTCCTATGCCGCCTGATACAATTGAACAATACACTCTTCCTAACGAAAAGAGCAGCTGGGATTACTGGGAAAATGTAAGCAACAGAGATAGAAACGATTACTGGTATAATAGAAATGATCCATGCCATCCGGCTTTTTATATTGCAAGCTACAATTCTTCTAATACAATTTCCAGAAATATTTTAGTTTCTGATATTGGATTGATGGCCAAAAAGGATAATACCGGTTCGCTTTACATTATGGCTTCTGACATGAAAACTGCAAAGCCTCTTTCTAATGTAGAAATTGAACTTACAAATTATGTTGGTTCTACAATTGCAAAAGGAAAGACAGATTCAAATGGTCAGTTAGTTATTAAAACTCAAAAAACAGCTTTTGTAATTACAGCTAAAAATAATAATCAAACTTCATATCTTAAAATTTCAGAAGGAAGTAACTTAAGCACAAGCCATTTTGAAATTGGCGGAGAAAAAGTTACTGATGGTCTTAAAGGATTTATTTACGGAGAAAGAGGAGTCTGGAGACCAGGAGATGCAATGTTCCTTACCTTTGTACTCCAGGATCTTGAAAAATCTCTTCCAAAAAATATTCCTGTTACTTTTGAATTAATGGATCCACTTGGCCACGTTACACAAAGTCAGCTTCTTACAAAATCAGAAAATAATTTCTATCCTATAACAGCTAAAACTTCTACCGATTCTCCAACAGGATTATGGACTGGTCGTGTAACAATTGGCGGAAACACCTGGACAAAATATCTTAGTGTAGAAAGTATTGTTCCAAACAGACTTTCTGTAGAACTTGAAGCTCAGGGGGAATATCTTACAAGTTCAAGAAATAACTTTACTCTAAGCGGTGCCTGGCTTCATGGAGCAGAAGTTCCAAATTACGAAGCAGATGTTTCTGTTGCCTTCTCTGCAGATGAAACAAACTTTGACGGCTATTCTGAATATACATTTACTAATTTTAATACAAACATTAATTATAACAGAAGCCAGATCTGGTCCGGAAAGCTTGGTGCAGATTCAAAAGCAAATTTCAGCACAAGCTTGAATGCCGGACAAAATCTTCCTGGAAAACTTAAGGCTCATTTTGTTTCCCGCATTTATGAACCTTCCGGTAACTTCTCTACCCAATCAAAGACAATTGATTTTTCTCCATACGACCGCTATGTAGGTTTAAAACTTCCTAAAGGTGATGCTGCAAGAAACATGCTTCTTACAGATACAGATCATACAGTTGATGTTGTTCTTGTAGATTCAAATGGTAAAGCAATTCAGGGTAATTCTTCTCTTAATTACGCATTCTACAAACTTGACTGGAAATGGTGGTGGGAAAAGGATGCATACTCAAGTGCAACTCATGTTTCTTCGCGATATTATAACAAACTTGATTCAGGCAGCTTTGATGTTAAAAATGGAAAGGGTTCATTTAAAATCAATGTTAAATACCCGGACTGGGGCCGATATCTTGTTGAAGTACGTGATGGCTCAAAAGGTCATACTGCTGCAAAAGTTGTATACATTGACTGGCCTGGTTGGGCTGGACGCGCACAGGATGGAGGAACAGGTAGTGCCGCTACCCTTCCTCTTACTGCAGATAAAAATAATTATACAGCAGGAGAAACTGCACAAATCAGCTTCAACGGAAGTGCAAATGCTTCTGCATATATTTATATAGAAAAAGGCGGAAAGATTATAAAGTCTCAGCGCATAGACACAAAAAATGGAACTAACACATATAAGCTTGCCCTTACAAACGACATGGCTCCAAACGTTTATGTGCACTTAACTTTAATCCAGCCTCATATGCAGACTGCAAACAGTCTTCCAATAAGACTTTACGGTGTAATTCCTGTTCTTGTTGATAACCCTGAAACAAAACTTAATCCTGTTATTACATCTGCAGAAAAAATGGAACCAAACAAAACTGCATCATTTACAGTTTCTGAAAGTTCCGGCAAAGCAATGACTTACACACTGGCGGTTGTAGATGAAGGCATGTTAGGTTTAACTAACTTCCATGCACCAGATATCCGTAAGGAATTTAACAAGAAGGAAGCTTCTGAACTTCAAAACTGGGATATTTATAAATACGTAATAAATGCTTACAGTGGAAAACTTGAAACCATGCTTGCAATTGGTGGTTCCGAAGATATTCTTGACAATGCAAAAAATAACGAAAACCGATTTGCACCTGTTGTAAGATACTTTGGACCATTCACAATTAAAGCCGGCGAAAAGAAAACAACAGAATTTGAAATGCCTTATTATGTTGGTGCTGTACGTGCAATTGTTATTGCAGGAAATAACGGTGCTTATGGAAAGGCAGAAAAAACTGTTCCTGTAAAATCGGAATTGATGTCGCAGCCTTCTATTCCACGCACTATTGGTACAAACGAAAAGATAAACATTCCTGTTACAATCTTTAATGGGGAAAACAAAGATAAAAATGTGACTGTTACTTTCTCTGCAAGAGGAATTACCAATTTCTCTAAAACCGAAAATGTATCTGTTGCTGCTAACTCTAACAAAACAGTTAATTTCTTAGTAGAAACAAAGAATCCTGGACATGTTCTTTTTGAAACAACAGCTACAGACGGAAAGTATTCAACAAAATCTTCTACAGATATGAATATTCAGAGCCGCGGAACCCCTGTTACTTACCAGACTACAGTTGCAATAAAACCGGGAAAAACTTCTTCTGTTTCTGTAGAAACTCCTGGAGAAAAAGGTTCTTCAAAATTAAGTGTAGAACTTTCCAACATTATTCAGACAAACTTCTCACAGCGCCTTTCTTATCTTATTTCTTATCCTCATGGCTGTATTGAACAGATTACTTCTGGCGGTTTCCCTCAGCTTTATATTTCTGACTTTACAAAGCTTACACCGGAAAAAACAAATGAACTTAAAGCAAATGTAATTTCTGTACTTGACCGCTATCCGACTTATCAGACCAGCGTTGGAGCAATGGGTTACTGGCCGGGAAATTCTTCACCACATGCATGGGGAACCTGTTATGCAAGTCACTTCATGCTCGAAGCAAAAAAACAAGGCTACACAGTTCCTGAAAATATCTTAACACCTGCTTTAGACTGGCTTGTACAATCTGCAAAAGAATGGCAGTTCTCTAATAACAACGAAAGCACTGCTACTCAAGCCTACAGACTTTTTGTAATTGCACTTGCAGGAAAAGCAGACATAAGTTCAATGAACAGACTTTACGAAACAAGAAATCTTACAGATGAAACTTTGCTTTTACTTTCTGCAGCCTATAGTCTTGCAGGACGTAAAGATACAGCAAAAGAACTTATGAATAAGACAAGCAGCATGAAGAGCGATTACAGAAACACCGGAGATGATTTTTCTTCTTCAATTCGTTTAGAAGCAATAAGACTCTTTACTGCAACACAGCTTGACAGCAATTCACCTTTAAGCAGCGACATGCTTGCTAAATCAATTGCAGAAACTCTTGCTTCTGATAAATGGCTCAATACTCAGGAAACAGCCTGGTCATTATTCTCTTTACTTCCTTATTATTCAAAAATGAAAACTTCAGAAGTAAAATATGAAATATCAAATGATCTTGACTCAAAAGCAGGCAGCTTCACAGAAAAAGCTCTTACAGAAAATCTTCCGGTTTCTTATAAATTCCCTCAGCAGCTTGTGACTATAAAAAATACCGGAAACACTACCCTTTATGCTACAGTAACTTGTTCCGGTCTTGAAACTCCGGGAAAAGAAGAGACCTTGAACAAAGGAATTTCTTTAACCGTAGATAATTTTTATAGCCTTAGCAACATTAAAGCCGGAGAAGAAGTTCGTCTGAAGGTTCGCATCAGAAATAATACCCGAAAAGAAGTTAAGAATCTTGTTCTTGCTGTACCTGTTGGAACTTGTCTTGAATTTGCAAATGAACGTATTGCAAATGAAAAGTATTCTTCAACTTATACATATCAGGATATTCGTGATGATGTAATTTATACTTACTTTGATTTACCAAACTCTTCATACTCAACAGACTTTATATTTACTGCAACAGCAGCTTATAGCGGAAACTTCTATGTTCCGGCTATTCACGCAGAAGCTATGTATGATGAAAGTATCAAAGCAGTAAGTCCAGGCTTTCTTGTCGAGATGCTTAAGTAATGAAAGTCTTTGACCTGATAAAAAACAGGCTTTGCAAAATCAGCAGAAAAAAAGCGGTATTACTGATTATTTTCAGTAGTCTGCTTTTCTTTCTGCTACTATGCACCTTAATTATTCCGCCCTCTCTTCTCAAAAAATCTCCAGGATACTCTTATGCTTTGTATGATGCAAACGGAATACTTTTGGGTGCGAGAGTTGCTTCTGATGAACAATGGCGTTTCGAACCAAGCCAGGTTCCGGTCAAATTTAAAAAAGCTATAATTACATGCGAAGACAAAAGATTTAACTATCACCTTGGAGTTGATTTATTTTCAATTGCAAGAGCGATTAATCAAAATGCAAAAAGTAACCGAATAGTTTCGGGTGGCTCTACAATCACTATGCAGACAATCAGGCTTCTTTATGGAAATCCTAAAAGAACTTATCCACAAAAAATACGGGAAGCCTTTATTGCATTTATTTTTGAACTTCGTTTTTCCAAAAAGAAAATCCTTGAATTATATTCTGCCTATGCCCCTTTTGGCGGAAATGTAGTAGGACTTGAAGCAGCCTCCTGGAGATATTTTAACCGTCCTCCGGCAGAGCTTACCTGGGCCGAAGCTGCAACCCTTGCGGTTCTCCCTAATCAGCCGGCCCTTGTATATCCCGGGGCTAATTCTTCTCTACTTTTACAAAAACGAAATTCTCTTTTACAAAATCTTTATGAAAAAAATATAATTGACCTTAAAACACTTTCAATGGCTCTTGAAGAAGAACTTCCTGCAAAACCTTACCCGCTTCCAAATGCGGCTTATCATTATCTTGATTATCTCATATATAACAGCAGGAATAAAAAGACAAAGTTTTATACTTCGCTTGATTATACGATGCAAAAGAATACATTCCGTATTATTGAATACTGGTCGCAGGAATTTGCCAGGCGTGGAATTGATAATGCAGCAGCGCTTGTGCTTGATACGCAGACTCTTGATATTCTGGCTTATTGCGGAAACACCGGAGCCGATGGACGAAATGAAGATTCTTATGCTGTAGATATAATCCAGGCTAAAAGAAGTTCCGGCAGTCTTTTAAAACCATTTTTATATGCTGCCATGCTGGATTCCGGAGAGTTTTTACCGGATCAACTAGTAATTGATATTCCAACAAGAATCGGCAGCTACAGGCCTGATAATAATATTCCAAAATATAGCGGTCTTGTTCCTGCCTCAGAAGCCCTTACAAGGTCCTTAAACATTCCGGCAATCAGAGAGCTTCAGATTTTTGGATTAAACAGATTTCTTGATATCTTGAAAAAATCAGGCTTTTCGACCTTTACACGAAGCGCAGATGATTATGGACTTCCGCTTATTCTTGGTGGCGGAGAAATAACCATGCAGGAAGGAGCTCGAGCATATGCAAACCTAATGAATAAGGCATGCGGCTATAATTCAACCTCTCCTTTTTCCCGCGGAAGTGCCTGGCTTACAATTGAAACTCTTGCAACAGGAATAAGACCAGATGATGAAGCCAATTGGCAAAGCTACATGAACTCAAAAAAAATTGCCTGGAAAACAGGGACCTCCAACGGAAACCGCGATGCCTGGGCAATTGGAGTTACCCCACAATATACGGTAGCCGTCTGGGTTGGAAATGCATCGGGCAAAGGAAATCCGGATTTAAAAAGTGTTTCTACTTCTGCTCCAATTTTATTTGATATTTTTTCTACACTGCCACAGACTACCTGGCCCGACATGCCCCAAGAAGAACTCCTACCTCAATTAGTTTGTGCCCATTCAGGCTATGCAGCAGGGCCCAACTGCCCAGATACAAAAATGATTTTTCGTTCTAAAAAAGCAATGGCACCAAAGCTTTGCCCTTATTGTACAACAGTTTCTCTTACCCCGGACGGAAAATATCGTGCAAGTGCAGAAGATCTTACCGGTCAACAGGCAGGAATCTATAATGGAAGCCTTCCAAAAATAGAAAAGCATTTTGTACTTCCACCATATTTAGAATACTGGTATAAAAACACAAACCTTGCTTACCAGCCACTTCCCGATTTTGTTCCCTGGCACACCGCTTCTACAAAGGATTCCTTCTCCATTGTTTTTCCTCAGTCAGGAACAAATTATATTATTCCTGTTGAACTTGACGGTAACCCTGGGGCAATGGTTATGCAGGCTGCGACCCGTTCTTCTGAATCTATACTTTATTGGGATTTAGACGGACACTTCCTTGGGCTTACAGAACGGGTTCACGAAATGACAGTGGCTCCAAGTCCTGGAAAACACACATTAACAGTTACAGACAATAATGGAACAATTCAAAAAAGATTTTTTGAAATTCTTGAACAATAATGTTATAATTAACAAATAATAAAAATGGAGGATATATGAAAAAACTAAACATGTTTATTATAGCTCTATGTCTTTTATTGGCATTAAGCGGCTGTAATAAATCTGAAAAAACAAGCCAGACTCAATCTGAGGCTAAACAAAGCTCAACAGCAGTTGAACCACAGAAAAAAATCAGCACAATTAATTCCATTGCACTTTATGACGGCACACCTTTGTATGTAGAAAATGCACATGGAAAAATGGTTTACAAGGACGAAATGCTTCTTGGCGAATCTCTGAATATTTATTTTGCAGATGACCAGATGGAGCAAAAAGAGGCCATCAGACTTTTAAGCTCCGGTAAAGAAGAAAGCTTTAACTTTGTTCACGTAAGCTACTATGACAATGATTACTGGACCCGCGATATATTTATTACGGATAATACAAAGCTCCAGGCCGGAATTATTTTATCTGATACATTAACTTATTCAGCCGCCGACGGAACTTCTGCAACCTCTAAAAAGCTTGAAGAAGGAACTATAGTTGCCGTAGACCCTGAATCAAAACAGACAGACACTGATCTTGATATTGATTTTATAAATGTTACTTATTACAGCGGAACAGCTTTTGGAAAAACTGCCTTTATAAAAACAGACAGCGTTTCTTATAATGCCGCAGATATTGTTGCAAATCAGACACTTTCAAGAATACTTGCAAATGACTCTCTCAAACCTGAAATTGAAGATCTTCTTTTTGACTATTTAGAGACAATCGGCGTTTCTTCTTACATGGAAGAAAAAATTAAAGCTGCATACGATGAAGTATTAAACAGGAGAAACTAATATGAAAAAAGTAATAGTATTTTTTAGTCTTATAGTTTTAATTACCGCAAATGTTTTTTCTGCTCCTTCAAAAATCTTTATGCTCCGTGATAATGGACCATTGCGCAAGGCAAATGATTCAAATGGTGTTGAATGGGCCGAAACTGTAAGAGCAGGAACAGAGCTGGAATTAGCTTCTGAAGAAATAGTAATAAAGGATCTTGTAACCTCAAGCAAAACTTACCAGGATGTAAAATTCTTTGAAGTAAAATACAATGACAAAACCTATTATGTTCAGGAATCTGATGCCGAACAGGCCGACAAGCTTTCTGTAATCATTGCAGATTCTCTTTTGTTTACACACCCAAGCCTTTCTTCTTTTAGAAATGCAATGCTCGAAACAGGAACTTTTGTTGTTCCAAAAGCTTCTTATAATCAGTTTAATACTGATTTTGAAGAAATTACTTTTTATGATACAAATGATGGAATTAAACGTACACGTTATGTAAACAAAGCCAATGTGAGCACAAACGAAAAAGACGTAAAAGCCATTATGCTGCTTGAAAATGCAAAAACAGCAAAAGACGAAGATCTTAAAAAAGAATTTTTGAATAATGCAAAATCAATGAAAACTTCTATGTTTATAGAAGCCTATATTTCAAAAGAGTATAATAAGATTCTTAATGTAAGTTCTTTTTCCGATGACACAATTGAAACAATTTCCGGCGAAGGACACCTTTACACAGAAGACGGTTCAAAGATAAATGTAAGAGATAAACCTGGAACTGCCGGAAACGTTATCGGTCAGCTTGAATCTGCAGACCAGCCATGGGTAACTACACTTATGCGCACCAACGTTGCAGACGAAATAGATGGCGAAACAGATTTCTGGTATTATGTTAAGGATGATGCAAGCGGTCTTGAAGGCTGGATTTTTGGTGCTTATATACTGTTTCCTTAATAAGGATTGTTAAAAAAAGATTCCCGGGTCAAGCCCGGGATTTGATTGTCATTGTCGGGCTCGACCCGACAATCTTAATTTATTCTTCTGTGGTCCCTGTCGAAGGGGCTTCAGAAGAATCATTTCTTTCTTTTTCTTCACGTTCAAGTTCATTTAATTTCTGAACCATATTAAAGCCCGCTTTCATTCCTTCATCAACTACAAAGGTTAGTTTTGGGAACTTAAAAAGTCTGAGCTTTTTAGAAATTTCACGCTGTATAAAACCTGCCGCAGCATTAAGTCCGTCCACACCAAGCTTTACGTTACTGTCAGGAAGGAAGGATGAAACATATACTTTTGCATAACTCAAATCTTTAGTAACTTCTACACGGTTAATACTTAAAAAAGTATTAACACGCGGGTCTTTTACTTCGCCTTTCATTATGAGACTTGCAATTTCATCACGCAGCTGATCATCAAGCCGCTGGATCCTGTACTGTCCCACTAGTTTGCTCCTTCTGAACCGGCAGCAGTAACATTGCGTTTAGCAGCTTCGGCTTCTTCTTCGGCAAGGGTTTTTCCAAGCTTCTTTGCAACTTCAACAATTTCGAATACTTCGAGCTTATCACCAACCTGAATATCCTGCCAGTTTTCAAGACCAATACCACATTCATAGCCAGTGCTGACTTCTTTAGCATCATCCTTAAAGCGCTTGAGAGAAGAAATCTTACCGGTAAATTTAACAATACCATCTCGGATAAGGTTAACACTTGAAGTACGTCGTACAATACCTTCGCTGACCATACAACCGGCAATAATACCAATTTTTGGAACCTTGAAGGTGTCGCGAACTTCGACCTGTCCGATAACTTCTTCTTTTGTATCCGGCTGAAGCATACCTTCCATAGCGGCCTGAATTTCTTCAACACACTTATAGATGATATTATATTTACGGATTTCAACCTGTTCCTGCTCGGCAAGAGTTTTTGCTTTTGGAGTTGGACGAACATTGAAGCCGATAATAATTGCATTTGAATCTGCAGCGGCAAGAGTAACATCCGATTCGTTGATTGCACCCGCACTTGAGTGAATAACGGAAAGACGGATTTCTCTTGTAGAAAGCTTTTCCAAAGAAGACTTAAGGGCTTCGGCAGAACCCTGAAGGTCGGCCTTAATAATAACCTTAAGTTCTTTAACTTCACTGTCGGCAATATCGCTGTAGAGGGATTCAAGTGTAGTCTTCTTAACAGCCTTAGCAGCTTCAAAGCGCTTGAGTTCCTGACGTTTTGCAGAAATTGCACGTGCATCTTTTTCGCTTTCTGTTACCTGGAATGGGTCACCTGCATTAGGCATTTCTTCCATACCAAGGACTTCTACAGGACTTGAAGGACCTGCTTCTGTAATGCGGCGGCCACGGTCATCAAACATGGCACGAACACGTCCTGAATAAATACCGGCAACAAAAGGGT
>CAMNDY010000029.1 GCA_946535985.1 uncultured Treponema sp. | reverse complement strand
TTTTTTTCTGTCTGTGTTCCTGCGTATTTGTTCATTTTTTCCTCCTGTGAACTTTTTACGTTTGTATTTGTTGTTGGGGTTGGTGCAACTGCTTCTGCTGCAGCAGCCTCTTCATAAATCGGTTCAAAATCCTCTGCCGGATGTCCGCAAAGTGGGCATGTAAAGTCTGACGGAAGCTCCGGACTATTATGTACATATCCACAGATCTTACAACGCCAGCCGATAATTTTTCCCGTTTTAGGAGCAGCCGGTTTTGGTTTTATTACACTCTGATAGTAAGCATAGGTGATTGGTTCTTCACGGCTCATTATTTTTGCATCTGTAACTTCTGCTATAAAAAGAGTGTGAGAACCAAGATTTTGAGCAGCAACTACCTTTGCAGAAAAAAGCGCACAAATCTGGCTGTTCAAATATGGGCAGCCGGCAGAATCTGTTGAATATTCAAAATCTGCAAATTTGTCTACGTTTTTTCCGCTCTGATATCCAAAGTGCTTAATTGTTTCAAATGTTGTTTTTTTATCAAGAACCGAAAGTGTAAAAACTCCCGAATCTTTAATCATCTGACAGGTGAGGTTAGAATTGATTGCTGTAATTGCAATTCTAACAGGATCTGCCGCAACCTGCATACAAGTATTTGTAACGCAGGCATTTATTTTTCCGTTGCTTTGAGTTCCTAAGATGAAGACGCCGTATTGTAAATTGAATAAGGCTTTATTATCCATTAGCGTCCCCATGTAAGAATCATATCGTAATTGTCTTCGTTTACTTCAAAATACTGATTGTATTCACCACATGTAGGACAGTATTCCGGAGCACTAGGGCCTGTTACGATGTGACCACATTTAAGACATTCCCAAACCTTTACAGTACTATTTGCAAGCTGAGCTTTAGATTCTTCATCTTTAAGAAGGGAACGGTAGCGGTCTTCGTGACGTTTTTCAATTTCGGCAACAGCGCGGAATTTAGCAGCAAGGTCTGCAAATCCTTCTTCTTCTGCATCTTTTGCAAACTGAACATACATATCTGTCCATTCGTAGTTTTCGCCATCGGCAGCGGCAGAAAGATTTTCTTTTGTTTTGTTAAGGCCGCCTAACTCGCTGAACCACATCTTTGCATGGTTCTCTTCGTTGTTGGCAGTTTTTGCAAAGATTTCTGCAATTTTATCAAGACCTTCGTCCTTTGCAATTTTAGAAAAGTAAGTGTATTTATTGCGTGCCTGACTTTCTCCTGCAAAAGCAGCCTGCAGATTTTTTTCTGTTTTTGTTCCAGTGTATTTACTCATTATTTTGACCCCCACAAACTGTGCAGATTACAGTAAGCATATGCCGCTACAACTTCGTCGCCTTCTACAATTGCAAAAGTTGCTTTTGGTGCATCGCCTGGTTTAAGAGCTTTTCGCTGATTTCCCTGCTTTGTGCTGAGGGCAATCCATTCTATATAGTGTTCCGGTGCCATAGGGTGATCAACCGAGCCAACTTTAACTTCTACAGTATTTCCATTTTTAGTGATTACCGGAACATGC
This sequence comes from uncultured Treponema sp., assembly GCA_946535985.1. Lineage (GTDB taxonomy): Bacteria > Spirochaetota > Spirochaetia > Treponematales > Treponemataceae > Treponema_D. The sequence continues at coordinate 25,057 of CAMNDY010000029.1, read as the reverse complement.
TTTTCTACAGCAGCATCAGTTGTTCCCGGAATAATTTCTACCATTTCTTCGCCACAGCAGATTGTCGGAACTCCGGTATCTTTTACAATTGCAATAATTTTTCCGCAAACCTTACAGCGATAAAACTTTAATTCCATATTTTGCTCCTTGTCATTGCGGATAGATAAAAACATGGTCATTGCGAGCGCAGCGCGGCAATCCACATAATTAAAAGCATATTTACATATGGATTGCTTCGCACTTCGTGCTCGCAATGACATAGTTTTATGCCCGCAATGCCATAATTGTCCTACCATTATACAGCATAAACGTCAGATTGTGAAAAGAATTCGATATAAAAAAGAAGAAAAAAAGGTAAGCACGCTGAGACTGTTGACATTTTTTGCTTTTCTGCTATATTGATTATTGGATAGTGGGCTGTAAGAAATTGCAGTTGTTACGCTCTAAGAGCCGCTGTCGCCCGCCCTTGTTGATTAAGACAAGGGCTATTTTTTTTGATACGGATTTGACAGCAATTCAATTGTATATGTGCGGTTACCGTGAATTTTAACTTCTTTTGTTGATATATAGGCAAAAGCCTTTTTTCCGGAAATTAAAGTAATTGGAATTTGAAAACGATACATGGCAATAACATTTGGGTCATTTCTATCATCAAGGAATCGTCCAATAAAATCAGATTCTTCATATAATTGTTTAATCTGAAAGGCCGCTTCAAAGTGTTCTTGGGTTGAAAAACCGTTAAGTACAGATTTATTTATAGCCTTGTCACTTCCAAGCTTTCCTATAGTCCTGGAAGTAAAATTTGCATCTATCAAGTTCTTTTTATTTGTCAGCTTTGTATTTATTAAGGATTGTAATTTTACTTGTAGCTGTTTTCTTAATTCTATTCTCTGTAGATATTCTTTATGAGATGGTATGTAATACGCTTCACCCAAATCATTGCCAGTTGAGTCATCTATCCAGTGACGTGAATGATGACCATTTGACCAGAAATCTTCTAAATGACAATGAGAGGTGATATTTGTTTCTGAATACATCTTTTCCTTACCATTTCTGAGAATTGATAGATTTTCAGCGCCAGTCCAACACCAGGCCTGAATTACGGTAAAGAAAATAAAAAGAAATATTTAGTGGTCTCGGAACTTGTCGATGGGCCGAGTCCACGAGAGTTTTAACCACACATACTAAAAAACGCTGATAATCGTTGGATATTACTTTCTGTGCAGTGGGCTTTACAATTACAATAATATAGTAATATTTATGGAATGACAATCAGCGCATAACGTCTTCCAAAAGCTGCCAGTCATCGCCATCGATATTATTACTTAAGTGTTCGGTACAAATACACAGTTTATCTTTTCGATTTGGTCTTACAAAACCACCTTTTAAATTATGCTCTGTTAGATAACTTTTAAGGACTTCAAATTTTCTTGGAGAAAAATCATCTACATCCTGGCTTTTTCCACTTGGTGAGAATCCTCCTTTTGTTTCAATAATCCAGATTCCATCAATTGTTCCTAAAACATAATCGGGATAGAAAAGACGCATTTTCCCGGTTCCGTCTTTATAAGCAACTGAATAAAAGTCTGTACCCTTGTCACCGTTTTTATAGAACCATAAAACGAAATCGGAGTTTTCACAAAAGGCTTCAAAAAGACGTTCTGGCTTGGAACGAACTTCTGCAGATTCACGATATTCTGCATAAACATTCTTGCTGTATACTTTTTGTGACTTATCATTTCCGTCATAAGTAAAGAGACAAACCTGTGGTATATGAAAATCTTTTTCTATAATTTCTGAAGGATCAAATGTTAGTGATGATTGAACACCGTTAGTTGCACCTAATTCTGTTATCGCTTCATGGAAATCTTCTTTTAATTTATCTGAATTGTTGATAACGAATGAATATAATTCACGCGTTCCTAGATTTAATAAAGAATATTTTGAAGTCGTTGCTTTTACGTTTTTATAAAATACACGACGAATAACAGTAATCATCTTTTCATATTTCAAACTAACTTCGGTACTTAAAATACCCACTTCGTGATGAAATTGTCGTCCATGTGTATGTGTGTTTAAAGGAATTGCAAAATCTGTTTCATATAATTGGTTTAAGGTTACAGCATTTAATACTGCTGTTTGTCCAAGCTTTGCTGCACGAACAATTTTATCACTAAAGATATATCCTTTTTGCTTAAGGAGTTTTTTGTTTTCATCCGGATTTTTATTTGCCTGTAAACCATATTTTTTTACAAAATGATTTACTACACTTTTCATTGTGTCTTCTGCATCATTTTCATCGATTACATCTGGGCGTTGCTGAGTTTTAATTGTTACATTTTTATATTCATCTTTAAGATTTATATAAGCGGCATCCCATGCGCCATGTTGTAAGAAGGCTCTTGCACCTTCTGTAAATTTGTTGTCCCAGGTGTAAAGATAACAACTGTCCAGTGCAGTGTCTCCATAATGATGTGCATTAGGCATACGACGGATTCTTCCAAATGTTTGAATCTCAAACTTTTCACCTTCATGGTCACGTAGTTTTACAAGAATGTGAGCTCGCGGACAATCCCAGCCTGTTGCAACTGCCATCTTAAAAATCAATGCTTCCTGTTCGGCCTCATTAGCTTCTATTCCTTCCAGGTTTTCATGACGGCTGAATTTGCTTTTTCCATTTTCACTAAGCCAGATGGCAAGTTTCCCATTTTCAAAAGTAATCTGGTGATCTTCAAACCAGGTTTGAACTTCGTCTAAAAGGGCATCAGAAGTGTTTGGCATTTGAACAAGAATAAGTGGATTTATATTTTCTCCATGTTCTAAAAACTTAGTGCGAAGCATTTTCTGTTTTGCAAGTGCTTTGTCCAAAAGATATGCAACCTGAGATTCTCCTTCCAAATCGTAGGGTTCATTTGACATAATTGGAAGAGGGAATCCTTCGTTGATTATCAGCATTTTTTTTATGAGGCCTTCGCTTATTACTTCATCTTCAGGTACATCAATAAAAGCAGTTTTTGGATCATTAATATTAAAATTATTTGGAGTTGCACTTGCTCTGATTATAGGGAGATTTTGTCCTCCTTCTTTAAAATAATTGATTATAATTTGAGATTTTTTTGAATCGTTCATGTGACTTTCATCAATGATAAGGATGAAACGTAAACCAGATTCTCTTGCTTTCTGAATATATTCTATAAAGTTTGTATGTTCGCCATTTCGAACAGCAACATTGTCGACCTTGTTCAACAGTTCCCAGTTTATAAAGCAGCAGTCATTTTCAGAAAATCCGCTGGTCATCACGTCACTTAAAAGTTTTGTTTGGGCACCATGAATATAAATATCCATTTTCTTTTTGCTTTGTTCTTCAAGGTTTCCTTTGCCGGGTGTAAACCAGATGAAAACAGTTCTTGCGTGACACTTAAGAAACTCATCCATAAAATGAGTGAGCATGATTGTCTTGCCACTGCCTGTACATGATTTAAGAATGATTTCCTGTTTTCCGTTTTCGATTGCAGTTTGAATCTGTGAAATTGCTTTGTTTTGAAAATTCATTAACTCCATAGTTTCTCTCCTACAATGCCAGGTCACGATAATAATAATCTGGAATTATATTTACTGTGATGTTGTGAGCTTTTAATATTCGTTCCTGCTTTGAAGAGAGGAGAACATCGTGACCCATGTAAAGAGTTTTTGTGGTGGTTGAGTCTGTACCTGCGGTGGTTGAGTCTGTCGAAACCACCTTATTAATGAATTCATCCATCTCCTCATCATCCAGCACAATCGCAACAGAATTATCTTTATCAAAGTTAACTGCATTTTCCAGTTCTACCAGTTCTCGTACATGCAGCAAAAGTTCATCTGCATATTCGTAATACATTTTTTCGGAGATAGGAATAAAGTCTGTTTTGAAATATTTAAGGGAGCCGGGGAGACCGTCTGAATATTTTGAACCGTCTTTACGCTTGCCGGTGATTACAGTTTTTAAACGAGGATATGTTACATTTGAGCATATCTGATTTTCATCATTTGTACAAAGGATGAATTTTCTATGTCCTCCATCTGCGCAATTCAATTCTAGTACTGCATGTCCTGTAGTCCCAGATCCAGCAAAAAAATCTAATATGGTGGAGTTCAAATGTGATGATATTTGCAAAAAGTCGATAATTAAATTTATAGGTTTTGGATTATTAAATTTTTTTTCTTTAAATATATCTTTAAGTTGCGATGTTCCATTACCACTACTATATTCTGGTTTATAAAAGATAGATTTTGGTTTTTTTGTGGGTAAATCACCAAGTGCAGGTCTTTGTTTTTTATAGATAGCATATTTATTATCTTCTTTAGTTATAATAATGTTATATTTTTCTTTTCGGAATTTTTCTTTACTCCATCTCCAAGACATTTCTTTGCCATCAGTAATAGGGTATATTTCTGTTGAATTTTGCAATTTTTTATCAACACTAAACGTTTTTTCATCCACAATGTAAATTGGAAAATATAGGTTTGGACGTTTTTCCCGAGGTGCATTTACACCAGTAGATTTAAGATTTGCCCCTTTCTTATAAAATCCGATATCATCTTCTTCCCATTTAGAAAATTCTTCGTCTTCTTCATTTATTTGAAAAAGACCTAAACTTCCTGCTGTTTTATTTTTGGCATAAACCAATGTATATTCGTGAGTTCCTGCAAAACCATATTCATCTTGATTTCCTTTTAGATTCATTATTGTTGGAAGATTAGCTACAAAATTACTATAACCAAATACTTCATCACAGATTAATTTAATGGCAGCTTGTTCATTATCATCAATTGAAATAAAAATAAAACCGTCTTCTGTTAGTAAATCATGAGCGATTTTCAATCTTTTCAAAATAAAACTACACCATTTTGAATGACGAAAGCTATCATTTATATCAACAAATTTATCATCATAATGAAAATCTTGTTTTTCATCGTTTCCCGTATTATAAGGCGGATCAATATAAATCACATCAATCTTTCCGCGATGCGTTTTTTCCAAAAGCTTGAGGCTGGCAAGATTATCTCCTTCCAGTAAAAAGTTTAGTTCTCCGCCACCGTCAATAAACAAATCTTTTTCTTCGGTAAAAACAGGGGCGTTTTGTTCCAGTATCTCATCTATTTTTTCACGATGCTCCTCAAAGACGAGACCATATTTTTTTCCGTTGACTTCACGAAATAAATCTCCTAAATAAGCGATAAGTTGTGCTGCATTTTCATCTTTTGCATTTTCTTCGATGAATGATTTGATTTGATACATTTCTGAAATTAGGGCTTTTCGTTTTTGACCTGAAATGTTTGTTGACATAGTTAATCCTTGTTTATAACAATAAAAAAATATTAAATGTTGTATATATCAACATTATAATAAAAAATGTTGTTTGTACATAATAAAACTATGTGAATTTATCGTTTAAAATAACAATGTGATTGATTTTCAAGAGGATTTTATTCAAAACCTAAAATTTTACAGAAAGAAAAAAGATATTTCTCAGGAAAAGCTTGCAGAACTATGTGATTGCGCAACATCAACTATAGGTTGTATTGAATGTGGTCGGCAAACACCATCTTTCGATTTACTGGTGAAAATCGCAAATGCTTTAAATATAAATCCCGCCGACTTATTTATTTGTAACGCTTCCACAACCATCACAGATACAAAGAATATACTTAAATCCAAGCTGCTTCCACAAATAGAAAGCTTTATTGATAAAGAATTATAAATACATAGGTAAATTACCTATAATGAAGATTAAATAGATTAAAAATAGAAACTCAGTGAGTTACACTGTCTTGTCCCACTTAACTGGCCAAAACAGAAGTTAAGTAGGACAAAAAAATAAAGGTGAAGGGATTTCTTTCCTATTTAACTAATAGAAACCGTTGTTAAGTGGGTGTTATTTTGTGATTTGGAACTTGTAGAAACAGTTTTTTTGAATATTTTTTCCATTTTATGGCATACAGTTTCCCACTTAATTGGCTAAAAAGATATTTTAGTGGGTAAAATTTAGAAAAGGTCTTGTTTTATAAACCTACTTAACCAAAGAAATCTTTAGTTAAGTAGGAAAAATACTTGTAAAATCCAAGGAAAAAACACAAATCCATGTTATAATACCCCCATGCATTCCCCGATAGTACAGACAATTTACAAGGCAGTTAAACTCATTCCGCGTGGTAAGGTGGCAACTTATTCACAAGTTGCGGCGCTGGCGGGAAACTGCAATCTAAGACGATTTGTAGGGTATGCGCTTCATGAGAATCCGGAGCCAGGGGTTATACCATGCCACCGTGTTGTAAATGCAAAGGGATTTTGCTCTGGGAGTTTTGTCTTTGGGGGCCCATCTGTGCAAGAGGAAAAGCTTGAAGCAGAAGGCGTTGTTTTTACAGATGGGCATGTGGATATGAAAAAGTTTTGTATAAACGAAGATGATTTTGAAAGAATAAGAATAGACCTTATTACTTTGCAATAAATTCTTCTATACTTTCTTTTGGTGCGTAACCGGTGAAAGAGTTTACGACCTTTCCCTCTTTCATGAGGCAGAGGGTAGGGATGCTCATTACGCCAAACTGGGTGGCGAGTTCTTCCTGCTCGTCTACGTTTACTTTGCCTACTTTGATTTCGTCATGTTCTTCGGCAATTTCGGCTATAACAGGGCCAAGCATTTTGCATGGTCCACACCAAGGGGCCCAGAAATCGAGTAAAACCGGTTTGTCGCTTTTTAAAACTTCAGCTTCGTAATTCTGGGAAGTGATTGTAATTTCTTTCATATTATACCTCCTTTTATGGCCCTTCGCCCCTTCGACAAGCTCAGGACGGTGGAGCCAGGGGGACCACGCTTCCTTTCATGGGCCCGCGATACTAGAATTATTCTTCATCTATAAATATAATATCAAATATGGAGACAGGCAAACTAATAAAAATAAAAATCCGTTATATGCGCCTAACAAGTGTGCTGGTTTTTCTTTCTCTTTTATTTGCTGCCTGTTCAACAAAAAATCAATTTGCCTGCGACCAGATTATAAATCCCTCTTATTCCAAAGAAATTGAAAAAATCGAAGCCTATCTTGAAGAAAAAAAATTTGACGGCGCCCTGCTGATTTCTAAAAACAAAGACATTATTCTTGCAAAAGGCTACGGACTTTGCGACAGAAAAAATCCGGACTCTGACAAGATTCAGATTAATACAACTTTTGAAATTGGTTCCATCACAAAGCAGATGACGGCCGCCGCAATCATGCAGCTTGTAGAAAAAAAGAAGCTTAATGTAGATGAAAAAATCTCCCGCTGGTTTCCTGATTTTCAATATGGGGATGACATTACTGTAGAAATGCTTTTGAACATGCACTCGGGCCTAACCGATTGTCTTAATGCGCCCTACGAATTTTTCCCAACAAAAGTTGCTGCAAAAATTGAAAATGCCACTGTGCGCAATGAACCTGTAGAAGAAGAAATTATCCTTAAATATTTAAACGACGCTCCGCTTTTTATAAAGCCCGGAACAGAATATTTTTACTGCAATACAAACTACTATCTGCTTGCGAAAATCCTTGAGCAGGTTTCAGGGATGGACTTTGAAGAATATATGAATAAATATATTTTTACTCCATGTAAAATGAGCAACACAAACATTGACTTCCAGAAAACCGACACGCGAGGCTACGACTGGAAAGGCCGCTACTACAGCATTCCCTACGGCTTTGCCACAGGCTACGGCGATGTTAATTCAAGCGTTGTAGATTTATACAAATGGAATGAAAACCTCATCCACGGAAAAGTTGTAAAGAAAAAGACCTACAAAAAAATGATAGATTCAGAATCTTACGGCTATGGTTTTTATGTACAGAACGGCGAAATCTTCCACGGCGGCGCCACAAATGTTTTCAATTCATTTTCTACCTACCACCCCGATACAAAAACCACAATCATCATTTTAATAAACCGTCCGCAAAGTGAAAAATATGCTGCAACCTTTGCACGTGGGATTTATAAGGTAATGTGCTCAGAATAAATAAAATTGTTATATTTTGGATTAACGTATTATTTAATATTTGCTATAATGGTACTTTACCATGAATTATGAAAATCCGTTGATTGTTCAGGGTGACCGTTCTCTTTTGCTTGATGTACATGCTCCGCTTGCCGAGGAATGCCGGAATGCGCTTATTCCTTTTGCAGAGCTGGAAAAGTCGCCGGAACATCTTCATACATATAAATTAACTCCTCTTTCTTTGTGGAATGCAGCAAGTGCAGGTTTTAGTGCAGAGGATGCTGTAAATGTTCTTAATAAATATGCTCGTTATGATGTTCCTCAGTCGGTAGTTGCCTGGATTAATGAAGTAAGCGGACGGTTTGGAAAAATACGACTGCTGCCTGGCCCTGAAAACGAAAAGAAAGAAGAAAATAAGGACAATAAAAATAATAAGGAGCTGTATCTTTATCTTGTGGCCCAGAATGAAGCCATTTATAGAGAAATTGGTGCAAATACAGCAGTGAAGAAAATGCTTGGGGGCCCTTCGACCCCTTCGACAAGCTCAGGGACCACAGGGGAAGCTGGTGCCACAGGGGGAGCAGGGACCACAATGGATCCTGGTGCTTCAAAATATTCCTACCTCATAAAACTCACCGACCGCGGTACAATAAAACAGCTTTTGCTCGAGGCAGGATGGCCTGTAAAAGATGAGGTTGCATTAACAGACGGCGAGCCTCTTGATATAAATTTAAAGACACAAACCACTTCCGGCCAGCCGCTTGTTATACGCGACTATCAAACTTCGGCAGCAAAAGCTCTTGTTGGCGACAAGGGACCTGGTACCGGTTTTGGTACAATCGTCCTTCCTTGTGGTTCCGGTAAAACAATTGTGGGCATGCAGATAATGGACATGCTCAAAACAAGCACTCTCATTATTACAACAAACATCAGTGCCGTTCATCAGTGGATTGATGAATTGTTAGACAAAACTAACCTCACCGCAGATGATATTTCTGAATACACAGGAGAATCAAAAGATATAAAGCCTGTTACTGTTGCAACCTATCAGGTTTTGACCTGGCGCCCGGACAGAGAAGGCCCTTTTCCTCATTTTTCACTTTTTCACCAGCGTCCCTGGGGGCTTATTATTTATGATGAAGTTCATATGCTGCCGGCTCCTGTTTTCCGTGTTGTTGCAGAACTCCAGGCAGTGCGACGCGTAGGTCTTACTGCAACTTTGGTTCGCGAAGATGGCTGCGAAGGTTATGTATTCAGTCTTGTTGGTCCAAAACGTTATGATGTTCCATGGAAAGAGCTTGAACGCGATAAATGGATTGCAAGTGCAGAATGTATTGAAGTTAGGGTAGACTTGCCTGCTTATAAAGAGATTGACTATGCAGTTGCAGGCGCCCGCGAAAAACATAAAATTGCAAGTCAGAATCCCGACAAACTACCGTTAGTTAGTCAAATCATAAACAAGTATTCGGAAGATAAAATTCTTGTAATTGGTCAGTATCTTGAACAGCTTGCCCAGATTGCAAAAGAACTTGATGCTCCTATTATTACAGGAAAAACTCCAACAGCAGAACGCGACAAAATCTATGGAGACTTCCGCAAGGGAAATATCAGGGTTCTTGTTGTTTCTAAGGTTGCAAACTTTGCCATAGATTTACCGGATGCTTCTCTTGCAATTCAGGTGAGCGGAACCTTTGGAAGCCGCCAGGAAGAAGCCCAGCGTCTTGGAAGAATTCTTCGACCAAAAGAAAGAACTTCCCGCTTTTATACACTCGTTACAAGAAATACAGTAGAAGAAGAATTCTCTTCTAACAGACAAAAGTTCCTTGCAGAGCAGGGTTATTCCTACAGAATTGTCAGATACGCACAGGGAGAAGATTTGTAATGCAGATGTCAGCACAGTTTGCCGCCGAGGCAGAGGCTTGGGAACAAAGCATATCTTCTCTTTCTGACAGCAAGTTTTTTGAAATTGTACGCCTTTATCTTGGCGAAGTAGAAACTCCTTACAATAAACAGCGCCTCATAGAACAGCTTGCCGGATTTTTAAAAAACGAAGCCAACTCAAATAGCATCATTTCGCTGCTTGACGAATTTGACATTGAGATTCTTACTGCGCTCTGGTTTCTTCCAAATGCAAGTCAGGAAACTTTGATTGATTTTTTTGCAGGCAAGTATTCAATGGCTCAAATATTTTCGGAGCTTTCAAATCTTATTGCACGACTTTTGGTTTATGAAAAATCAGAGGAATATGGCGAAAAAAGAATCCTCAAAATAAATCCTTTTATAAAAGATAAGCTTTTTAAATATATAAGCATTTCAAACCTTGTAAAGCCGTCCCAGGTTTTGCAAAAATCAATTGATGATATTTTTACAATTTCGCCTGATTTTTTAGCTGCTTTTATTTCTTTTATAAATACCAAAGGCTGTTCCTGCAAAATGGACGGCGAAGTAAAAAAGAATTCTCTTACAAAAATCAAGGCTGTTTTTCCCGGCCACGAAAAGACAATACAACTGGTGCTCGCTGCTTTTATAAATCTCAACCTTTTGCGCGAAGGCCCAAAAACCTACGAAGCTGACCACAAGCGTTTTGAACTTTTTGCAAAGCTTGAAGAGTCAAAGCAGTATGCCCTCATTTGTGCAGCCTCCTGTTCGAGGTTCGGTCGTGAAGGCCTTAAAAAAGAAGCCCAGCTTTTACTCGACACACTCAGCTCAATTCAAAATCAAAGCTATACTCTTGAAAATCTTGTAAGACTTGGATTTTTGGTTGGCAGTAGAAAAACTCCGACCGCACCGACAGGTTCAAAATCAAGGTTTACAAAAATGCTTGAAGCCGCCCGCCAGGAAAATGCAATGCTTCCCGAACAGGCAGGCTCTCTTATTGACCGCATGCTTGAGTCTGCAGTAGAACTTGGACTTTTGCAAAAATCAGGCAGGGATGAAAATGAAGCGCCTGTTTATACATACAATCAGACTCCCCAAACTTCAAATCCCGGGCTTAAGAATATCAACATCGATTCAACTTTTACTGTAAGCATAATGCCGGGTCTTTCTCTTGGAGAACTTTTGCCTCTTACAGAATTTCTTGAAATTAAACGCTTTGGCCTCGTTACAGAATATGAGATTTCGCGACAGTCTGTTTCTATTGCATTTGATAAGGGCTGGACTGTAGAAAAAATCTGCGATGAACTTCAAAAGCACACGAATTATGATTTGCCTCAGAATCTCAAAGTTTCTATAAGCGAATGGTACGAAGCCTACAGCTCTGCAATGCTTTATAAAGGCTACGTGCTCAAGGTTGCAAAAAACAATATTGATTTTATAGAAAAAAATCCAAAAATCAGCAGTCATATAAAAGAAACTCTTGCACCGGGAATTTATCTTCTTGATATTCCGCTCGAAGCAAATATAAATGATTTTATAGAAGAAAGTGGTCTTGATTTTATGGGCCGGGTAAAGGATTCTTTTGTTGATGGAGAGAAGCTTGATTTTCCTGTACTTACGGCAGGCCTTCCTCTTGCAGGTACTCAGACTTCTGTTGAAAAAATCAATTTTGCTGCAGCGGGACATCTTTTGAATACGCTCAAAGCAGAACTGAATAATCTTGATTTGACAAAAAATCAGCGGGAAGTTCTTGCGGTGCGCATTCGTAACAGACTGATTGTTTCAAAAGAACAGCTTATGAAAACTTCTGTGCGTTCTGAAATTTTAGAAGCAGAAGGCATGGATTTTAGCGGCAAGATACATCTTTTTGAAGCAGGCCTAAAAGAAAATGACATGATGGAAATTACACTTCCTCAGTTTGATAATGAAAATGAATATTTTAAGGTAATAGGAAAAACTCTTGGCATTACAAAACAGACCGGCGATGCTGTTGTGCGCTTTCAGATTTATCCTACAAATGAAATTACAAATTTTGTTGTAAGTTCAATTACCTTCTTACGAAGACTAAGGTTTTAATGCAAGTGGTCCCTGAGCCTGTCGAAGGGTCCTTTAGATAAGTTTGAGGTTTTAATATGGAATTATATATTGTACGACACGGAAAAACAGACTGGAACAAGGAATGTAAGTTTCAGGGGGCACAGGATATTCCTCTTAATGAAGAAGGACGTGCTGCCGCAGTAAAACTTGCCGAGCGCCTTAAGGATGTTAGCTTCGATGAGATTTTTTCTTCACCCTTGAGCCGCGCCTATGAAACTGCATGTATTATAAGTCACGGGGCACAGGGCGTCCTCAAAAACGACCTCCTCAAAGAAATCAGTTTTGGAGAAGGCGAGGGTGTTCCTTTTGATAAATGGATGGATACCGACGACCCAAGAAAATATTTTTTCGAAGCGCCGGATAAATATGTCCCTCCAAAAGGCGGCGAAACTTTTACTTCCGGTATGGAGCGTAGTGCAGAATTTATCCACACAGTGCTCCAGCCTTATTACAAAAAAAATCCCGACGCCAGAATTTTAATTGTTGCCCATGGTGCAATTTTAGCAGCCCTTATGTCTTGTCTTGAAAACAGGGATCTTAAACATTTTTGGGGAAACGGCCTTAAAGGAAACTGCGAAGAAACAATTTATACTTATGATGGCAAAAACTGGTCTCTCAAAAGCGAGCAGAAGCCTCAGGAAAATCCCTATGTAAAAATGGCAGAAGTAGAGGATGCTGCTTGCAAAGACGCCGAAGTTATTCAAAAATCAGACGAAGCTTCTGCAGAAAAAACCGCCCAGGTTTTAGCTTCGGGTGGTGTAGTAATAATCCCGACAGACACAGTTTACGGCTTCAGTGGAATTGTTGGTAACGGCTCAGATGACCGTATCCGCGCAATAAAGGGAAGAGCCGAAACAAAACCTTTGATTCAGCTGATTGCAAGCCCTGAAGATCTTAAAAAATACACAGACGATGTTATTCCTCCGGAATTGCTGCAAAAGTGGCCCGGCGCCCTTACAATTATTGTAAATGCAAAACCCGGACTTGGAGGGCCTGCATCTACAATAGCCTTCCGCTGTCCCGGCGACCAATGGCTCCGTAAAGTAATCAGCCTGTGCAAGACCCCAATTTACAGTACCAGCGTAAATCGCAGCGGCCAACCCGTCCTCGACACACAAGCATCAATAATAAAAGAGTTCCAGCAGCAAGTAGACTTCATAGTAACCGACGGCGACAAAAAAGGCGCCCTTCCTTCTACTTTGGTAAGCATCACCGACGGAACTGTAAAAATCCTGCGCCAGGGTTCTGTGGAAGTGTAAGAAAGGCTTTTGACAAATTAAAAGATTTTTTTAGCATAATTCCGTGTCTCATGTTATAATATTTGTATTCTTTTTTAACATGGAGATGTTTTATGCGTTACATCAAATCAAAGTCTTTAATTTTGTTTCTTTCTACATTCCTTATCGCTGCAAGTTTATTTTTTACCGCCTGCGATAATTTTATGAATGCAGGGGATATCAGAAAAGAAATTGAAGAGGCAATTGCTTTTAATAATGCCCAAGCTTGCGATGTTATTTTTAAGGCCGAAAAAGAAACAGGAGAATTTATCGGAAGCCTGGAACGAACTATAAAGGAAGGATACGAAACCGAAGTTCAGTTCGAATTAAATACAGATGATTATATTTTTGACAAACTGGAAGCTGTTAGCCAGGAAGATAAAAAATCCAGCCGTGCAGATTGTGTAGAAATTGTCGAAATAGAACGAAATGACAAAAAGGGAAGATATAAATATACAATAAAACTACTTCATAATTCTGATATATTAATCAGACCTGTTTGCAAAAAAATACCAAAGCTTGATAGTATTGCACCGGAAAGTAAAAAAACATTTTATAGTCAGGATGAAGAAATCAAGTTTTCTTTTAATAAGCCGGTAAACATTAATAGTTTTGGAGATTTTAGTTGCATTTCTATTTATACAGATGACAATGTCAGTCTTAACCAGTATTTTAATTTTTCAACACCGTTTTTTTCTTCTGATCATAAAACTCTTACAATTCAAACTTTACCTGGAAATCCAATCCTTTCCCCTTCAGATGCAAGAAGTACCCTTACCGTTCAGGTAGATTATGATTTTACAACTATTCTTGATTCTGAAGATGGAATGTCTTTTAAAGATAAAGGAACTCATGCCTATAAAATTGATAAAACTTCGGCCGATTTAAAACCGATAACAATTTCTTTGCAGGCAGATCCTTTATATGGGCATTTTCTTTCTTCAAATGTAACTAATAACTATGTAGATTATTCATTTGATGTTCAATTCCAGCTTAATAGTACAGATTATAAGTTTATTCGCTTTGAAGCTGTAAGTAGTAATAATACTTCTGTGATTCTCGATTGTTCTGAAATTGGAGCAGTAGTTTTTGATGAAGAAAATGGAATTTACAAGGCTCCGGTTAAGATAACCGAACAAAGAAATGATATTATCATTCGTCCGGTATGTTATATGCTTCCTGCTGTAGAATCTTACACTCCAACCGATTCGAATCAACTGAATTATACTAATACTTCGATTGTTGTAATATTTTCTATGATTATGAATATGAATCCAGAAACGATTGATGAATATTTAACTATTCTATGTGATGCTGATGTTATGAATAGTTATTTTGAAAAATCGGTTACTGAGACTGGAAACAAAACAATTCTTACGCTTCTTCCTAAAGCAGAATTATTAAAAAATTATATTACCTCAAAAAATCCAATAAGTATATTACTGGATGTTTCATTACCTTCTGATATTTCAGCCATAAAAGAAGGGGTTGTTCTCCCCTTAAAACAAGATGCCAAAGCTTCTTTCTCTGTAAAATATAAACCTGAAATTGATTCTACTCCACCAGGTATTCAGGATTTCTTTGCCACAAGGCATGAAATAACAAGCCAAACAGCAAAAAATTTGTCCCAAAACTATAAATTTGAATTACAAACCATAAATGATAGATGGGGTTGGACTCCAGGACTTATAACAAAAAACATGACAAATGACATCATTTATCTATATGGGCAGTTTGTGCATGAAAAAAATACCATAAAAGAAGTTTGTGTAAAAGAAACGTACATGAAGAATGAACGTAGTGAAAGAAGTGTAGAGACTGTCTATAATGCTCAAAATTCAAATGTAGATTTTTTTACCGATGAGCGTGGTAATACTTTCTTTTGTGTTAAGCATAAATTCAAGGGAGCACGTGCCTACGATGATACAATACATATAGATTGTTATGTAACAGATAACCTTGGGGTTAATTCTGAAAGTGTTTCTTTTTCAACATATAGAAAATATCCGTACCTGGATAATATTCTATATTATAATCTGTATTTAAGCCAGGATGATATTTATAAAGAATCAGTTTTCGACATTGCTTATTATGAAGAAAATGTCAAACGCTTTAAGATATCATATGATCCTCACTATGAAGAGGACGGTGCATTTATAGATTATGCTGCATATATGTATTATGAAGACGATGAATATGATGAGGAGTCAGATGACTATATTAGACAACCCAATACTGAATACAAAAACTATTATGATGCATATACTTTTGAATGTGATTATATAGATAAAGATGGTATTCTAAAGAAAAATCAACCATTAACAAATGATAAAGATGAAATGTGTTTCTATATAGATCTTGATGTTACTTCAGTTAATGGCATGAAAGTATTGCTCAGGGTAAAAGATGATGTAGGTAATGTAGTAGAAAAGGAATTGGTTTTTCCTATTCCGTGTGTCATAACTAATTTCTCAAAAAATGGAAATACTGCAACAATGACCTGTGCACCTTCTTTCCAAATGGAAAATGAAAATCTGGTACTCTGTTCATTTATGATTTGGGATTTAGAAGAAGATAAAACACCGAAAAAATTGATAGATGAGACTGGGGGAGATACCACAGAATTGGAAATAGAATTTGAGTCAGGTAAAACTTACAAAATGGTTCCGTGTTATAAACAACTTTTTGAGTATAATTGTTATCTTTGTGGAGATATAAGTGAACTTTCTTATACTATAAATTCAACAATTAATAATGCACCGGATGTTGAAGTTGTTGGAGAACCTATTTGTAGAAAGGGACGTGTTGTTCCTAATGCAACCACCTCCGGTGATAAGTTTTATATGGATGTAATTGTTAATATTGCAGAAGATTCCTGGGAACATTTTGACAACATTTATCTTACTTATAATCAATCGCGTTATTATTATCCAGAAATTTATTTCCCTAAGGGAGAAACTTCTGTCTCTTTCGAAAGAGAAATAGGTGTTATGTATAACGAAGATACTATAATTACTGTATATGGAATTATTGGAACTTCCCGTTCGGCTGGAACTGATTGCAGTATAAGTAAATTTACTGGTGCCGATTATGATTACAAATCTCCATATATAAAAGTTACAAGGGTTAATCCAGATTATTTTGAAGTAGAAATGACAGATAGTGAATCTGGAATGGATCATGGGTATATAGCTAATCTTTTAGATAGAAATGGAAATTGTAAATATACTTTCCCAAATACTAACCCCGGTAATCATGAATCAACCTGGAAAAGGAGAATCCCTGTATGGGAAATTCCTTTATCTGGTAGAATCGAAGCGGTAGGTTTTGATAAAAAAGGAAATAAAGGTCAAGGCTTTGGTGATTATATTCATACGGCTATTAGAGAAGTGCCATGGTTTTATAGAACTGGAAACAAGACCTCAAGTTCTGTAATGATTGACTCTAGGGATCCTTACTTAACTGTTTTTAAAATGGTTGATAATGAATGGCAAAGTGTATCGGATTTACCAAAAGGAGCGCAGTTAATAGATAATACAACTTCTCCAGCCTATTATTATTATCGAACCTTATTTAATTACTCTTCTTGTCAAAACGAGTTTATAAGGGTCTTAGAAAAATATTATGCTCCTTTTTCGCCTTGCGGCTATATATGGACTGGTACTCAATCAAATACAGGAGATTACGATTTGCTATTACCAAACGGTTCTTCTAAATCTTCTGTTGGTGTTTCAAGCGATGCTCCTGTTTTTGTACAGACTTATTCAACAAAACTGCCGTATTCAGAATGCAAAGACTGGAATGCAGCTATATGGGATAGTAATAATATAAAAATTCTTGGAGGTAAGATTCTTATATTCTCTTCCAGTGACCATAGTTCAAAGCGCTATTCCATTCCGATGGATAAGATAGAAAGTGGTGAATGTTATGTCGTAATTGCCCACTTTGCCGACGGTTCAACTGCTACGAGTGAGGTTATGCAAAAGCAATAAGGGGATATCAATGAGGTCTAAAAAAAATAGGAAAGAAAAAAATACTTCTGACCGCAAAATGCAGGCTTATATAAAACTTCTGGCCCTTAATAAAGAATTGCAATTATGTTCAAGGGGCAAAAAATGGACTCGAGAAGAGTTATATGAGCGGTAATACAAATATGAAAAAAAATCCTTTTTTTACAATTCTTGTGCCACTTGCTTTATTATCTGCTTCCTGCGCAACAAGCTCTATCAAGGTTCAGGAATCTATTACTAAACAAATCTCTGTAAAAGAGCATTTTAAGGAAAATCCTGTTCCCATTACTGCGGAGTTTTTGCCGGCCGAGCACTATCTTTTTGATGAAAAAGGGCGCGAAATATTTTATGATGGCTTTGAAGGCTTGAGAGGATACGTCCAGCCAAACCTTTTGAATAATGAAAAAAGAATTAAAGAGTATGACGAAAACGGCAACATCACGCGAAAGTACCGGCTGAATTTTGAGACGCCTACGGAAGGTTTTCGCTCTTATTATCCCGACGGAAGTGTGAGTTATTCTTATGCATGGGAAGATGAAGAAGAACGCTTTGATGATGATAGTGGCAGGGGTGATGATTGGCATGAATACTGGTATGACGAAAGCGGCAAGGTAATAAAAAAACGTGCCAGACTAAGAACTGTAGATGAAAACTTTAATTTTCTTCCATCGGGTGACGAAGAAGAGCCTGCAGAATATTTTGAATATGATTCCCACGATAATTTAATCCGCAGATATGATGAAGCTGCCGGGGAAGAGTATTTTGCTTCTTATGATTATGATGAAAATGGAAATATCCTTCATTCTTTTAAGGATTATATTGATTATGGTTTAGAAGAGGAAGAATGGTATGTCTATAATCAGGATAACAAGCTTGTTTCCGGAAAGTCTATAGGGAAAATTTATGTAGACGAAACTAAAGCAGAACTTGAAAGTTATGAAGACGGTGAACTGGTCAACTCTTACAGGCCTGATGGATTAATTACCTCTACAAAAATCACTGTTTGTGCATATACTGATGCCTCTAAGAAAACTGTATTAAACCAATACGTAACAAATGAACTTTATGAATATGATGATAAAAACCGCCTTATTCTTCATGTTTCAGATACAGATAGCAGTGAAGATAACGAAGATGGAAGCTTCTGGGAAAAATATGAATATGCTGCCGATGGAAGTTATATTTATACAAGCAATAAGGGTTACAGGCAGGATATAATTCAAAAAAACTTTTCTGCAGAAGGAAAGCTCCTTTATGAAAAGACTTATACCGGCCGGCAAATCTGGTATGACGAAAAAGGCAGAAAATATCGGGTGGATAATTTCTGGGTAGAGTATGATGACAAGGATCGCATAATATACGATAAAATGGATGGCAATGTTGTTGAAGAATCCTGGTGGCATTATGATGAAAATGACCGCCTCTACGGTTTTGAACATTTGGAAACCCATGCCTATGAAACGAATTCTATGTGGGATAAAAAACGTGAAATATGGATTACTTTTGATGATGAAGGCTTTCCTCTTTATAGCATAGAAACAGAATTATGGGGTATTCATTCAAAAGAAATGGAATGTCGTTGTACCGAACGCTTTTATATCAACAGATATGCCCGTTATCGTGACGGTACCATAAAAGAATGCCTGCAGTACCGCTACTTGAACCACTTTGATGAATGGGTAGAGAATTATTAAGCCTGTAAAACCTTTTACAATAACTTCTATATACTTTTAGAAAAAAATACATTATAATAGAAAGGCTATTTAATTCAGATTGCCGGGTCAAGCCCGACAATGACATATATTTATAGGAGTCATTATGGCACAGAGCGGAAAATCCGTTTTTTCTGCCGATCTTCTTGCATTTATAGAAGAATGGAAGGAAAAACCGGGAAATCTCATCATGATTTTGCACCGTGTTCAGGAAGAACAGGGTTATATTTCTAACGAAGCAGCTATGGAAGTTGCAGAACGCACAGGTATTCCTGCGGCCCGCGTTTTTGGAGTTGTTTCGTTCTATCATTTCTTTAAGACCGAAAAGCCTGGAAAGAATCAGATCAGCGTTTGTCTTGGAACAGCCTGCTACCTCAAGGGTGGTCAGGATCTTTACGACGAACTTGCAAACATTCTTGGCTTGAAAAAAGGTCAGTCTACTACAGATGACGGAGAATTCTCGCTCGAAGGCGTACGCTGCATCGGTTGCTGCGGTCTTGCTCCTGTAATTTCTGTAAACGGCGAAGTTTACGGTAACCTCGTAAAATCTCAGCTTGCCGGCATTGTAGATAAATATCGCAAATAGGAACTGGAGGAAAATATGACACGAGAAGAACTTAAAAAATTCCGTACAGCTTCTTTTGACGAAATGAACAGCTGGTTTGCAGACGGAAAAACAATTCAGATTATAGTAGGAACCGGTACTTGTGGTAACGCTAGTGGCGCACAGGCTACCATTGCCGAATTCAAAAAAATCGTTGACGAGAAAGGCCTTAAGGATGTAAAAATCCGCAGTGTTGGATGTATGGGACTTTGTTCATACGAGCCTGTTGTAGAAGTTGTTGCTCCAGGCATGGAAAAGGTAATCTACGGCGGCGTTAAGGCAGACAAGGCTGCTCAGGTTGTAGATTCAATTGCCAGTAAGACAATCCTTAAGGACATGGTTGTTGGCGGCGTTTCCTTTACAGAAGATCCAAACGCAAGCGCAATCGACAACGCAGTTCCTTCTTATAACAAGCAGAAGCGTATTGTTTTGCGCAACTGTGGTGTAATTAATCCTGAAAATCTTGAAGAATATGTTGCCCGCGACGGTTACAAGGCTTTGGAAAAGGTTTTGTTCGACATGACTCCTGAAGGCGTTCTTGATGAACTTAAAAAATCAGGACTCCGTGGTCGTGGAGGTGCAGGATTCCCTACAGGCTTTAAGTGGGAAGCCGGTTACAAGGCTGTTTCTAAAAACGGAATTAAATATGTAGTTTGTAATGCCGACGAAGGTGACCCTGGTGCCTATATGGACCGTTCAACTATCGAAGGTGATCCACATTCTATCCTTGAAGCAATGACAATCTGTGGTCACACAATTGGTGCTACAAAGGGCTTTATCTATATTCGTGCAGAATATCCACTTGCTGTACACCGTCTTGAAGTTGCAATGGCTCAGAGCCGCGAAAAGGGATTTTTGGGAACAAACATCCTTGGTTCAGGCTTTGACTTTGATATCGAAATCCGTTTGGGTGCCGGAGCCTTTGTTTGTGGTGAGGAAACTGCTCTTCTTCGTTCTATCGAAGGTCAGCGCGGTATGCCAACTCCTAAACCTCCATTCCCGGCTCAGTGCGGACTTTGGGGCGAACCAACTGTAATCAATAACGTAGAAACCTGGGCAAATATCCCTGTAATTATCAACAAGGGTGCCGACTGGTTTGCAGGCATTGGTACAGACGATTCACACGGAACAAAAGTATTCGCTCTTACCGGTAAAGTAGTAAATTCCGGACTTGTAGAAGTTCCAATGGGAACAACCTTAAACGAAATCATCTTTGACGTTGGTGGCGGTATTAAGGGCGGAAAGAAAATCAAGGGTGCACAGACTGGTGGTCCATCGGGTGGTATTATCAGCGAAAGCGAACTTGATACTCCTGTAGACTTTGGTTCCCTCATCAAGCTTGGCTCTATGATGGGTTCGGGCGGTATGATTGTAATGGACGAAGACGACTGTGTAGTTGATGTTTCTAAGTTCTATATGGAATTCTGTGTAGACGAGTCTTGCGGTAAGTGTTCACCTTGTCGTATCGGTACCCGCCAGATGCACATGATTCTTGATAAAATCTCTAAGGGTCAGGGAACTTTAGATGATATCACAAAGCTCGAAGACATTGGTTCTGCAATGCGTTCATGTTCACTTTGTGCTCTTGGACAGTCTGCTCCAAACCCAACTCTTTCTACAATCAGAAAGTTCCGTCAGGAATACATTGACCATATCGAAAACAAGAAGTGCGTTGCCGGCAAGTGTAAGGATCTTCTTTCATTTGTTGTTGACCCTGATACTTGTATTGGTTGTAAGCTTTGTCTTAAAAAGTGTCCTGCAAATGCAATTATGGTTAATGAAGCCGGCGAAGTTAAACCTGGCAAGAAGCTTCCATACGTTGTTATTGACCAGAGCAAGTGTATTAAGTGTGGTGCTTGTATCGATTCCTGCAAGTTCAAGTCAATTTCTAAGAAATAGAGCAGGGTAAGTGAGGTAAGAATTATGGTAGAATTAACAATAAATGGAAAACAGGTAAGCGTGCCGGAAGGAACTTCAATCTTAAAGGCCGCAGAAACTATTGGTATTAAGATTCCAACCCTCTGCTACTGCGATGACCTTGAAGCATGGGCAAGCTGTGGTATTTGTGTTGTAAAGAACGTAGATCCAAGAACAGGTCGTGCCCGTATGGCCCGTGCCTGCTGTACTGCTGTAACTCCCGGCATGAACATCGTAACAAACGATGCAGACCTTATGAAGGCCCGCCGCACAGTACTGGAACTTATTCTTTCTAATCACCCTGATAACTGTCTTAAGTGTAACCGTAACCAGCACTGTGAGCTTCAGAAGCTTGCTGGTCAGTTTGGACTTACAGATATCCGCTTTGAACGCCGCCTTAAGAACCAGCCGGTTGACGATTCTTATGCCGAAATTGTTCTTGAACGCGATAAGTGTATAAACTGTGGCCGCTGTATTACAGCCTGTCACGATATGCAGAATGTATTTGCACTTGAATACAATGGACGTGGTGACAAAACTATGATTGGACCTGTTGCAGGCCGCGTACTTGCAGACAGCCCTTGTATCCGCTGTGGTCAGTGTGCTGTTCACTGTCCTGTTGGTGCTATTACTTTCAAAAATCCTATTAAATCTGTATTTGATAAGCTTGCAGATAAAGAAACAATTGGTGTTGCAGCCATGGCTCCTTCTGTTCGTGTCGCAATCGGTGAAGAATTTGGCATGGCTCCTGGAACTCTTACAACTGGTAAGATTTATGCAGCCCTCCGCCAGCTTGGCTTTAAGTATGTATTTGATACAAACTTTGCCGCAGACCTTACAATCATGGAAGAAGGAAATGAGCTTTTGGAACGCGTTTCTAAGGGCGGAAAGCTTCCTATGTTTACAAGCTGCTGTCCTGGCTGGATTGACTACTGCGAAAAGAAATTCCACGATATGCTGCCACATCTTTCTACCTGTAAGTCTCCACAGGCTATGCAGGGTGCAGTTACAAAGACCTATTTTGCAGAAAAGAATGGCATCAAAAAGGAAAATATCTTCAATGTTTCTATCATGCCATGTACTGCAAAGCTTTGGGAAAGCCAGCGCGATAAGAGCATGAGCTCAAGCGGTGTAAAGGATTATGATATGGTTCTTACAACCCGCGAGCTTGCAATGCTTATCCGCGAAGCAGGAATTGATTTTGCTAATCTTCCTGAGGAAAAAGCAGACAGCCTTATTGGTGCATACACAGGTGCCGGAACAATTTTTGGTGTTACCGGTGGTGTTATGGAAGCTGCTGTTCGTACTGCCTACTTTGTTGCAAACAAAAAAGAGCTTGGCCCTGTAGAATACGAAGCTGTTCGCGGTATGGAAGGCGTAAAATCTGCAGAAGTTGACCTTGGCGGAACAAAAGTTCGCATCGCAGTAGTACATCAGATTAAGAATGTAGACGCTGTTGTAGAACAGATTCGCGCTGACCTTGCTGCCGGAAAGGAACCAACCTGGCACTTTATCGAAGTTATGGCTTGCCGCGGTGGTTGTATTGGTGGTGGTGGACAGCCTTATGGTGTTACAGACGCAGTTCGGGCAGCACGTACAAAGGCTTTGTATACTGATGATGAAAAGTGTACATACCGTCAGTCACACAATAACCCTGAAATTGCTGCAATTTACAAGGATTTCCTTGGAGAGCCGCTTGGACACAAGTCTCACGAGCTGCTGCATACAAGTTATGTAGAGCTGGAGCAGTATAAGTAAGCTTCCAATGTCATTGTCGGGCTTGACCCGACAATCTTTTATTAAGAAAGATTCCCGGATCAAGCCTAGAAATGACACAAAAATTTGAAAAAATTTTTCTATACAAATTAAAAAGTATGGTATATAATATTTATAGATATAAATATTTTTAAGAAGGAACTCTATGAAAGAAGTAAATATTCCAAACTTTGGAACAGAAAAAAATGATTATTTACAGCTTAACCTGGAAGGGGTTGAAGGAATGGATTCTGTATGTATCGTTCATCTTGATGGATTTATTGATACATATAACTCTTCTTTTTTCCAGACTAAAGTAACCAAGATAATTGCTTTCAATTATAAAGCCTTGATTTTTGATTGTAAGAATCTTTCTTATGTTTCATCAACAGGAATTGGTGCTTTCATAAATCTTTGGAAGGCAATCAGGTTGCAGGGTGGAAACTTTGTATTCCTTAACGTACAGTCTAAGGTAATGGAAGTATTCCAGCTTCTTGGTTTCTCTAAATCATTTACATTTACAGATTCTATGGATGAAGCAGTAGCTGCATTCAAATCATAATTGATTTCTGCTAATTAGCGCTATTTATAAAACGACAGCTGATTTTTTTTAGCTGTCGTTTTTTTTGTTAAAAAAAAGAAGGCATCCGACGATTGCGGATGCCTTTTTTTATCTTTGTAATAGAAGGTGGTTTCGACAAGCTCAACCACCATAAATCTATTAACTAGCGGAGCAAGCTGAGTACATTCTGTGAAGTCTGGTTGGCCTGTGCAAGCATAGCGGTTCCAGCCTGAGAAAGTACCTGATCCTTTGTGAATTCAACCATCTCTTCGGCCATGTCTGTATCGCGGATGCGTGATTCAGAAGCCTGGAGGTTTTCAGCACCAATGTCGAGACCTTTAACTGTGAGGTCAAGGCGGTTCTGGTAAGCACCAAGGTCAGCGCGCTGTTTGTTGATCTTCTTCAAAGCTTCATCCAAAGTTCCGATTGCGCGGTTAGCTTCGTCTGGAGTTTCCAAAGTCATGATAGATTCATCACCGATGTTGCGGAGTCCGAGAGCTGTAGCAGACATTGTTCCAATGTATACCTGAGTTCTCTGATCCATGTTAGCACCAATATGGAACCACATAGAACCTGTAACAACATTTTCACCTGTAGGACGAGCAAAGCGGCCTGTAAGCATGTTCATACCGTTGAACTGAGCACAAGAAGCGATGCGGTCTACTTCTGCGATCAAAGAAGAAACTTCTACCTGGATTTGCATGCGGTCTTCAGAAGAATAGATACCGTTTGAAGACTGAACAGCAAGTTCGCGGATACGCTGAACGATGTCTGTTGTTTCCTGGAGGTATCCTTCAGTTGTCTGAATGAAAGAAATACCATTCTGAGCGTTTGTTGAAGCCTGGTTCAAACCGCGGATCTGAGCACGCATTTTCTCAGAAACTGCAAGTCCAGAAGCATCGTCACCGGCACGGTTGATTCTCATACCAGAAGAAAGTTTTTCCATGCTCTTCTGCTGGTTAAGATCCTGAATTCCCTGGGAACGCTGAGCGAACATAGCACTCATATTGTGATTAATAACCATAGTAATCTCCTTATAGTTTGGTTAATAGATAAAACACATGGTGGGCTTTCAAACCACGACGTGGTTTATCTCATGGGTTTCCACCACCCTATAGTTGATTTTCGGGTTAGCAATAAAAAAGTTTAGAAAAAAAATAAAAAAAATTAAAAAAAAAATCTTAAGGAAAACAGAGGGGCTCCCGGGAGAAATGTATACATATAGAAAACAGACATACT
>CAMNDY010000028.1 GCA_946535985.1 uncultured Treponema sp. | reverse complement strand
CTCAACCTTTCTTACATCGACGCTTTGGAAAACTAAGATTTTATTTGTCTTTTTGAAAAACAAGTAATATAATAGAAGAATGAATGTGTAGCATTTCGGATCAATTTTGACCGAAATGCTATTTTTTTAGGGGAGTGAATTTACCGCATTTTATGCCCAGAATTATAACTTTTGACATCTGCTCATTAATAACTCTTATAATTCTTATTTCCTCTCTATTTTTTAGAAAAATGACAAGGGGAAAGAGCAATGTTCTTTATTTGGTTCTTGCTACAGTTGTATTTCTGTCTGGAGTTTTTGATATACTCCGTATTTATCTTCCAACAAGGCTTACTCATGGTTCAGTAAATTCCATTGTTCAGATCTACATATACAATTATCTTTATTTTATATTCAGAAATCTTTCAACGCCAATATATATCCTCTTTATTTTTTCTGTCTGCGGAATGTGGCATGAGTTTAATAAGGATATTCTTTTGAAGCTTACCTGGGGCGTTCCTGTTGCTGCAATTATTACTATTATTATAGCAGATATTTTTGTGCATAGACTTTTTGTAATTACGCCGGATCTTGAATATGTGCGCGGCCCCTGGCTTTCGTATATGCGTATCTGCGCTATCTGGATTCTTGCATATTCTGTAATCTGTCTTGTTTATAATAGAAATATGATTTCGCGCCAGAAGTTCTTGCTGCTTTTGACCTTGTGTCCAATAAATATTATTGGGGTAGTAATCCAGCAGTATTTTCCCCGTTATATGGTCGAAATACTTTGTACAACCTTCCCGCTGCTTTTTATTTCTCTTGCCGTTCAAAAACCGGAAGAGATTATAGACCTGACTTCAGGCAGCTTAAATTATTATGCCTTCCGGGAAGAAATAAAAAGGAATCTTGCTGCTAAACGAAAACTTCGTTTTGTTGCTATAAAAATCATTGATTTTGATCAGATAAAAAATACTATAGGTAAAGAAAATGTGTCTTCCTTCCTTACTAATATAATCAAATTCTTGTATTCAATTTGTAATAATGATGAGTATGATGTTTATTATCTTAGTGAAGGAGCCTTTGCAATTCTTACTTTACGGGATGATGCAAATGAAATTGATATTATTGCTCAAAAGACACGAAACTTTTTTGCCGCAAAGCATGAGATTCATAATATCAATTTGATGTTTGATTTTAAGATGTGCTTTGTCCGCTGTCCTGAAGATCTTAAAGATTATGATTCTGTAATGGACTTTGAAAAAAATCTTCTTAATTCTGTTAAAGAAAAGAATACTCTGGTTTTCCTGCGCGAAATTGCTTCATCCACCGATTTTCAGATTTCTAATCAGATAGATAGAATTATTCAGCATGCAATTAGAGATAATCGTTTTGAAATGTACTATCAACCAATTTACGAAATTAATACACGTCAGTATGTTTCGGCCGAAGCCTTGATTCGTCTTAAGGATGACACCTTTGGATTTATCTCTCCAGCAATCTTCATTCCCGCTGCAGAAAAAACCGGTGCAATTCACGAAATAGGGGACTTTGTGCTTGAAAATGTAATCAGCTTTATTTCAGAGAACAATCTGGAGCAATATGGCATCGATTATATTGAACTAAATCTTTCTGTTGCTCAATGCATCGAAAGTAATCTTTCAGAAAAGGTAATGGACCTGCTCAAAAAATATACTGTAAGTCCTGATAAAATAAATCTTGAAATTACAGAAACTTCTCAGGATGTAAACTATGATGTTATAGAGCAGAATATAAACAAGCTTTCAGATAATGGCATTTCCTTTTCTCTTGATGATTATGGAACAGGCTATTCAAATATTTTAAGAATCTCTCGTCTTCCTCTTGATATCATCAAGCTTGATAAGACTTTTGTTGATGATCTTGATAAGCCGGGAATGAAAACTGTAATTTCAGAAACTATTGCAATGCTCAAGAAAATGAATAAAAAGATTCTTGTAGAAGGCGTCGAAACTTACGAACAATTTGATTACTTTAGAAATGCAGGTTGTGATTATATTCAGGGCTATTATTTTTCAAAGCCTCTTCCTAAAAAAGATTTCTTTGATTTTATGGAAGCTTCAGAAAACGGAAAAAGCTCTTCAACTTTAACAAATGCAAGCTTCTCGGCTGGAGGTACATCAAATGAATGATTTTATGATGTATGATGTTTCGGCCTTTTTTATTTTCATGACGCTCATCATTTCAAATATTTCAAAACATCGTATGAAGGGGAGAACCAACTCTTTGTACCTCATGGTTCTTATAGTTTCATGTATTACAATTGTTTTTCGAATTATTTATCAGATTCTTCTGCGACGATGTGAATATTCTAATAATATAGAAATTGTTATAAGAACTTTTGTTTATCTTTCTCTTATAGGACGAAGTCTTGTTTATTCTGTAGGCCTTTCTTTTGTTTTTTCGTCTATTGGTATTCTTCCGGTTTTCGTGAGAAATGATACCTTAAAACTCTTCCTCTTTATTCTATTTTTAGTTCCAATCCTTTATATTCTTATGGATTGTATAAAGCATATTATTTTTGACATTACAAGAAACATGGAAATTGTTTTCTTACCGCCAATGATAGTCTTGAATATCAGTATTCTGACTTTATTGTTCTTTGGCTTTGTAATGATGCTTATATATCAAAGAGTGCTTGATAAAATTCACGTAGCCTATGGTCTTGCTCTTTTTCCTGTAAACACTTTACTCTTTATTCTTCAGACAATTTATCCTCAGGTTCAAATTGAAATGTTTGTAATAGCCATGACCTGTTATCTGGCCTTTGCAACAATTCAGCGTCCGGAGCTTCTTATAAATACAGAAACTTTAGCACAGTCTTCAATTGCTTTTGAAAACGAGCTTAAAAAATCAATGAGTATTGCTGTTCCTGTAAAATTTGTTTTCATAAAAATTACAAATTATAAAAATATTAATATGTATGTTGGAAACGATAAATTCATAGAACTTCTTAAACAGATTACGATATTCCTTCATGATTTATCTAAAAAGCAAAAACTCGGTTCAAATGTTTATTATCTGAATGACTATGTTTATGCGCTTCCAACCGAAGGTCAGACAGAGCTTATGGTTGATGCAATTCTTAGAGACCTTCAGACCTATTTTTCTCAGGATTTCATTCTTGATGGAGTACGAATAAATCTTGAAACAAGAATCTGTGCTGTTAGAGTTCCTGAGGATATTGATAATTTTGAACATCTTCTTTACATTTCAAAGCAGTTTTATAAAATTATTGAGCCTAACGGAAAGCCTCAATGGTATAAGGATTATGTTACAGACAGAAACTTTATTGTAAGAAAAAATCTTGATTCAATTCTTGACCGTGCAATTCAAAACAGGAGCTTTGAGGTATATTATCAGCCAATTTATAATATTAAACGAAAGTGCTTTACTTGTGCCGAAGCCCTGGTTCGTTTGAATGATCCTGATTATGGAAATATCTCTCCGGTTTTATTTATTCCTTATGCCGAAAAAACAAATAAGATTCATATAATTGGAGACTTTGTTCTTGAAAAGGTATGTAAGTTTATTGGCAGTGAAGAATATAAAGCGCTTGGACTTGATTATATAGAAATAAATATGTCTGTTGCCCAATGTTTTGAGACCGACCTTGTTTCTAAAATGCGGACATGGATGGAAAAATATAGTGTTGAGCCAATGCAGATCAGACTTGAAATTACAGAAAACGCTGCAACCTTTAACCCTCAGATTGTAGAAAAGAATATGAATATTCTGCACAAAATGGGAGTAAGCTTTGCTCTTGATGATTATGGAACAGGCTTTTCAAATATCAAGAAAATGATTTCTCTTCCTTTTGATGTTGTAAAGGTTAATAAAACCTTTGTTGACGAAATTGAAAATCCTAATACCGAAACCCTTGTAAAAGATACAATTCACATGCTCAAATCGCTTGGAAAAGAAGTGCTTATTGAAGGAATTGAAACAAAAGACAGAGCGGAACTCTTTACAAATTATGACTACGACAAAAAACTGGGCTGCGATTATCTGCAGGGCTTCTATTTTTCAAAGCCGCTTCCTAAAACAGAATTTGTTAAGTTTCTTACAATGTGATATATTTATAATATGAATAAAATCGAAGTAAAATGTCTTGCCTCCAAAGGCGCTGTCATGCCCTGCTATAAAACTCAGGGTGCTGCAGGTGCTGATGTTTGTGCACTTTTAACAGAACCCGTTACAATTGAACCCGGTGCTTTTGCAATGATTCCAACCGGTTTATTTTTTGAGATTCCTCAAGGTTATGAAATTCAGGTTCGGCCACGTTCAGGTCTTGCTGCAAAAAATGGAATAACAGTTTTAAATACTCCTGGAACAATTGACAGTGATTATCGCGGGGAACTTAAAATTATTCTGATTAATCTTGGAAAAGAAGCTTTTGTGGTCAAGAACGGTGAACGCATAGCACAGATAATTGTAAGTCCTGTTACTCTGGCGTCTTTTACAATTACCGATTCTTTATCTGATACATCAAGAGGAGAAAAGGGATTTGGCTCTACAGGCGTTTAAGCCTTCTAAATTGGGAAGGGGCATCTTAATAAAATATCTCTACAAGGAACTTTTCTATTACTTCCTTATCTGCTTTGCCTTTTTGTTTGTTGTATTTTTTGCAAATCAGATTCTTTTGATTGGCGAAGATATGCTTGCAAAACGTGCGCCTTTTGCAGATGTAGCAAAGATTATGATTTACAGTATGCCGGCCATAATTGCCCAATCTGCCCCTTTTGCAACTTTAGTTGGATTTCTTATGTGTCTTGGTCGAATGGCGAGCGATAATGAAATCCTCATTTTCAGAGCTTCGGGCTTCAGCTTCCGTTCAATTTTATATCCTGTATTAATTCTGGGACTTGCAATTTCCTTTGCATCTTTTTTTGTAAATGATTATCTTTTACCGCTTGGTACAATTAAATATAATCAGCTCTACCGCCAGATAATGAGGTCTAATCCAACTGTTGTACTTGAGCCAAACAGTGTAAAACAAATTGGAAAATCTACAGTTGTAATAGGCGATGTAAAGGATTCAGAAGTTTCGGATATTATCTTTTTTACAAAAGACGATTCGGGTAAAGAAACAGTGATTGTTGCAGGAGAATCAATTTTAACCGGAGCCAGAAATCAGGGGGTACTTTTGCAGCTTGATATGTCCGAATCTATGATGACTACCTTTGATACAAAAAACTTTTCCGATTACGATGTGCTTTCTGCAGAAAAAACAATCTTAAATATTTTTGATTCTACCGTAACAGGCCGTGGTGGAAAAAATCCCCGCGAAATGACCTTTTATGATTTATATAGAGAAATAAAAGCTATGAAAGCCGACCCCGACGAAGACGCCCTTAGAATAAATTCCTGGATGATGGAATATTATAAAAAATTTGCAATTCCCTTTGGTTCAATCTTTTTTGCCTTTCTTGCCTTTTCAATAGCCTTTTTGTTTGGAAAGCATAACGGCCTTACAATGGGACTTTTTACAGGAATTATAATCTGTGTTTTGTATTGGGCTATGCAAATCTCGGGGCAGCTGCTGGTTACCCGTGTAAATCTTGATGCCTTTCTTTGTATATGGGTTCCGAATCTTTTAATAGCTTTAGTTGCTGCGCTTTTGTGTATAAATCTTATAAGGAAGTAGGGAGGAGATGATTTGAAATTTGTTGAATATATAATCCGAAAGTTAATTCCCTTCTTCTTTGTTTCATTATTATTTATTGCCCTCATTTTAAATCTTGTAGACTTGTTTATGAATATTTCTCGCTACCTGGAAATGAACTCTCCTGCAAAGGATGTTTTTAAGGTAATGCTCTTGTATGCACCAAAAACAATCTGGTATGCGGCTCCAATTGCATTTTTGTTTTCGGTAACTTATATTTTGAGCGATCTTTATGCTAAGAACGAAATGGAAGCTTTGTTCGCTTCTGGAGTTTCGCTCTTTCATTTTGTCTCTCCGGTACTTGTCCTTGCAGGCCTTCTTTCTGTTGGTTTGTTTTTTCTTGAAGATAAGCTTGTTGTATCAACTTTGGAACAAAAGGTTGCCCTTCAAAAAATGCTGCTTGATCAGGAGGAGTCGGCAAACAATGAAAATATTGTCGTGCTTTCTGATTCTGCAAAAATAATTTACAAGGCCCGCCGCTACCGTGATGTTACTAAACGCCTTGAAAATGTCCTTCTTGTTTTTAGAGATGACGACAAAAAACTTGAAGCAATCATTCATGCCGATGAAGCTGTGTGGAATGAAGAAAAAATGATTTGGGAACTTGGAAATCCTGTTCAGTTTGAAAATAAGGATAA
This sequence comes from uncultured Treponema sp., assembly GCA_946535985.1. Classification (GTDB taxonomy): domain Bacteria; phylum Spirochaetota; class Spirochaetia; order Treponematales; family Treponemataceae; genus Treponema_D. The sequence continues at coordinate 20,812 of CAMNDY010000028.1, read as the reverse complement.
TAGTCTTTTAAGAACAGCAGTTTCCGAAAAATATAAATCTCAACTTACCGAAAGCTATGAAATTTTTCGTAAGGTAACTGTAGATGTTGCAAGTGTAAATGCGGCGGATGCAAAAATTTATATAAATCATCTTAAGAAGGCCGGTCTTCCTTATAATGAGCCTCTTTCGGTTTATTATAAAAAGTTTGCATTTCCTTTTATTTTGTTTATTTCGGCATTCTTAGCAATTGGACTTACAGGTAAAACCCGCAAGAATGTTCTTCTAATAAGTTTGTCACTTTCTATTACTGCGGTTGTTTTATTTTATGTATTTCAGATGGTAACGATGGTTCTTGCCAAAACAGGAGTTATAACTCCATTTATGGGAGCCTGGCTGCCTGATGTTGTATTTTTATTTATAGCCGGAGTTTTATTAAAATTCAGCAGGACGTAATTATATGATTAAAAGCATTTTTGATATAAAACATAAATCTTCAGATGGAAAGGCGAGAACAGGTATTCTTCACTTGCCTCATGGTGATGTGCAGACTCCTGTATTTATGCCTGTTGGAACAAACGCCACTGTAAAGGCAATGCCAAATGATTTTTTAAACGAAATTGGTTTTGAAATTATTCTTGCAAATACCTATCATCTTTTTTTGCGCCCGGGTGCTGATTTAATTCAGGAAGCAGGCGGCCTTCACGGATTTTCTAAATGGGAGCGTAACTTTCTTACAGATTCAGGCGGCTTTCAGGTTTTTTCATTAAGCAAGCTTCGTAAAATTACAGATGAAGGCGTAAAGTTCCAGAGTAACATCGACGGAAGTTATCATATGTTTACTCCTGAAAATGTTGTTCAAACTCAGGTAAAATTTAATTCCGATATTCAGATGCAGCTGGATGTCTGCACAGGCTATGATGAACCTCGTAAAAACGCAGAAAAGGCCCTGCGTATTACAAGCGACTGGCTTCTTCGTGCAAAAAAAGAATGGGAAGCTGCGCGCGATAATGGCTATAAAGGAATTCTTTTTCCAATTGTTCAGGGACATTTTAGCGAGGACCTGCGCCGCCAGAGTGCAGAATTTGTTTCTTCTCTGGAAATGCCCGGTATTGCAATCGGGGGGCTTAGTGTAGGGGAGCCTCACGACGAGTTTGTTCATTTTATGAATTATACCTGCCAGTATCTGCCTGAAGATAAACCAAAGTATGTTATGGGAATTGGAACTCCTGAATATATTCTTGATGCTGTTCAAGCCGGAGTTGATATGTTTGACTGCGTGCTTCCAACCCGTAATGCCCGTAACGGTTCTTATTTTACTCATGACGGAAATCTTTCTATAAAGCAGGAGCGTTTTATACACGATTTTAAACCAATCGACAGTCAATGTAATTGTAAAGTTTGCCGCACTTATTCCCGAAGTTATTTAAGGCATCTTTTTAAAGAGCAGGAAATCTTAAGCTGTATTCTTGCTTCTTATCATAATCTGTATTTCTTATGGAATATGATGAATGAGATTCGCGCTGCCATTAACGAAGACCGTTTTGAGCAGTATAAAAAGGATTTTTTGGATAGGTTTAATAAGGGAGTGATTTTATGAAAAAAATCATCTTTTTTCTTTTAATATTTTCTTTGTTGGGATTCTCATTTGCCCAGGAAGTAGAAGAAGTAGAAGTTGAGGATTCTCCTTCAATTGCTGCTTCCAAAGGTGGCTATGCCGAAGTTCCTCCTGCAAAACGTCCAAAGCCTATAGACCAGGAAAAGGCCCAGGCCGCTGCCGAAAAAGATGAAACTCCCGAAGATGAAGAAAATAACCGCAATACAATCCGCTATGGACTTCCTTCAGAAATTGGAAATCTGCTTGATACTCTTCTAAAAAATGATGACCCGAGATTTACAGAAGAAATATATGATTTGTTCCAGGTAACAAAAAGCCCTGTAATAAAAGAAAAGATTTTAAAATATTTTACAAAAGCCGAAGACCCATGTCTTGAAGATTATGCAGTTGACCTTTTGAATGATCCTTATGATGAAAATAATTCTGTTGTAAAAGCAACCTTCCAATATGTGAGCGCAGTAAAAACAAAAGCCGCAATTCCTGCAGTTATCACACTTATAGAAAGCGAAAACGAAAATTATTTTAATGATGCAATTTCTACTCTGGGTGATATTGGCGGGCCTGAAGAAGCAATGTTCCTTGTTGAATATCTTGAAAGGGATGATTTGAGTGATGCCCAGCGTCAAACCCTTATGCGTAACTGTGGAAAAATGCATGCTGTAGAAACCTGGGATAAGCTTGTAGATATTCTAGACAATGATGATGAAAATACTTTTGTAAGAATGTATGCAGCCGAAAGCCTTGGCCTTATGGAAGTAGAAAAATCTGTTCCGGTTCTTGTTGAACATTTTGATGAAACAGATCCAAATCTGCGCCAGTATGTTATTAAAGGTCTCAGCCATTTTCCTGATGTAATTGAAGCAAAAGCAACTGTAATTCAGGGAATCCGTGATGAGCACTGGAAGGTTCGCCAGGAAGCAATTAGAACAGTAAAAGAAAATAAAACGACAGATGCAGTTCAGTATCTTATTTACAGGGCAAAAAATGATTCTGAAAAACTCATTAAAGAAGAAAGCTATGCTTCTATTGCAGCCCTTAATACAGATGAAGGAAATGATTTTTTAGTTGCCCAGCTTAAAGATAAAAAAGTTGCCGATGGAACTAAAAAGAAAGTTGTCGAAGTGCTTTTAAAAGAAGATCATGCCGGCGAAAAAGACGTAATTGAACTTGCAAAATCAGTTGCAAAGGATGACAAGAGAAAAGACTTGCGTTATGCCATTGCAAAAGAAATGGTAAAAAACTATAAAAGCTCTTACGACGAAGTTGCACAGCTCTATCTTGAGTCAAAGGATTCTACTACAATTTCTCTTGGACTTGATATGTATAAGCAGAAAAAATCTTCTTCTCTTGAACCTTATGTTAATACAATTGCTAACGAAAAGAAAAACAGCTCTAATAAAAAGCGTGCGCAAAAGCTGCTTGGCATAGAGGAAGAGGAAGAAAAGAAAGAAGAAAAAAAAGAAGATGCTAAGTAAAAGATTCCCGGGTCAAGCCCGAGAATGACACATTTACCAGACAATCTTTTATTCATAAAGCCTGTTCACTAATCCAAGAATCTTATTAATTTTTCTTTCTTCGTCATTTGAAAAATTTACGTTTTCTTCTATGAGTGTTTCAAGACTGTGATGCGATTCCATTACTGCTGTGTGGTAGCCTCTTGTTACCTTATACCAGTAATTTCCGCTGCCATCATTATAAAGTGTAATAAATCCGCACTCTTTGTTTTTCTGTTTTGCAATTGCAGTGTGCATAATCCAGTCAAGGGAATCGATGAGACTTTCTTTTCCAACAGGATCATAAATGTTTGCGTTAAGATTACGGCTCCAGCGTTTTTCGGCAATTGGCATAAGATCAAGATTGTTGACAGCATTTATGATTGTCCCCATTTTTTCGCCGTCCATTAATGGTCCGTAATTTTTTATCTGAATCTGGCCGCGTAAGTTTGCACAGGCATTGAGTTTATTTTTATCCTTTTCGGTCTTTACAGCCAGAGTAAGATATTCAAGCGGTAAGAGAGCAGTTTTCTTTCCTTTAATTTTAACTGTTTCAAAAACAAAGTCACCGAGAGAAAGAGTGTTTTCAAGCTGCGCAGCTTGAACTGCCTGCGCCCCCTGCGGTCCCTGAGTCGACTGCGGTCCCTGAGCCTGTCGAAGGGCCTTCTTTCTGGATTGTCGGGTCGAGCCCGACAATGATATTTCATCTTCTTTTATCCTATTTACCTTACAAGCTTTGAGCCTTTCGAATAGCTTTGGATTAATAGTATCAAGCATAGGCTTTGTAAGAGGCGAAACACTCATTGCAAAAATGCGGGAGGTTCTTACAATTTCACCTGCAACAAAAAAGAGGGGATCCTGGCGGAACATTACAGAGCCCGGATGAATGCAAATATGGTCTGCTGTAAGAGAGCGGTAATTTTCGCGGCCAGTCCTGATGCAGACAAACTGAATCATTCCCGCAGCAATACAACAAAGGTAATCGCTCATGTTGCCGCCGTTTTCGATTATAGGAAGTCCTAACTTTTCTCCAACAATTTCGCCAAGCTGCCATTTGATGTTATCAATTTCGGCCATAACTCGTTCATCAAGATAATTCTTTTTACAGAATTTCTGGTGGTTGTCTGATTCTTTGTAGGCATGGAATAAATTTATATAGGTTCCAAAGTCTCCTGATAAATCGCGGAAACGGTGGTGAGCCTTGCGGGCTTCCATTTCTTCATTTGGCGGAAGAAGGAAAGGTGAGTTTGCAGAAAGAAAGGCTGCAGCAATCAAAGTCTTTTCAATTACCTCCGGAAATCTCATAACAGATTCTACAATAATTCTGCTTATGCGTGGTTCCAGCGGGAATAATACCATCATCTTTCCAATTGCAGAAAGTGTGTTATCCTCGTCTAAGGCACCAAGCATATGAAGAGTGTCTACAGCTCCAATAATTCCTTCGCGTCCGGGAGGTGCAATAAAATCAAAATTATAAAAATCGGTAATGCCAAGCTCTGCCATGCGAAGAACTACTTCACTTAAATCGGTGCGGTAAATTTCTTCGGTAGTGTAGAGTGGGCGGGCTTCAAAATCTTTGCGGCTGTAAAGACGGTAACATACACCTTCATGTGTACGACCCGCACGGCCTTTTCTCTGATTGCAGCTTGCTTTACTTACAGGTGTTTCATTCAAGCTTGAAGTAAAGGTTCTTGGGCTGTAAAAGTTTAACTTTGCAAGACCGGAATCAATTACAGTTGTTATGTCGTGGATAGTAACAGAGGTCTCGGCGATGTTAGTTGTAACTATCACTTTTTTCTTGCCTGCAGGAGGATCTTCAAAAACCCTTTCCTGTTCTTCTTTTGCAAGCCGTCCATATAAAGGCAGAATATGTAAATGCCTGCTGAAGGGGCAATGTAAAAGTCTTTCTACACAATCTTTAATGATTTTTTCACCAGGCAGGAAAATGAGGATTCCGCCATTGTTATCATCTTCGCTGTCGTTGTCTAAAACCCTGTCTACTGTTGTACAGATTTTTGAAAGAAGAATATCGCAGCCGGCTTCTGTTGCAGTTGTAGCTCCGCCTTGAATTGGATCATAAATTACACTTACCGGGTAGGTGATTGTATCAATTGAAACTATTGGTGCTCCGTCAAAGTATTCGCTGAAGGCCTGGGTATTCATTGTTGCCGAAGAAACAATTACATGAAAGTCGGAACGTTCCTTAAGAACTCTTTTCAAAAGTCCCAGAATAAAATCAATGTTAAGACTTCGTTCATGTGCTTCGTCTACCATAACAACGCTGTACTTGCTTAGCCATGGATCAAGCTTCATTTCCTGCAAGAGGATTCCGTCTGTCATAATTTTAATGCGTGTATCCTGGTTTGTGTTATCTTCAAAACGCATTTTGTAGCCGACAAGTCCCGGGTATGGTGTATTCATCTGCTTAGAAATAAATTCACTTACACTAAGAGCTGCAATTCGTCTTGGCTGGGTAACTGCAATCATTCCGTTTGTTGCATAACCTGCTTCGTATAAAATGACCGGAATCTGAGTTGTTTTTCCTGAACCTGTAGGGCTTTCTACAATGATAACTTTATTCTGCTCCATACAGTCAAGAATTTTTTGTTTCTGTTCATAAACAGGCAGCGACTTATAATCTATTGCCATAAAATAATGTCCTTTGTGTATTTTTTATTTATATCAATTCTGCGTGTAATGTATCGGGCCCAATTAGCACGGGGAACATCCCATAAATAATTTACAAAATCCTGATTGAGCGGTTTTACTACATATTCGTTTGCAGTATTGATATATGTTGTTATAAAAAAGTTTTCTGAATTAATAAGGGTAGGAGGATTTCTGTTTTCCTGCTTTTTAAAAGTGAGCTTTACCATAAGACCATCGCCTGTGTTGTCTCTTTCTCCGATTGGATTACTTGAGTTAAAATCTGGCTTTGTCCTCTGGCCGCTGATTGTGTTTCCGTTTGCATACATGATTACTTTCTGAGAATTTGTTTCGTGGTAAAAAACATATTTGCGGTCTTTGATTATGTGCGCGTGATTTGCCCAGACAATATCTGCTCCGGCCTGAAGTAATTGCATATAAAAATTATCGCGGGCTTCCGGTATTGTGCGGATATATTCAGCTTCATATGCGTGAATCGAAACAACAAGAAGATCACAAGTATGCTTTTCCCGCAATTCCTTTACTTTTTTTGCAAATGCATTATGAGCGGCTTCTGAGTTTTCTATATAATTTATATATTCAGAATGTGCCGGCTGATTAAGAATCTCAGTAATTGGAATAAATAAAATCTTCCAGCCTTTCTGCTCTATAAAGTTATAAGTAATTTCTGCTTTTTTGCCATCTTTAAGACCCGAAAAATAAATATTTTCATTTCTTTCTTTTGAACGGTCTACAAGTCTCTGTACAGTTTTCATTGTTTCTTTTATGCCGCCTAAGCCCTGGTCATTTGTGTGATTATTGCAAAGAGAAAAAACATCAAAACCTGCATCAACAGCGGCTTCTATATAAGCCTGGGGCATATTAAAGTTTGGATAGGTGTGAGGTTTTCTTGTGTCATCAATGGGAGCTTCAATATTTGCAAAGGCAAGGTCACAAGGTTCAATAAGATATTTTACATCGCGCCAGATTTTTGGATAATCAGAAATTACATAATTTACGCTGTGAGCCATTATGTCTCCGGCAAAAAGCAGAGAGATTGTATTGCTGTCCTGACTTGGAGGAAGAGAAAGGGGGGCTTCCTCTGTCTGAACTTCCTCAATGCTTTCTTCTTCAATTACCTGAACTTCTGGCTCTGTTTCAATACTTGTGGTTCCGCATGAGAAAAATAATAGCAGAGAAGCAAAAAGAGAATAAATAAAAATGCGATGAAGTTTATAGAGTAATCTCACAAGTGTTTAAAATATAGCATAGAAATTAAAAAAAATCATCTATGAAAGCAAGCTCCTTATCCGTAAATAAAGAGACTTACCATGTAAGTTATAAGACTTAAAAATCCTGTAATGTAAAGAATTAAAGTTCCTTTGTCGTCATTAGAAATCAACATAATAACACCTCGTTCTTTAGTTTATGCTTTTATTATATAAGGCTAGAGTGCCAGCAAATGGCATTGTAAAAAAAATATTTAAATTTTTTGAAAAAAAACGTAAAAAAATATTAAAAATAATCAAAGACTTTTCTTTTTTTCTATATAATGGTAGAATAAATTGATAGTCTTATTATTTGGGAGAGAGGGGAGTCTTTATTTGAAAGCAAAAATTTGTAATTCTTTAAGAACATGCCTTCTCTTTGTTTTGATTGCTGCTTGCCTGGCATTCCTTTCTTCCTGCAACAACGTTATAGATTCAAACACTACTATCAAAACTCTTGATAGCGAAGCTGTAACTCTTTCTGCTGCAGGTCCTGTTGCAAAAATAGAAACTCCAATATTTTTAGAGGGTGGCCTTCCAAAAAACAGAAGTCTCATTATTTCTTTTTCAAAACCAATAGACACTCAATCCTTCTGGAACAATATCATCATTACCGATTCACTTGGAAAAAATCTAAAGGATAATTTTTGTCAGCCTGTATGGTCAAACAATGATACTCTTGTTCAGATTGCGGCAAATAAAGACAACTATATCGACTTAAAAAATAAATCCTTTTTTGATATTTATGTTACCATACCAAAATCAATTGAAGATAAAGATGGAAATGAACTTCATAATCCAATCGATTTCCGTTACAGAATAAATGATAGTCTTGATGAAGAAGAACCTAATCTTTATCTTGCAAGAGCAGAGCTTCCTGAAGAATATCTTTATGATCAGGTTAAAAGCTATGTTGCAGTTTTAATTGATGGTGAACTTACAGAAGAAAATCAGAGCGAAATCTGCACGACAAATCATATTAATTCAAAGCTTGATTTTTATGTAGAAGGAAATGATGCCGGTAACGAAGAGGTCTGGGCAAAGTTAAAGTTTAAGAGAATCTTTGATACAGCAGGAAATGAGGTAGAAGAGACTGAACAGTCAAAGTTGGTAAAACTTACAAAACTTACTTTTACTCAAAATTTTTATGATACACTTTGCCTTGATTTATCAGATTCAAAATATCTTGATGGAATGTACGAAATTATAGCCTGCATAACTGATGCCTGTGGTAATGAAAGTCTTACAAAAAAAATTGTAAATGTTATCCGCGATACTTCTTTTTCTTATTCTCCAAATGCTGCTATTACAGTTAATATTCCTGATTTTGAGATTAAAGATGAAGATGAAAATCCTTTAATTCCAACAAAAGAAAAGCTTCTGGAATACACAGACTATATTCAGTTTAATAATATTGATGATGATATTTTCTTTGTACGCGATACTTTAGATGAACCTTTAATTTTTTCTCAGACAAAAGACAGCTTTACATATTTTCTTTCCTGGGGTTTTAGTTTAGATGAACTTTCAATTCCGGTAAGAATTTATGGCGAAGTTTCTCAAGAAGATGCTTCTCAAATTTTCTTCAAATTATCAGATACCTATAAGCAGTTCCGTTTGGATAATCCAAATAAAGACATAATTATTCAGGCAACAATTTATGATGCAGTTGGAAACAGCAGTATAATAAATTCAGTAGTTCCTTCTCAGATTGATTTTTTCAATTATGAAGTTTGGGATAATTCTCTTAATGAAAATAAAATTATCAAACTGAATTTTTCTGACCTTACAAATTCAATTTCAAAAGCGGGTGGTATTCCAGACAAGCTTCATTCCGTTTCATACAGAATTTATTACGGACACCTTGAAGAATCTCATCTTCCCGAAATTGCTCCTCTTAAACGTAACTTTGCAAAAACAGTTTCTGACGTAACAGATACTCAGGATTTTGTAAATGTTTCTGAAGGCATTCTTTCTGACTCCAGGGAATTTGAAATTGAAGAAAACTCAAATTATGTAGTTTATATTCAGCCTGTTTATTCTGCTTATTCAAGAACAAACGGACGCTGGTGTGGAGACACCTTTGGTCCTTTGTATGAGCTTGTTGTAGATACAGTTTCGTCTGGTGAAGATCCTGAGCAGTACAGTTTTAGTGTAGAAAAAGAATCCGACGGTAAAAATTCGGGAACTTACACAATTAAAGTTGCAATAGAAAATGGTCAGGATGATGTTTCTTATTATCCTTGCTACAGCCTTGACGGAAAGAACTGGAATACATATAAAGAGCTTTCTTTCCAGATTAATAATCCTCTTCGCGCTCCAATAAAATCAGGAGAGCTTTGGGGAACACTTGATCTCTGGCAGAACAATTCTTTCTTTGCTGCAAGAGATGAACTTCTTTCTTCTTATTCAGAAGTTTCTGCACAGATTAGAATTATGGCTGTAAAAGGTAATAAAACTGTCTGCTCTGATATTCAGACAATTTCTTTCACCCGCGAAGATGATAACCTTCCTCCGGAATCTAGTGCACAGATAACTTCTCACGATTCAATTCTTTCTTTTGACGGGCGCTCCTTCAAATATGAAGGAATTGTTCGCGAAGATGATCTTAATACAAACGAAATCTTCAAATATTATTACACAGAATATAATGAAAACTGGGGCAGCAATCTTTCTGTTCTTTCTGAAAATCAAATTAAAGAGCTTCCCGTTCTTCAAAGCAGACTTTCTGCAAATATCTGGCAGAGTGAAACAGATTCCTCTTTGCAGTACAGCCTTTCTCCTGTTGTTTATGTAAATGGTCTTAAAGATGGTAAGTATATGTTCTTTGCAAAAGTATGGGATTCTTTTGGCAACGAAAATTACATTACCCTTGGAAAGGCAAATATTGGTACTTTCAAAAATAAACCAAAAGTAACATATGATGCGAAAGCGAATCAGTTTACAACAAATCTCAAACTTGAAGATAATGAAACCCGTTTTGATAAAAATATGATTAATATCCAGGCCTACAGCACAGACAAAAAACAGGCTGCTAATTCCGGATGGTATGATTATTATGAAAATCAGAATGAACTTCAAAATTGTACTGTTGATACCAAAGCAAAAAATCTTTCAAACGTAACTAAAAAGATTTCAAAAGTAAAAGCCCTTCAAGCAGGAACCTTCTATAGAATCTCTCTGCAGAGTTTTAACGATAATACCTATAATCCTAAAACAAAGCGTGGGGTTAATAAAAAGAGCGGTCGTCCTTATTCTGATATTGATGATAAAGGACCTGTGGTATCTTCTCTTGAAAACGAAAGTGACTATGATTTATACACAGATGAAACTGTCTCATACCCGGTATATTATTATATTCCAACTGCCGACGAAGATATGAGTAAGTTTAAATGCTCATTCTTTAAGAATACAGCTGCGGTAAATACTAACAGGCCTGTTATCATAAATCTAATTTCAAGCGTAAACAATCTTGGCTCTGACATAGATGAATGGGAACGCCGCGGAAAACTTATAAAAACCTATTATTTTGCCGGAAACAACAATGGTATCCCATTCAAAGACAACGATGTCCGCGAAGACATGCTAAACTCCGACGAAAGCGGCCTGTTTTACTACGTCATGGTTGTCCACTTTGCTAATAATACCTCCGAGATATCAAACGTATATAAGATGACTAAGTAGGGTGTTATACATTTGTAGAAACTATGAAAAAATACGGAGCAAAAGTTTGTGTTTTGTGGAGCGTCCTCTTCTTTTAGCGGAGCAAAACACAAACTTTCGCGGGAGTATTTTTTCATATTTAAATATATTCTGCTTGACCTAAAATATTGTGTAATATATAATACTCGATTAAAATACTTATATCTTTTAAAGGAAGGAAAACATGGCATATTTTTTTGAAGAACCGTCACACACATTTGATGAATATCTGTTGATCCCAGGTTACACTGGACCAGATTGTATTCCTGCCAACGTAAACTTACAGACACCTGTAGTACGTTACAACAAGAAGAAGGGCGAAAAATGTCCGCTTGTTATGAACATTCCTATGACATCTGCAGTAATGCAGGCTGTTTCTGACGATAAACTTGCCGTCGCTCTTGCAAAAGAAGGCGGCATTTCGTTTATATACGGTTCTCAGACAATCGAAAATCAGGCTGCCATGGTTGCCCGTGTAAAAGCTTACAAAGCCGGTTTTGTTACTTCCGATACAAATATCCGTCCAGAACAGACTTTGACAGAGCTTGTTGCTGCCATTGAAAAAACAGGCCACTCTACTGTTGCCGTTACTCTTGATGGAACTGCAAACGGAAAGCTGCTTGGTATTATTACAGACCGCGATTTCCGCATTAAAAAGGCTGCTCCGGATGCAAAAGTTCAGGAATATATGACACCGCTTGGTTCCCTTGTTATGGGCCGCGAAGGAATTACTCTTGAAGAAGCAAATGACATTATCTGGCAGAAGAAAGTAAATCAGCTTCCGGTTGTAGACAGCGATGGAAATCTCTTGTATCTGATTTTCCGTAAGGATGCTGCAAGTCATGAAGAACATCCGAATGAGCTTCTTGATGATCAGAAGCGCTATATTGTAGGGGCAGGTATTAATACCCGTGACTATATGGAGCGTGTGCCAGCCTTGCTCGAAGCCGGAGTTGATGTAATGACTTTGGATTCAAGCGAAGGCTTTACCGAATGGCAGCGCCGTGCTTTACAGGATATTCACGGAAAATGGCCTAACGCAAAGGTTGGAGCCGGAAACGTTGTAGATGCCGAAGGCTTCCGCTTCCTTGCAGAAGCAGGTGCAGACTTTGTAAAGATTGGTATTGGCGGTGGTTCAATTTGTATTACCCGCGAGCAGAAGGGTATTGGCCGTGGTCAGGCAACTGCTACAATTGAAGTTGCTAAAGCCCGTGACCAGTACTACGAAGAAACAGGTATTTATGTTCCAATCTGTTCTGACGGTGGTATTGTTTATGACCATCACGTAACACTGGCTCTTGCTATGGGTGCCGACTTTGTAATGCTTGGACGTTATTTTGCCCGCTTTGATGAATCTCCTACAAACAAACTTATTGTTAATGGAAACTACGTTAAAGAATACTGGGGTGAAGGTTCAAACCGTGCCCGCAACTGGCAGCGCTACGACCTTGGTGGAAAGAAAGGTATGGCTTTTGAAGAGGGCGTTGACTCTTACGTTCCTTATGCAGGTAGCCTCCACGATAACGTAACTCTTACAACAAGCAAGATTATTCATACAATGTGTAACTGTGGAGTTCTTACAATTCCGGAACTTCAGAAAAATGCAAAGATTACACTTGTAAGTGCCGCCTCTATCCGCGAAGGTGGCGCGCACGATGTTATTGTAAAGAATAGCATTAAGGCAAATTAAAATAATGTGTCATTGTCGGGCTTGACCCGACAATCTCTTACATATCAAATAAACTCCTGCAATCACTGCGCAGGAACTTAATTTTAATCTGTTTAAGTTTAAGCCCGTTAGCTGCAACAAAGAGTCGGCAAATGCTGAATCTTGTAACTAACGGGATTTCTTTTGTTATGGTAACATCTTTTCCGCCACTTCCGTTAAAGGTAAAGCCGGCCATAGGAATACCCTGGAAGAACATTGTACAAGGAAGTTGTGCAAGCTCGTTGAGCTCTGAACTTGCTGTAAGAGAAGCTTCAAAAGCACCAAAATCCTTTACATCAAATGCAAGAACGAAGTTTGTGTTTGCTTTACTTTCTTTGTAGGTAAGGTCAATTACAATTTCGTCTTTTCCAAGTTCAATAAATTCAACGTCTTCCATGTTTATGTCATCTGGAGAAGCAGGGCGGTTTATAATTTCAATCTGATCCTGAGTGTTTAAAAGACGTTTCATAGCAGATGTATTCATTACATGGCTGCAAACATTAATTGCAGTTCGCTGAAGTTCTGCCCGTGTGAGACTTCCGTCTGCAAGGGCCTTAAAGGTATTTTCTCCGCTGGCATCTGTTTTACCGTCAGGACAGCACATGTAAATATCATTCTGAGCGCGAAGCATTACTGCAAAGTTTGTCTTGTTTGGAATTTCTCCGGGCTCGTTTAATAAAGCCCACCAGTCTGTCATAACAATGCCTTTGAAGCCCCAATCTTTGCGGAGGATTGTTGTATTTAAGTCATATGAGCTTGGAGTGTGAATGCCGTTTACACTTCCGTATGAAGTCATAACAGAGTCTCCTCCATTCTTAACTGCAATCTCATAACCTTTGAGATATATTTCGCGCAAGGCACGTTCACTTATTACAGAATCCTGGCCAAAGCGGTTTGTTTCCTGGTTGTTACCGCAGAAGTGCTTCATTGTACCTGTAGCGCCACCTGCCTGTAAGCCTTGAATCATTGCAGAACCAATTATTCCCGTAACAAGTGGATCTTCAGAAAAATATTCAAAGTTTCGTCCATTAAGCGGATGTCTGTGAATATTCATTCCTGGTCCCAGAAGATTTTCTACATTTGTAGCGGTCATTTCGAGGCCTGTAAGAGTATAGAGTTCTTTTACAAGCTTACGGTTATAGGTGCTGGCAATTAAGGTTCCGTTTGGAAGAGAAAAGGCTTTCATTCCACAGTCAAGACGCATTCCACTTGGACCGTCATCACAACAGGCAACTGGAATTCCAAAATGCTCTTTAAGGCGGGGAGAAACTCCACCAAAAGCGCTGGCAGTTCCAGGTGTTACAAGACTGCTGCCCATTCCTTCGCCACGAGGGAAGCAGGCCAGTTCTTCATCTGTAAACTGGGCAACAAAAGTTTCTATTGTAATTTTTCCGTCTAAAACATCCTTGAGTTTGTAGCCCTTGTCGCCTGTAAAAGGAATTTCTTTAGGAAGACGTTCTGCGCGGCGCTGCCACATATCAATAGTTGCAAGAGGAGCAGGCTGCATTGTAAGTTTTCCATTTGCATCTGCGTGCATGCGTTCAAAAGCACGTACCGGTGCATAAGCTTCTTCGCATTCTTTAATTACAATAAGCTGGCTTAAGTCAAAGCTCAGAACTTCCTGTGCAGAACGAACATCACTGCCTGCGTAAACCTTATAGTTTCCTTCTTCAAGAATAAAACATGCTTTATTTCCTGTATAGCCGCCGTCGTCATAAGAAGCAAAACTTTCGTATGGAATTGAAAAATCAAGTTCCTGCGATTTTTCGGGTTCAAGAAGTTCTGTCTTTTCAAAATCAACAAGTACTCTTTCTGCTTTTCCAAGTTTTCCTTGTGGGGCTTTTACATAAATCTGGGCAACTTCTTTTGAGGCAGCATTTCCTGTATTAGTAATTTTAATTTTAAGATTTACTCTTTTTGCATCCCGCTTATCTTCTGCACTTACAGTATCAAACTTGAAGCTTGTGTAGGTAAGGCCGTAACCAAAAGGGTAGAGAACTTTATCTTTTGCAAAGCTTTCAAAATAGCGGTAGCCAACAAAAATATCTTCGCAGTAAAAGTTTCCGTCGCGGTTTCCAAACCACTGGTTGCTTGGGTAGTCCTCAATTGTTTTTGCAATTGTATCGGTAAGTTTACCACTTGGTGGAATTTTGCCTGTAAGTACATCAGCAGTTCCAAGACCTCCCAGCATTCCGCCCTGCCATACATACATAACAGCATCAGGTTTAATCTGGTCAACAAAAGACATGTCTATGATGTTGCCGACATTTAAAAGCACTGCCATTTTATTAAAGCCCTGGCGGACTTTTTTGAGCATATCAAGTTCACCGTCAGAAAGATACCAGGACCCCTGTGTAGCAGAGTTATCCTTGTCTTCTCCTGCTGTTCGTCCAATAATTACAAGGGCTGTGTCGCTTTTTTCTGCACAGGAAGCAACAAGTTCTTTTGTTAAAGGCATTTCGTCCTGTGACCAGCGTTCTTTTCCCCAGCCCATGCCTTCGTCATAAGGATGGTCTTTTTTCCATTCTAAATATATATTTTTGAGTTCCTGATTTACTTTTACCTGACCGGATTCTTCAAGGGCTTCGAGTATATTCCAAACTTTGTCTACATTTACTTTTCCGCCGGAACCGGTACCACTTTTATAATAATTAGACCAGATTCTTCCAAAAACAGAAACTGTAGAGTCTTTTTTTAGAGGAAGTACTCCATTGTTTTCAAGAAGAACACAACCTTCTGCAATTGTCTTGCGCGCAGTATCTCCGTAAATATTCCAGTCGAGAATTTTTTTCATTTTAAACTCCTGTGTAAGGCCGCTGAAGGTCGGTGTTTTATAGCAATGTGTTAAGATAATTTTTGGCGGAACATTCTGAGATTAATAAGCTTTCGGAATTTTATGAAGCGGATAATCTGATCCCAGAGCTTTTTAGAAAGTCCGCGTTTGCCAATTGTGCGAGCAAAGTTGTTTGGATCTTCCGATTCATCGGCTGCCATCTTAGAAAGATTTTCGAACATTGCCTGATCTTTTGCACGGTCTGCATCAGTACGGTTGTCGCGCATCTGAATAAGCTTGTCGTAAAAGTCGGTCATCTTTGCATATTTCCAGAAATGTTCTTCGTAAAGTACATTCTTTTCTTTCCATGGACGCCAGTTTATTTTCCAGTGGATGATATTTAAATCTTTGTCATCGAATTCATCATTTTTGTAGGAAGTTTTATTCCAGCCAAGATTTACCCACTTTACATTGTTGCGGCAGATAACATTAAGATAATCTTCATCCTGGACTACACGGAATTTATATTTTCCTAAAAGTTCTACAAAGCGTTCTGCAACCATCTTTCGGCGCCAGCGGTGACAGTTTATAAGGAGAATACCTGCATTAAAATAGTTTTTGCGATTTATACCGTCTACCTTTTCTACATAATTTCCAAATACATCATAAGTCTGCATAACTTCTTCGATTGCGGCTCCAACATAGTAGCCATGAATCTCGGTGTTATAAAGCTTGCTGATGTCGCCGGTTACAGTGATGTCGCAGTCAAGATACAAAACCTTTGAATATTCAGGAAATACATTTGGAATAAAGAGGCGGTAATAGGTCTCTTTAGAATAATAGTCGCGCAAATGGAACATCGACTGAACTTTATCAAGCTCCTTTGCAAGAGAAATAAACTGAATTGAAGAATTAGGAGTCTGAAGTTTTAAGATACTGTCTATGTTCTCCTGTTTTATTTGTGTAGTAAGAACATAGATTTTATAATATTTATCTGTAGCTGCATTATCAAGAAGTGATGTAATTGCAACTGCGAGAAATGGAATATAATTGTCGTCAGTTGCAAAACAGATAGGTATAATTTGTTGAATTGCAATCTTTTTCATATGTAAAGTTTACTTAAAAAATGACTCTTAGTCAATAATTGAATTATAAGTGGCTAAATTGTTGAATTGGGGTTTTAGGGGCAGAGCCCCTAGGAGAGGGGGTAGGACGCAACGAAGTGCGGCCGAGGGGGAGACTTCCCCCTCTTTGCTAATTTATTATTTTTCTTCATCCTCTTCGACGAGAACCATTTTCTTGGTAACCTGAACTTTTTCGTCGTAGCAGGTGAACATCTGGTCTACATCGGCGGCAGGGAGCTTTGGAGTAATCAAACTTACAAGAGGAACTATAATCAAACCGCCAACCATGGCAACAGCACCACAGTTAATTGGCGACTTAATAAAGCGTAGGGCAGGGAACATGTTTACAACTGTAAGGGCAACACCCCAGACAAAGTTGGCCCAAACTGCGGCTTTTGTAATTTTCTTTGAGAAAAGTCCCCAGAGGAATGGAGCAAGGAAGGCACCGGCAAGAGCACCCCATGAATAACCCATGAGCTGGGCAATGTATGGAACCTTGTCCGGATTAAGAGCGATTGCTACAGAAATTGCAATAAAGATTACAATGAAGATTCGCATTACAAAAACGGTTTTCTTTTCGTCGGTTTTTTTCATGCAGGTAATTTTGAGCATGTCGAGTGTGAGGGTTGAGCTAGAAGTCAAAACAAGTGACGACAGTGTAGACATTGAAGCAGAAAGTACGAGTACTACTACAATACCAATCAAAATGTCCGGCAAGGTAGAAAGCATCTGAGGAACAATGTTATCGTAAACAATTCCCTTTGCTCCATGAATGGCAGGGAAATCAAAAAGGCGTCCAAAGCCGCCAAGGAAGTAACAGCCGCCGGCAATTACAACTGCAAATATTGTAGAAACTACGGTTCCGGTTTTAACTGCTTTTTCTGACTTGATTGAATAGAACTTGCCCACCATCTGAGGAAGTCCCCATGTACCAAGAGAAGTAAGAATGATTACTCCAAGAAGGTTTAATGGATCCGGACCAAAGAAGGAAGCAAACATTCCGTTCATGTCTTTGAGGGCCGGTGCGGCAACGGTAGGGTCACCCGGGATTTTTGAAAGCTTGTCCAAGGCAGACAAGAAACCGCCCTGGCCTGCAATAACGGCTGCAATAACTGCAATAATACCGCCAAGCATAATGAGGCCCTGAATAAAGTCGTTGATAGCTGTTGCCATGTAACCGCCAAGGATTACATAAACAGCTGTAAGAATTGCCATGCCTATTACACACCATTTGTAATCAATATCAAAGGCAAGTCCAAAAAGGGTAGAAAGTCCCTTGTACAAAGAAGCTGTATATGGAATAAGGAAAATAAATGCAATGGCTGCGGCGGCTATGCGGAGTGCCTGGCTTTGATAACGTTTACCAAAAAAGTCAGGCATTGTTTTTGCGTCCAGGTGATGTGTCATAACGCGTGTGCGGCGACCCATTACAACCCAGGCAAGCAGGGAGCCAAGGAAGGCGTTTCCAAGACCAATCCAGGTGGAAGAAATTCCGTACTTCCAGCCAAACTGTCCGGCGTAACCAATAAATACTACTGCAGAAAAATATGATGTTCCGTAAGCAAAAGCAGTGAGCCATGGACCAACATTGCGTCCGCCAAGAACAAATCCGTTTACATCCTTTGCCTGTCTGCGGGAATAAACTCCTACAAAAATCATTATGGCAAAGAAAATTACAAGCATTGCGATTTTTAAAACCATTTGAAAACCTCTGTTTCGTGTTTCTATATATAGTAATAATATAGACAGATTTGTGAAAAGTGTCAAGGTGATAGCAGGTGTCAGGTTTTTGAATAATGAGGGGGGAAGCCCTTCCCCCTGGGCTCAACCCGCTGTGCGGTTTTCGCCACACCCCCTTCGCCTAGGTAGGGAGCGGCACCGCAACGCGGGGCAAAAACAGTCCGGTGGACTGTTTTTAGCGAGTCTCTCGGAGAGCTATGCTCGTAGAGGCTCGCCGCCCCCTAAGACCCCTGCGAGTAGGTAAACCTAAAAATTGCTGTCGCAATTTTTTTAACGGTTTACTATCTATCACCGCCCGCCAGCGGGCTTACTCACCCCTTTAAATCCCCTGCAAGATAAACAAACCTAAAAATTGACTGCGGAATTTATCTTTTAAGTGTATTTGTATTTGACAGGTTGCATTTACGTGAGTTTTTGCTACAACAAAGACAAACTCACGTAAAACTCAATTCAAAAGGCTGCCTGCTGTCAGATTAAGCTTGTCTTGCAGCTGTAATTACGTGAGTTTTTGCCATAATAAAGATAAACTCACGTAAAACTCAATTCAAAAGGCTGCCTGCTGTCAGATTAAGCTTGTCTTGCAGTTATAATTACGTGAGTTTCTACCACAACAAAGACAAACTCACGTAAAACTCAATTCAAAAGGTTGCCTGCCGTCAGATTAAGCTTGTCTTGCAGCTGTAATTACGTGAGTTTTTGCCACAACAAAGACAAACTCACGTAAAAGTCAATTCAAAAGGTTGCCTGCCGTCAGATTAAGCTTGTCTCGTTGTTGTAATTACGTGAGTTTCTACCACAACAAAGACAAACTCACGTAAAACTCAATTTAAAAGGTTGCCTGCTGCAAGATTAAGCTTGTCTCGCAGCTGTAATTACGTGAGTTTTTGCCGTACGGCTCGCAATGACAGGGAGAGTGACATACAAAAGTCGCGGAATTTTCTATTTTCAAACATATTTATAATAGAAAAAAGTTGGTTTATATGTAAAAATAATCTTATGAGTACAATAAAAAACACATTTTTAGACTACGGCTACAGCGCTGCCGAAATTGAAAAGCGCGTGAATGATACTTTTGCAGAGATTTTTGAAAAGCCTTGGAGCCGCTTTTATTTTGAAGGCATTGGCGACACCGGCTATTTTATGGATACAGGAAACTGCGATGCCCGCACCGAAGGCATGTCTTACGGCATGATTATGTGCGTGATGATGGATCGCAAGGATATTTTTGACCGCATGTGGAAATTTGCCATGGACTTTATGTACATGAAAGAAGGGCGAATGAAAGGTTATTTTGCCTGGTCTGTTGGTCCTGACGGTAAAAAAAATGCCTGGGGACCAGCACCGGACGGAGAAGAGTTTTTTGCAATGGCCTTGTTCCTGGCCGGCCGCAAGTGGGGAGACGCAGATGGCGAAAGTATCTACAACTACACCCTGTGGGCTCGCCGCATTCTGCATACCTGCCTGCATCATGAGTTTCCTATGTGGAATGCAGAAAATGCCTATGTGCTTTTTGTGCCGGCCTGTCCTTTTACAGATCCTTCTTACCACCTTATGCATTTTTATCATTATTTTGCCATGTGGGCAGACCAGGAAGACAGAGCTTTTTGGAAGCGTGCAGAGGAAGCCAGCCGCGAGTATCTTGCAAAGGCATGTCACCCGGTAACCGGTATGAATCCTGAATACGGGAACTTTGACGGAAGTCCAAATCCTTTTGGTCCGCCTCCAGAGCACGGGGATTTTTACAGCGATGCCTACCGCACCGGCGCAAATATAGGTCTGGACTCACTCTGGCACGGTCACACACCTCAGTTTGAAAAAATTGCAGATAATCTGGTGACTTTCTTTGCAGATATAGAGCCTGAGGATTATAAAAAGTATCACATTGACGGAACTCCAGTGCTTCTGCCGGATGGAACACCAGAAAAAGCACTTCACCCGGTAGGTCTGCTTGCAACTCTGGCTCAAACAACTCTTGCCTGTTCGCCATCAGCTGCCACCGCTGCAGAAAAAATTATCCGCCGCTTCTGGAATACTCCGCTTCGCATGGGAGAAAGGAGATACTACGATAACTGTCTTTATATGTTTGCCATGTTTGCTTTAAGTGGGAAATACGCTATAATAGATTAATGACTGAACTGGAACAAGTTTTAAGCGAATATAATTCTCTTGGTATAAATCAGCAGCTTGATTACGACAAGTTCTATCTTTATTCAATTATCACACACTCAACTGCTATTGAAGGGTCAACAGTCACAGAAATTGAAAATCAGCTTCTTTTTGATGAAGGTATAACTTTAAGCAAACGTACAATAGCTGAACAGATGATGAATCTTGACTTGAAGAAAGCTTATGAACAGTGTTTTGAATACGCAAAAAATCATGAGAAAATCACTATAGATCTTTTGTGCAAACTATCTGGGATTGCAATGGCTAATACCGGGGCTTCATATAATACTATTGCAGGATCTTTTTCTTCGGCTAAAGGAGAATTAAGATTATTAAATGTAAGTGCAGGTAAAGGTGGTAAAAGTTATCTTGCATGGCAAAAAATTCCAGAAAAACTTCAAAAGGTTTGCGATTACCTTAATGAACAACGGGCAAAAATCAAAAAAGAAGATATTGAATCGGTTTACCGTCTAAGTTTTGAAGCCCATTATATGCTGGTTTCTATTCATCCATGGGCAGACGGAAATGGTAGAATGAGTCGTTTAGTAATGAATATGATTCAAAAAGAGTTTGAAGTTGTGCCATCTATCGTAAAGA
>CAMNDY010000027.1 GCA_946535985.1 uncultured Treponema sp. | reverse complement strand
TTCTGAAAATCCGTATGTCGTTGGTTCGATTCCAACCTGTGGCACTTGGCTTCTAACGCAAGTTAGAAGCCATTTTTTTTGTCTAAATCCTTATGTTATAAGGATTTGCGACATATAGCAAATTAAAACTATGGATTTATTCCTACCTTCTTTGCAGAATTAAGGACGAATAAAACACATTTTTTGGCAGTCAAAGTTATACTCAGACAAAAACTCAGACAAAAAGTCTGACACTATTTTTGTCGATTGGCTGCTAAAAGGAGTTGCTATGTAACTACAAGAAAACATTTTGCTTTTATGTTATAATTTTGATAGTGTCCATAAATGCTAGGAGATTTACATATGAAAAAAGAATTAATAAAGCAGGACTTTAATCAGGTTTATACCATCATTGATATTCACAGAACCCGAGCTTTTCAGGAAATTAATAATAATTCCCTTATGATTGCCTGGAATGTAGGTGGTTATGTTTCTGCAAAGATCAAATCTTCTGAATGGGGAAGCAATGTTGTTACAGAGCTTTCTGAATATCTTCGTACAAGAGATCCGAGTTTGAAAGGATATGGACGTAGAAATATTTATATGATGGTAAAATTCTACGAAACATACTCATCACCAGAATTTATTGCCTTGTGTGATAAATTAAAATTAAATGGAAAACTTACCTTACCAAAGACAACAGGCAAAAACTCAATTGTGCCATCAGAAGTGGCACAAATTGTGCAATTTGAAATTGCACAAATACCATCACTATTAATGCAGATAAACTGGACTAGTCATCAGCAGATTTTAAATAGCTGTAAAACTAATGAGCAAAAGATTTTTTACATTCTTTACAGCAGACATGAAAGACTTGAAGTAAAAGAACTTCAGCGTGCGATAAAGACTAATGCATATGAATCTGTTTTAGGAAGTAAAGATTTTAAGTCATCAACATTGAAAAATCTTTATCCGGAAACAAGTCTCCTTTTGAAAGACACTGCATACCTTGAGTTCCTTGGATTACCAAAGAAATATAAAGAATCCAGGCTTAGAAAAGGAATTGTTGCTCACATGAAAGACTTTGTTCTTGAATTAGGAAAGGATTTTCTTTTCATTGATGAAGAACATCAACTTGAAGTTGGTGGAAAAACCTATAAAGCAGATTTGCTTTTTTATCACCGTGGTTTGCATTGTCTTGTTGCAATTGAATTAAAGACTGACGAGTTTGAACCAAGTTATATGGGACAGTTAGAGTTCTATCTGGAAGCTCTTGATCAGACAGAAAAACGAAGTAATGAAAACCCAAGTATTGGCATCTTGCTTTGCAAAGAAGCAAACCGCGAAGTTGTAAAATATGCTTTGAACAGAAGCATGAGCCCTACCATGGTTGCAGAATACAAAGAGAAACTTATTCCTCAGGAAGTTTTACAGCGCAGTTTGGAAGAATTTATCGGTGCTATTTCAAAGAAGTAATAACTTGATATTTCGTCTGACTTCATTATCAACATCCCAACTTAATTTACTTGCAATTGCAAATGAGTGGAAGAATCTTACTGAAAAACTGATTGCCAAGAATTCAGGAATATTAAACTAGCTCTTACAGGGGTATACGATGTGGAGAAAAGAAGGACTGAGCGAAGAACCGGATGCTATAAGAGAAGCTAATACGGAATACAGGATGGATATGGATAGCGTGGGAACCTTTATTGTTGAATGTCTTATGATTAATCTAAGCGAAGACTGTCGCCTTCCTACAAAATTTTTTATGATGCCTATCTTAAATTGTGCAGCCGCAACAACGAAAGAGCTATGAGCCAGAAGTGGCTTGCCTTAAGGATGCAGGAAAAAGATTTTAGGCGGCTTGCTACAAAAGGACTAAGGGTTTGGATTGGGATTGCGCTCAGTTGGGAATGCAAGTGACGGACTGAGGTCTTTCTTTGGGGCAGACGGCTATGGAGGACATCGGAGAGCTTTGGAAAGCTTTTTACAAACATAAAAAAAGATGTTATAATAATATTAGTTAGGAGTCATTAAAATGAAAAAAACAAAAAGAATATTTTACTCTCTTTTTTTAATACTTACTTTATTATTATGTTATTCAAGTTGTGATTTTTCTGAAAATGATGACAAAATTGTATATGTTACAGCAACAGGTAGCAGTTATCATAATCGTACTTGTACATATATTAAAAAAGCTAAAACAGTTTATTCTTGTACAAGAGGAGAAGCAAAAGAAAAAGGCTACAGTAAATGTAAAGTCTGTAAACCATAATTAAGTTTTCAAATTTTTATCTGAGATTTCTCTACCATATTGAAACCAAGAACCTCTAAATTTAAATTTCTTTGATTATTTACATAAATAGATGTTTTTTTTAAAACGAAAACCCATATATACCTCTCGATAAGAATTATAAATTCGAAATTACAGCGGAATAATTACATCTGCATAAATCAGAATTACAATCTGGTAAAGGTAATTCCGGAACTTGATTGATTTTAAATTCTTTATTGCAAAGTTTCTTTACTGCCGGACAATCTCTGTCATCATTACAACATTCAATCGTAACATATTTAACACCCATTTTTTTCATATTACGTAAATCATATTTATTATTAATTTTATATTTAGAAGAAAGGATAATGTTTTCTAAATATAAAAGAATATATTCCTGGTGTTTTCCTTTTTCCGATAATAAGTCAAAAAATTCTTTATTTATTTTTTGACGAGGATTTATATTGTATTGTTTCTTTTCTTCAAGACTAACGCATGGTTCTTCTCTAAATGATTTAATTATACCTTGGCCTGAAGATTCAAGAATATTTACTTTTGTAAGTTTTTTTATAATGAATTTTACACAGTCGTCACTATAATTATCATTATTAGAGATTCTTGATTTAATTAATTCAAAAATTTCCTTATTTTTTTGTTTTTCATGAGGATCCTTAACATAAAGTGATGGTCTAGAAAAAATATTCATATTTATTCTTTATTTAATTATTCTAATTTTTCCCCACAGTATGGACAATATTTTTTTTCTTTTTCTTGTTTAGAATCAGAAATTTCTTCAACGAAACCTGCTGAAATAATACCAGTTGGTACTGCTACAAGTCCAATACCTAAAAGTGCAATAATTGCACTAAGTATTTTACCTAATACCGTAACAGGATAAATATCGCCATAACCGACAGTAGTTAATGTTGCAAGAGCCCACCATAATGCGTCAAAAGCGTTTTTAAAAACTTCTGGTTGTGCTGTATTCTCGATGTTGTACATTAAAACAGCTGCAACTATCATTAATAGCAGAACAACAAATATTGAAGATAATAATTCATGTTTTTTACTTTTAAACACAGCAAATATTTTCGAGAGAGCATCTGTATACCTATTAATTTTAAATATTCTAAATAATCGAATAATTCTTAGCATTCTTAAAACACGTAGATCGATAGGAATAATATAAGGTAAATAAAAAGGAAGAATCGCAAGTAAATCAATTATTGCTAAAAACGAAAAAATATATTTAATTTTAGCAATAAAATACTTTTCTTTTGGATATAACAAATCTGCTGTCCAAACTCGCAGAATGTATTCAATTGTAAAAATAATTACTGAAATATTCTCAATATAAGAAAAAACTGTTCTAACCTGTTCTGGTAATGAAAAGGTATCCGCTATTACAAGGCAAACATTCAGAATTATTAAAGATAACAATGTAATATCAAATATTCTGCTTATAGTGTCCTTTGGTTTAGCGACTTGAATGATTTCAAAAATTCTTTTTTTTATTTTCATTTTATTTTTATCCAAATAAGGTATTAAACACTATAAAATTCTGTTTGATTTTCTTGTTTGTCTGAATCTGTCTTTCTATTTTCAGATTCTTTTACATTTATAGTTTTTAATTCGAATCTTGAAGTAATATCCATAACATTATCAAATCCAGTGATAGCTTGGATAGGATCTATATTCTGGATATTAATCTTTGAAAATTCTTCTCGAGGAAATATTACAGAATATACATATTGATCTTCGATATTACCTGTTTTTTTACTTATTCTTTGTGTATAACCTGAAATTGAAACTTGTTCAATTGCAGGAGAAATATTAAATAAAAGGCTTGCAAAGAAAAAAGCCATACCTGTAACTCCAGTTGCATAATCTTTATTTAATTCTGATACAGTTTTATGTTTCACAGATAATTTACCACTAGATAATATTGAACATACTTCCTGAGGGTAATCTTCTATTTCTGGAAGATCTATATCAAGTTCAATTTTGCGTCCAGCTACAGCATAATCAATTGAAAATTCTACCGGTAATTCAATCTGACTAAGAACATCTTTAACAGTATCATTAATATAATCTTCTGTAGGATTAAGGATCTGATCATAGATATATGCTTGTTCAGATGCTCTTCTTTTATAATCTTCTTCAAATTCTTTATCTTTTATAATTTTTGTTTTTTTCTCATTTTCATAATATTCTTCTTTTCGTTTCTCCCAATCTTTTTTAGCTTCTTCAAACAATTCATACATTTTTTGATGTTCAGCAAAATGAACCTTTTTCTTTTTATTAAAAATATTATATTTTACATTCTCCAATGCCCAGTTATGAGCTTTGTCATAAAAGGCAGTTAATCTAGGTTCTGCTTCATCAAATTCATGTATGACATATTCTTGTTTTATAATATTTTTCGGATTTTCACGTTCCTGAATAACATCCTGTTCTGTAATTATTGTAGGAGATGATTTATATATATATACGCAACTATCATTTTTATTTTTCATATCATCATATTTCATTCTGCGTGCTTTTTCTAATAATTCATGATATTGAGTTCCTTTTTTAATACGACGCATTGTTGCTTCATCATTATACCTAGTACCATCAGGAGCAGTCAGATATGCAAACTCTTTGCCGTCTTTATCAATTGTTATATTTAAAGAAGAACCTTCTATATAATTTGAGTTTCTAATGTTTGATTTATTTACAGAACTGGACGAATCGGATTGATTATCTCCAACCTTGTGTCTATAGGCAATTCCTGTTCCTGGTATACCTAAATTTACATATTGACCTCTTGGTCCTGTAGAAATTGAAGCACCTCTCATTCCTAATGAAATGCCGATCCCTGATTTTGAAACATTTAAATGAACACCTTTACAAAGTGTTATTCTTCTTTGGAAACGAACTCCCATAATAAAACTCCTTTATTTATTATATCACGAAACATTATTTTGTGCGAAATAAATACGAATAAAGTATAGAATATTGAAGTGTCAAAGAACGGCACTATAAAAAAAGTCGCATATCAAACTTGATCTGCGACTTTATCATTTTTAAGGAAAATGTAAAAAGGCGTGACGGCTTTTTACGGCTCCCGTACACCTTTCATAGTGGTTAAATAAATGAATACCTGCCTGAAAAAAACAAATATTACTTCCATTTAAAAATGGTCGCGAACCATCTATTTTGTTCCACTAAGGAGTTGGAAAATCAAAGTTTTTTAATCATCACTAAAAGACTCTGGAGAATCTCTAACAGCAGAATCATTTAATTCAGCAGCTTCATAATTCCACAAAAATCTTCGGTACCTACGATCATAAAAACTTTGAAGACTTCTTAATGCCTCTCTAAGTTCTTTATCTTGTGTAAAGTTTTGGAGAGAAACACAATGACGAGTTATATTTTTATATAACTTGTCCCAGCAAGCATGATAAACTTTCCAGTCTTTGTCCGCCTGGATAATGAAAGCTTTTAACTTGCAAATGTTTTTCTGACAATCTTTATCCTGAAAATCAGGATGAGATGCCAACGCATTAAATAGTTCTTTTTGTTTCTTTCTCATAGAAACACTCCTTAAAAATGTATTTTCAGAACATATAGTTCTAAATTACAAATTAAGGTTATTTTAAATATAACAATGGATTCACTTTTTTTCAATATTTATTTATTTTCCCCGTGACCCTTATTTGTTCAGCGGAGCAAGAAGTGTTCTAAAAGTTTAATTTTATATATTTCTCAAATAACGATAAGCATTAAAAAAACATTGAAAAAGTGTTCTAAAGAACAGTTACAGCACAGGTCTTTGGCAAAAAGTGATTTATCACTATGTAATATAGAGTCATATTATTTTATATAGAGTAATATAGGATATCTAAGTATAGCATATCAGGGATTTGTTCACTAGGGATTTTATTCTTTTGCATCATATACTTTTCTTTCCACTTGTTAAAATCCCCTTCTGCATTTATAATATTACGTATGAATTTTCTATTAATGAGCAATGATGTTGTTTTCTTGTCTAAGATGATTGAGGAAATTAAAAAAGAAGAAGAAGGTGCATTAATTCTTACCTGCGATTTTCAGGAAGAAAGCATAATAAATATAAGAACTTGTCTGGACAATCTTTCGCTTTGTGTTATTTTTTCTGATCCAAAAGCTTTCAAAAGTACAGAAGAATCTACTATGCTTTCGAGTATAGTTGGTTACCTTTTTGCTAATAACACTCCTGTAATTACTAACGACAGGCTCCTTGCCTACCACACAATGTTTACAAACGAAGGTGTTCAATTTCTTAACGGCGAATCAAAAATAATTTCTTATCTCAAAAAGCAATATACAAAGATTCTTGATACGAACAACAAGCGCATGGCAAAAAAAGAGCTTATGATTCGAGGCATTCCTTTTACAGCAGACTGCTTTGGTCAGTATCTTGCAAAGAATAAAACAGAAATCTGTAATCTTTTTATAGAAGCACAAATAGATCCAAATGCCCGCGATGATTTTGGAACTCCAATCTTAAATCTTGCTGTACGTAATGATAACGAAGATTTTGTAAAAAAGCTGCTGAATGCAGGTGCCCAGATTAATGCTGTTTCTGAAGATCGCGGCTACACCGCAGTTATGGATGCTGTCTGGCGCGGTAACTATGAAATTACAAAGCTCCTTATAGAAAAAGGTGCCGAACTCAATACAATCAGCAAAGAAGGCCAGTCAAATCTTGTTCTTGCTGTTGGTGCTGACCGTATAAAAATCTGCGAGATTCTTGCCAAAAACGGCGCCGACCCGGATATTAAAGATCAGATGGGTATGTCAGCTTATGGCTACGCTACCCTTTTTAAGAAGACGGAGATTGTGGAGATACTTAAACCTTTCCACCACGAATAAAAAAAGCCCTGGCAGATTGATGGATTATCTACCAGGGCAAAATATTCTTATTTAATACGGCCCTTCGACAAGCTCAGGGACCGCACTTTTTAGCTAAGACTATCGCTTCAAGCTCAACACAGTTTCAAGCAAAGTATCTGCTGTCTGGATTGTCTTGGCGTTAGACTGGAAACCTCTCTGGGTTACAATCATATCTGTCATCTGTTCTGACAAATCTACGTTTGACATTTCCAAAGCACCGGCCATCAAAGTACCCTTACCTGCTACACCAGATTCATTGATTCTTGCCATACCAGAGTTGTTAGATTCAACAAAGGTAGAATCGCCGGCTTTTTCAAGACCGCGGTCGTTGGCAAAGGTAGCAAGAGCAATCTGACCGATTGTTCTGTTTGTACCGTTAGAATAAACTCCAGTAATTACACCACTTGAGTCAATCTTGAATGTATCAAGATATCCAAGTGTGTAGCCGTCCTGGTAGAAAGCCTTTGTTGTAGACTTAGAAGCAGACTGTGTAATTGTATTTTCAAAGCTTCCGATTGTACCAAGATTGATACTGAATTGCTGACGATGAGGTACATTTACATCATCATCATTTGATTCAGGAACTGTGAAAGAAGTCTGAAGTGTGATTTCACCAAAGTCATTTGATTCAGCACCAGAGCTATCTGTTACAGACTGCAAAGCTCCCATGTTATCAAACTGAACTTCAAACCAATTTTCCTGACCATCTGTAGAATTAAGACCAATGCGTGTTCCTGTAAAATCAGCGTTGTCTTCATCAACATTTACAGTTGCACGCCAACGGTTTGGAACTCCAGGTACTCTCTGGAATGAAACTGAAAGCAAGTGCTTGTTACCAAAGCTGTCGTAGATTTCCTGCTCTGTTCTCCATGTTCCCTTGCGGATATCTTCGAGACTTGCACCATCCAAAATCTCTGGAGTTGTTTTATTCAAGTTACATGCAAATTTAACATTCTGTGTTTCTTTTGCAGGATCCTTTGCACCTACAGGAATTGTCAAATCAGTTGGAGTAGCGGCTGTGCTTACAAGCATCTGACCGTTTACTTCTTCTGCCATCCAACCCTGTACACGCATACCATTTGCAGGATTTACAAGTGTACCGTTTGTATCCAAACTAAATGCACCGGCTCTTGTATAAAAAGATTCCTCCCCACTCTTCATTATAAAGAATCCGTTACCCTGAATGGCAATATCAGTAGATACACCTGTTGATTGCAGGTTACCCTGATTAAAGATATTGTCAATGGCAGCAACTGTCATACCAAGACCAACTTCCTTAGGGTTTACACCACCAAGCTCATCCGTTGGTTTTGCAGCACCCTGCATCTGCTGGCTGATCATATCCTGAAAGTTAACACGTCCCCTCTTAAAACCAATTGTGTTAACGTTCGAGATGTTGTTACCAATTACGTCCATTCTTGTCTGATGATTCTGCAACCCTGAAACACCAGAATAAAGTGATCTCATCATAAAGCTTCACCGTCCTTCTTTTTTTGTTTAACCCTTTTTAGTTTGCGTATATAGCCGCAATTTTATCTAAAGTGTAATACATACCATTTACAAGAATCTGTGGATTTTCCCCTCTGGTTGCCCCTTCCACAACACCTGTAGTGGTTGTATCTCCCACATTCAATTCAACTGTTTTTCCAAGAGTACTTGCTGCTTCCTGGCTGTTAATAAACGAAGCCATTTTCGAAAAAGATGTACTCATGTTTGTCATTTGCTCCAGTGAAGAAAACTGAGCCATCTGAGAGATAAACTCTGTGTTTTCCATAGGACTTGTAGGGTCCTGGTTCTGAAGCTGTGTTATTAAAAGCTTAAGAAAGTCATCCTTTCCAAGCTCGTTAGAGACCTTCCGGCCTTCTGTTGTGTTCTGCTTGTTAAAGAAGTCAACCTGCTGGTCTATCCTTGCTTTATCACTTGCAGACATTGTTGTGTTAAGTAGTTCCATCACTTCTCCTTAAACATGTCATTGTCGGGCTTGACCCGACAATCCCTTTATCGTCACATTATGCAACGATGTTAATTGAATATTCAGAATTCAGCGTAGATTCTGCTGAATTCTGAATATATCCGTCATCATTCCCACCCAAGTACTCGCCATAAGCTTTCCTTGCCCAATATTCATTTCCGTCATACCTTCCTTCAAAATTCTGATTCTGTCCGCCATTTGAATTTCCATTGTAAGAAACATCAAAGTTAGCAGTTTCATAACCATTCTTTGCAAAGGCCTCCCTTAAGGTCTGGGCATTGTCTTTAAACACTTCCAGAGCTTCCTTAGTATTAACGGTAATATGTGCACTTATTGTCTTGCCATCCATAGAAAGATGAATCTTTACATTTCCAAGATCATCCGGATGAAGTACAAGATTAATTGTTCCTTTATTGTTATCCTGTAAAACAAGAGAGCCGGCTTTTACAAACTCGGGAGCATTTGCCTGAATCTGATTAGAAAGCATTGCCTGGAAATTTGAACCATCACTGGCAGCTGTCTGATTATCTAAAGACAAAATGTTTTCAGAAACATTCTGCTGGGCAAGCTCCATTGTAATTGTCGCATTATTCTGATTATCAAGCTTAAGCTGAACCTGGCCTTTAGAATTGTTTTTTTCTACAGGTTTATTATCTTCTGCAATTACTGTTCTCTGATCATGAACAATAATTTTACCTTCTTTATCAAGAGCAAAAGTTTTTTCGTCAGCAGAAAGCTTATTATGTGCAAAATCATTATGATTTTCAGACAAAGAAATATTATTGCCGTCAATTTCAAGCGCATTTTCTTTGTTCAATTCATTTGTTTCAACTTTGCTTTCTGATTTTGAAATCTGATTTGCCAGAGCATTTTGTAAAGCACTGTTTTCCTCAACTTCAGTCAAATCTGCAAGTTCTTCATTACCGGCGATATTCAGATTTTTTTCATCAGGATTTTTCTGCAATTTATTTTTATCTGCAAGATTCTTGATTTTTGAATTATCTGCTGCTTTTTTAGAATCCTTTGCCTGAGCTTTTTCCAAGCCTTCTGCATTGAGCAGTTTTGGACTTGTACCAGCTTCTTTTATAAAAGGATTTTTTTTGCCAGTATCCTCTACCTGATTTTCAAACTTGTCAGCTTTAACCCGGATATTCTTTTTTTCTTCCGGCTTTTCTTTTGCTTCTAAAAGATCTTTTTTGTCTTCAGTTTTTTCCAGGTCTTTTGTTTTACTTTCAACACCTGGCTCAGAAATGTCTGAAGCTTTTTTGTCTTCATAAGATGTTTTTAAAGCTGATTCTTTTTCCGGAGCATCTGTTTCCTGCGAACGAAGCGCATTCAACATATCCATAAAAGAAGTCTGAGGAGAGGAATTATCTTTTATTAATTGGGATACTTGTAAGTTTCCGTTTTGTGCGGACTGGTTTACGATGATATCCGAAATAATTGCCTGCATTGGCAATCCTCCTGCTTGTAAACAAAATTGAAGGATTGCCAGATTGAGCGGTTATTCCAGGGACTCCGGTTTACTCAGCATCTTCCGCTGTATTTCTGCAGCCCGGTCAGATGGCATTAAAGAAAGCCAGTAGGAACCCATAGATGAGGATCCGTTTTCCTTTGCCATCTCTTCTACCTTGCGAAGGACGTCAATTACAACCTGATCATCCATAGCAACAAGAATGGCAACGGCAGCTTCCGGTCTCATACCGTTCAGATTATTAGCAATCTGTTCAATGTTTACTTCTTTATCATCGTATTTTTTTACGGTCAAGTTAAATGTTTTTTCACGTTCTTCTTGATTTTTTTCTCTTTCGGCAAGTTCTGCAGCAATCTGGGCATTTTTTGTTTCTGATTCTTCAAGCTCACTTTCGCGTTTATCAAGCTCTTCTATGCGAATATCAATTGCCTGCTTTTGTTTATTCAAACGATCTTCATCAAGATTTGCAACGAGGGGTTTAGACTGAGTAGCAGTTTGTGAGGTTTGAACATCTTTTCCCATGAGTTTATAGACAGGAGAAAAAACGTTTTTTACACGTACAATTCCAAGATAGTCGAACCATAAAAGTCCGCCGATTACAAGGATTATTATTATAAGAATAAGAAGAAAAATTTTTCCGAAACTTTGTTTAAATGACATGCTTCCCCTCACATAACATTATTAAACATTATAACATACAATTGTAAATCTATCAAACATTTATTCAATAAGTCCGGCAATTGCTGTTCCTAAGGTTATGTCGTTATCGGCAGATACAATTTCCCAGTGGATGCCAAGCTTATTGGTTAAAATTTCATCTAGATAAGCTGCTGTACGTTCACGAACCATCCATGTTTTGTAGAAGGTTGTTCCGTTACACAAAATACTGATAGGTTTTGCGGCATTTTTTCCGGCTCCAGTCTGAATTGCACAGGCTGTAAGAATTGCAGCAGAACAACGGGCAGAACGTTCTACAACAGCATCAAGCAGCTGATACATTATATCCAGATCTTCTTCTGAAGCATTTTCGCAGGCGATTTTTCCAAGAATGCAGTCTCTGTTGAATGGTCCATGAAGGAACTTGTCCATTTCTATAAGAGTAAGAGGCTCAGAAATTGCAAGCAGAGCCGTTGAAAGTCCTTCACTAAAAAGTCCTTCGCGGGCTGCAGTCTGTAAAATTATTGTAGAAAGAGGTCCGAGGTAAGCACCTGAACACTGTTTTTCAAGGAAGAAAGAACCCGGCTTTACAGTTGTTTTGTCAAATTCAATATCAAAGTCAGAACGGTTTACAGAACGGAACTTTCCGCTTTCGCAGACAACAATCTGCTTTTGAATACCGCAGCAGTCACAGTCGGGCTGTAAATAGGCAGCGTTCATTCCTGTTCCAAGAATATAACCAATATAAGATGAATATCTGTGAGTGTCTCCTGCACAGGCAGCACCCGCAAGCAAAGCAGAAACTGTATCATTACACATAGTAATGCGTTTAATTGAATTCCAGCCGTGAGCAGCTAAAGCTTCTTTAAGACACTCACCTACTTTACAGCCAACGACCTCAGGAGCTTTTACTTCTTTTGAAAAACCAAGCAGGATTCCGTCTCCATTTTCCTGAATTTCCATTGGATAAGAAAAACAAAATCCAATGCGGTCTGCTTTATTTTTAAGGTGTTCAAGATTTACTGCAAACTGTTCAAAAAATTCTTTACGGCTAAGTTCGCGTTCAACACCAGGCATGCGGGTCTTTTCCATTTCGCTTATCTGTGGCTGGCCTTCCTGGTCAAAAGTAACCAGACATGAACGGAAGTTTGTTCCACCTGCATCAATTACAATTACAGACTCATTTTTTGCAGTCTTTTTGGGTGGATTACAAAAAGTGCGGATCATATCCTGATCGGCCGGCTCTTTTTTAAGTCCGCGCTTCATATCATCTAAAATACCCTGTGCAAGGCTAAGTACGTCAATATGGTTTACAAAGTTATGTTTCATTAAAAAAGAAGATACTGTAGTATTCATATAATTTTCCTTATTAATTATATTATACATAATAGAAAAATTAACTTCAATGTGGTATATTACCTTCATGCTCGATCTGGAATCCCTGAAAAAAGAATTAAATCCCGAACAATTCAAAGCAGTTACGACTACCGAAGGTGCAATTTTAATTATTGCAGGGGCCGGAAGTGGTAAAACCCGTGTAATTACTTTTAGAATTGCCCACATGCTGGATAAAGGAATTCCTCAAAGCCAGATTCTTGCCCTCACCTTTACAAATAAAGCTGCTAAAGAAATGGCAGACCGAATAAAGGGCCTTACTCAAAAAAAACTTCAGAATCTTACAATTTCAACCTTTCATGCTTTTGGTGTAAAAATCCTAAGGCAGGAAATTACAAAGCTTGGCTGGCGTGAAAATTTTAGTATTTATGATGAAACTGACCGAGTAGCACTTATCAAAGAATGCGGACGGGAGCTTAAGTTCAGCCCTGAAGCAATGGATATTTACACAATCGGAAATCTTATTTCAAATATTAAAACCGGGCGAAAAAATTGGGAAACTGCAAATGATATGTATAAGCCCTTATACGAGCTTTATCAGGAAGGTCTTCAGCTTTATAACGCAGTAGATTTTGATGATCTGATTGTTCTTCCAATAAAACTTTTCCGCGAAAATCCTGATGTTCTTGAGCGCTACCGTGAACGCTATAAATATATCATGGTTGATGAGTTTCAGGATACAAGCCATCAGCAGTATGAAATGATGCATCTTCTTGCCGACAAAAACGTAGCTGTTGTAGGAGATGACGACCAGAGCATTTATTCCTGGCGTGGTGCCGACTACCAGAACATAATCAATTTTGAACATGATTTTGACGTAACAGAAATCCGTCTTGAACAAAATTACCGTTCTACAGAAACTATTCTGGAAGCTGCAAACGGTGTAATAAGCCATAACACAAACCGCAAAGAAAAGAAGCTCTGGAGTGGTAACGGAGGCGGCAAGCCTATAGAAGTTTTTATGCCACAGAATGAAACCGATGAAGCTAATTTTATTGCAGAAAGTATTCTTGGCATTGCAATGGAAGAAGGCCGTAAATATGATGAGTTTGGTGTACTTATGCGTGCTAACACTCAGGGCCGTGTACTTGAAGAAGCTTTACTCGAAAATAATATTCCCTACACCATGAGCGGTGGAACAAGTTTTTTTGAAAGAAAAGAAATTAAGGATGTTATAAGTTATCTGCGCGTTATTGCAAATCATGATGATGATATAAACCTTATAAGAATTATTAATACCCCGCGCAGAGGAATTGGCCGTGCTACAATTCAGCTTTTAAATGACGAAGCTTTGCTTAATGGCTGTACAATGTGGAATGCAATGGACTCTCTCATAAACCGTCCGGGCTCTCCTGCTAACGATGCCATTAAAGAAGATTTGTCTGAATTCATGAAGCTTATAGAAGATCAGCGTCAAAAGATTTTAACAGGACGAGGACTAAGTAATAAAGTGCGTCAGATGGTCGAAGATATTGATTACAAGGATTATCTGATTGGAGAATTTGGTAAAAACGAAAAGGCTGTAAAATTCAAGCTTATGAATATTGAAAGTCTTTTGAATTCTATTGATGTCTGGGAAAAAGATCCCGATAACGAAAACCCAAGTATCTTTAATTACCTTAACCGCATTACACTTATGGAGCGCGATAACGGCGATGATGAAAATGATAAGGGAAAAGTAAACCTTATGACAATTCACGCTTCCAAAGGTCTTGAGTTCCCTGTTGTATTTATTGCAGGTTGCGAAGAAGGCCTTATTCCGCATGCACGTTCTGTAGAAGAAAATGGCGGAGATGTTGAAGAAGAAAGACGGCTCTTTTATGTTGCAATTACCCGTGCCCGCGATAAATTATTTTTGACATCCTGCCAGAAGCGCAAAAGAATGAATATGATTAATGAATGCACCCCTAGCCGCTTTCTAGATGAGATTCCGCAAAACCTGATTGAATATCATGAGCCAAAGGAATTTACCCAGGAAGAAGCTCATGATATGTTGAGTAATTTTTTGGACAATTTAAATGCAAAAGGCTAGATTGTCGGGTCAAGCCCGACAATGACATGTCATTCCCGGGCTTGACCCGGGAATCTCTTATACTCGATATTTAATTTTCTTTCCAGTTCCTTCGTAGAGCTTTTTGCGAAGCTCTGTAACCTGAGGGTCTGTGATGTAATCATCAAAACTCATCATGCGGTCAATAATTCCGTTTGGAGTAATTTCTACAATACGGTTTGCAATAGACTGGATGAATTCGTGGTCGTGTGAACTGAACAAAAGTACACCGGAGAAGGCAATTAAACCTTCGTTTAAAGATTGAATTGCTTCAAGGTCAAGGTGGTTTGTAGGATCATCCATTGTAATACAGTTAGCGCCACTTAACATAAGCTTACTGAGCATACAGCGAACCTTTTCTCCACCCGATAGAACCTTTACTTTTTTAAGAGATTCATCACCGCTAAAAAGCATACGGCCAAGGAAGCCGCGAACGTAGCTGTCGTCCTGTTCTTTTGAATACTGCTTGAGCCACTCGGTAATGTTCATATCGTTATCAAAATTATCAGAGTTATCACGTGGAAGATATGACTGACTTGTTGTCTGTCCCCAGAAGAACTCACCACTGTCAGGCTTTTTAACTCCATTGATAATATCAAAAAGCGCTGTAACCGAATTATGCTCAATACCTACAAAGGCAATTTTATCTGTACGGTTTACAACAAGACTGAAATCCTTAAGAAGTTCGTTGCCGTCTGCATCCTTGTAATTGAGTTTTTTAATTTCAAGAACATTGTTTCCAATTTCGCGGTCGGCCTTAAAGTTTACATAAGGGAATTTGCGGGTAGAAACCGGAATGTCTTCAAGAGAATCTGCAAGCTTGTCATAAATCTTTTTGCGGCTGGTTGCCTGCTTTGCCTTAGAAGCATTAGAAGAGAAGCGAAGAATGAACTCACGCAAATCCTTCATTTTTTCTTCTGTCTTTTTCTGCTGATCGTGTGCCTGACGCTGCATAACCTGGGTCATCTGATACCAGAAGTCGTAGTTTCCGCTGAACTGTGTGATTTTTCCAAAGTCAATATCGCAGATGTAAGTACAGACTGTATTTAAAAAGTGACGGTCGTGGGAAACTACAATTACTGTATTTTCAAAATCAAGAAGGAAATTTTCAAGCCAGGTAATAGATTCAATATCAAGACCGTTTGTAGGTTCATCGAGGATAAGGG
This sequence comes from uncultured Treponema sp., assembly GCA_946535985.1. GTDB lineage: Bacteria > Spirochaetota > Spirochaetia > Treponematales > Treponemataceae > Treponema_D. The sequence continues at coordinate 12,042 of CAMNDY010000027.1, read as the reverse complement.
CATCTGGGTTACCGTAGATTGCCTGTGCAAGAAGTACGCGTACCTTCTGACCTTCATCAAGCTCGCTCATCATTTTATCGTGATACTCTTCTTCAAGTCCAAGACCACTAAGCATCTGTTCTATCTGATTTTCTGCTTCGTAACCACCAAGTTCACCAAACTCTGCTTCGAGTTCTGCAGATTTAATTCCGTCTTCTTCTGTAAAATCGGCTTTTGCATAAATTTCATCGCGGGCTTTAGATACTTCATAAAGGCGAGGATAACCCATCATGACTGTGTCTTTTACAGAATATTCATCATAAGCAAAGTGATCCTGCTTTAATACGGCCATACGTTCGCCCGGTGTCATGAAGATTTCACCGGAATCTTTTTCGAGTTCACCACTGAGCAGTTTTAAGAAAGTAGACTTACCTGCTCCGTTGGCACCGGTAATTCCGTAACAGTTGCCTTTATTGAACTTGAGATTTACGTCCTTAAAGAGGGGTTTTTCGCTGAATGAAACACTAACGTCACTAACTGTAATCATCGATGGGTCCTTAAATATATATTTTTCATAAACAATTTAACTGAAAAATAAAGTTTGGGCAACATGCATTATTAAATAGGTATGTATACATGAGTAAAAAAATTGCTCCCAGCAGAGTGCATGAGCCAAAACCGCGGGCTAGCCCGCTATGCGCTGAAGTGCCTTGTAATTATATATATGGCCGCCTTGCGGCCGCACTTCAGAGCATTTTTGTCTCCTGCATTCTGCTTCCGCAATTTTTTTAAAATGTATTTTTAATTTTTTAATAACATATCTTGTCAAACATTTTAATTTCCTCCATAATTGATTATGGAAAATATATCTTTAGTTCTTGTGGATTTGGACGGGACTTTATTTCATAACGACAAATCTATTTCGGAATATTCTAAGCAGACAATTAAAAGACTCCTGCAAAAGGGTGTGAAGTTTGGAATTTGTACTTCGCGGGCTTATATTAATGCGGTTAAATTTCTTGATGGCATCAAGCCGGATGTTTTTATTTCTAATGGGGGCGGCATGGTCAGGATTGGGGATGAGAAAATTTATTCCTGCCAGTTTTCTGTTGACGAAGTTCGCACCCTTATAGAGGCGGCTTTTAGAATCTGCGGACCAGATACTATTTTGTCTGCAGACAATGAAGAGGGGCTTTATTCTAATTCCAAAGAAGAGCTTGGAGACAAGTTCTGGACCTATATTGATTTTTTAGATTTTCGTTCTCCGGCAATGAAACTTTGTATTCAAACACTTGATAAAGAAAAAGTTAGTCAAATTGCAGCAAGTATTGGACCGGGCAGAATTGATTTTCTACCCTTCTCTGATATTCCCTGGTACAAGATGACTCTTAAAGAAGCAACAAAAGAAAAAGCCATTGAAGCACTTTGTTCTAAATTAAATATTCAAACAAAAGAAGTTGCCGCATTTGGAGATGACTTTAGTGACATTGGAATGCTCCAGCTTTGCGGTCAGGGAATTGCAATGAATAACGCAATTGACGAAGTAAAAAAAATAGCCAGCGGCACATGTCTTTCTAATGAAGAAGACGGAGTTGCTCACTGGCTTGAAGAAAACCTTCTTTAAAAATTATCTGCCAAAGAAGCCTTTGATTTTTTGCCACAAAGTCTTTTTTGGAGCAGGAGCGGCTTTCTGCTGTCCACCCTTGTTATAAGGCTTTTTGTTGTAGTTTTTCTTGTTATAATCTTTCGAACGAGCCTTTCCTGAACCTGTCGAAGTACCATTCTTTTTGTAGCTGTTATTTTTGCCGTAGGCATCCTTATACAGCTTCATGCGCTCTTCATAAGAAAGTCCGGCCAGCTTTGCCGGATCGATATATGGCCTTCTTGCTGTCTTTGCAGTACCTGAACCAGTACGCGGAGTTCCTGAACCAGTACGCGTGGTCCCTGAGCCTGTCGAAGGGCCGTTTTTATATCCGTCCTTCTTATAACCATCTTTCTTATATCCGTCTTTTCTATATCCGTCTTTCTTGTCTCGAGAATCATATCGTTTATTATGAATATCACCATCACGGCCCTTGCGGTAACCATGGCGGTTATCAAGTTCGTCGTCCCCACGCCAGTTTTCGGTTTTAATATACATTCCTGCCGATTTATCTTCTTCCATCTGTTCAGGATATGCAACAGTAGCAGGAATCTGCATTTCAATATATCGCTCAATTGCAGGAAGATTGTAAACATCCTGTTCTGAACAGAAAGTATAGGCCTTTCCAGATTTTCCGGCTCTGGCTGTACGACCAATACGATGAACATAATTTTCTGATTCAACAGGAAGGTCATAATTAATTACCATTGCAAGGTTATCAACATCAATTCCACGGGCAGCAACATCTGTAGCAACAAGAATCTTAATTTCTCCGGCTTTGAATTTCTTTAAGATTGCAAGACGCTTGCTCTGTGGCAAATCTCCAATCATAAACTCTGCTTTGATATCATTAATAACAAGACGCTTAGCAATAACTTCGCAGGAACGTTTTGTATTACAAAAGATAATTGCAGATTCAGGATTTTCGTGTTTAAGAATACCAACAAGCAGCTTCATTTTTTCATCTGAAGAAACATGGAGCAGCTCCTGAGTAATTTCGCTTACAGTAATATTTTCTGCTTCAATAGTAATTTCAATCGGGTCGCGCGTATATTCCCAGGCAAGATTTTTTACATAAGTGTTGAGGGTTGCAGAGAACAACATTGTCTGACGACTTTCTGCCTGTGGAAGCTTCTTTAAGATTTTACGAAGATCATCATAAAAGCCCATATCAAACATGCGGTCTGCTTCGTCAATTACACAAAAATGCGAATTGCTAAGATCAAGGTTGCCGCCTTCGTTTAAATCAATTACACGTCCAGGAGTTCCAATTACAATATCTACTCCCTTTTTAAGGTTTGCAATCTGTTTTTCGTAGCCTACTCCACCATAAACGCTAAAAGCTTTAAGACCACTTGTACCAACTAAAACCTTTGCCTCTTCTTCAATCTGAACAGCAAGCTCGCGGGTTGGAGCTAAAATCAAACACTTTTTCCCTGCATTTTCGGGTTTTAACATTCCGCTTATAACTGCAACAAGATAAGCACAAGTTTTTCCAGTTCCAGTCTGAGACTGAACATACAAATCAGGACCTTTTGGCCCTTCATAATTAACAGAAGCCTTAATTACCTGTTCCTGAACCGGAGTACAAACTTCATAACCGGCGGCTTCAATTCCCTTCAAAAGTCTTTCATCAAGACCAAATTCTGTAAAATTCATAAAAATCCTTTATGGCGTCACACAGGACGCTAAAATTATATTTTTACCGCACGCACACACAGGCCGTGGGATAAATGCAAAATGAGATATTATAGTATAATGATTTTTTGAAATTGTGTATATAACTAGGACTTTACCCTGGTATGTACGTCATTAAGTTCTTTGTAATAATCAAGATATTGACACAAAATGCCCAGAGCGGCTTCTACAGTCTTCTGAACATTTTCGTCTTCGTCGGCTTCATCGACATCGGGATTATAAATAGCATCCCTAAGTCGACAAAACTCATTATTCATTGCAAGATATTTTTCAGTTGCAGTCATAATTAATTATTTTCCACAGGACTTGTTTCTGCCTCGGCAGTAGCAGGCATTGCCTTCTTTTTTCCAAGCATAAAACCAAACACGCAAAGAATAACACCAAGGATTGTTGCAACAATACCACAAATCTTAAGCTGCAGGAATACTTTATTCAGATAAACAATTACCAGGTCATAAATTGCAGCCGGAAGTCCGTTATCGGCAATAAGGCCCTGAAGAATCGATGGAACCATTCCTGCTGCAAGAATAGCTCCAATAAAAAGAAGAAGACCATCAATAATTGCAGGAATTGAAATGTACTTAAAGCAAACAAATATATTCATGTTGATAAGGAATATAATAAGTGCAAGCACAAAGCAAACTACAAGGGCGATGATAAATACTTTTAATGAAAGAATTGTATTTACAATTTTGATTGCTTCAAACACTTGAGCATTTTCTTCTTTTGCAGAATCAAGTGTTGCGGTAAGCTCCGGAACCATTGCTTCTACATTTGTAGAAATTGCTTCATCAAGACCACTTCGGTCAATAACTTCACCAGTTTTTTCTTCATATTTATCAATAGCTTTGTTTACAACTTTTGTAAGCTGTTCAGGTTCTATATTAATTTCATCAGAAGCGCCGGTCATGTAATTAATAATCTGATCTGCATACTGGTTTACAGTTTCAGTGATATCTGGAGAAGCAAGGATTTCTGTAACAACTGCAGGGTCTACATCAATTTCATTTGCTTCAAGATAGGACTGAACAATGGAATTAACATCCATATTTGTAAGATCAATTGAACTTAAATCAAAGTCGCCAAGATCATAACCTTCAAACTGTGCCAATGTAATAACTTTCTGTTCAGGATAAAAAAGACCATTATCTTCATACTGAATTACAGGGGCTTGTGCTGTTTTAAAAATCTGGCTTACCATTTCTGTGATTTTTGATACACTGAAATTATTACGAACAACCCCAAGCAGCATGGTGGCCAATAAACAAATAGTAAAAATAATACTTAAAATAATTGAAAAGGCTTTTTTCATTTGATTCTCCGAATATTGAATTATTTATATTTTATAAGTATATCATGAAAATGAAATATGTGATAGATTAATTTTATGGAAAGCAATTCAAATAAAACTGAATATCAATCTCAACTCTTTGCAAACAGACTAAGAAAAAAATATAAGGAACTTCGCAAATGGGCACGTAAAAACCGTGTAAGCTCTTATCGCCTTTATGACCGAGATATTCCCGAAGTTCCGTTAAGTCTTGATTTATATGAATTTTTACCGCCGGATATAGATACAGTAATAGAAGCTGCACGTTTTATGGCAGAACAAAATGCCAGATTAAGTGCAAATGATCCTTTGATTGAAAAAGACATTAAAGAACGAACCTATGCTGTGCTTTATTTGTATGAAAGGCCTTATGAAAAAGATCAGGATGAAGAAGTTCTCTGGCTTGATGCAATGGCTAGTGCAGCGGCCCAAGTTTTAGGAATTGAAGAATCACATATTATAAAAAAATCCCGTGGCCATAAAAGTCATAAACCCACGGGCACCCAGAATGGTCCGGAAGCTAAGGGGCAGTATCAAAAAAATGAGGATGATGAAAAAGAAGGTCTTATTCAGGAACAGGGACAAATCTTCCGCGTAGATCTTACAAGTTATCTGGACACAGGATTATTTTTTGACCATCGCCCACTCCGCTCTATTGTTCGTGACTCTTGCAGCAAAAAAAGAGTTTTGAACCTCTTCTGCTACACTTCAAGTTTTTCGGTTTATGCAGCCCAAGGCAATGCAAGTTATGTTGAATCTGTAGATTTATCTAACACATACCTTGACTGGTCCAAAGAAAACATGAAGCTTAATGGCTTTACAGACAAAAAACGTTATGTCTACACTCGAGCCGACTGCATGCGATTTTTACAGGAAAAGGCTGTTGCTGCAAAATCCGGAAAACTTGCAGCAGAAGAATTATATGACCTTATTATTCTTGACCCGCCGACCTTTAGTAACAGTAAAGCCACCAGCGATGTACTTGATATAAATCGTGACTGGCCCCAACTTGTAAAGGATTGTCTCAACATTCTTTCTCCGGGCGGAACTCTTTATTTTTCAACAAATTCAGAAAGACTGAAATTTGATATTTCAAAGCTTCCCCCAAAAACCGCTGCAGGCTTATCTTTCTCCTGCACAGATATTACAGATAAAAGTATTCCAAATGACTTTTCAGGTAAAAAGCCACATAAGGTCTGGGAATTTAAGATTCTTGAAAAGGCAAAAGAATTATATTGACCTATAAAAATTTGTGGAGTAGATTTTAAATATGAAAAACTTAAAGCGAACAATTCAATTGATTTTTTCTCTTTCTTTAATAATGATTTTTTACAGTTGTGCAAGTAACAATGTTGATAAAACAAAAGCTGCAGACCCCGGAGCAAAAGAAGTTCTTACTTACCCTATTCCTTCTTCAAATCTGCCAAAGCTGGTTAATGAAGAGGAGCTATCTTTTGTTCCTAAGAAAACTAAATATGAACAAATCTATGTAAAACTCTTTTTGCCGGAGCGCCCTGAAGAAAAGCTTGTTGATATTTATATTTATGATAAAAAATTAAAAAAATATATCTGCTGCATTGATAACTGTTATTTTGATACTATCCAGGAAGAAAATTTTACAGGCTTCGGAGTTTTCTGGTCTACCTGGGCCAGACAGAATGCATATTATTTAATTGATATTGACCGGTATGCCTTGATAGATAAAGACGGAAATGAATATTAAAAAACAAAAGGGAAGCTCGTTTGAACTTCCCTTTTTTATTATGCGGTAAGAAACAATTTACTTTGTTTCTGATTTGATACCGTAGCGCTTGTTGAAGCGGTCAATACGTCCTGCAGTATCTACGAGCTTCTGCTTTCCAGTGTAGAATGGGTGGCAGGCAGAACAAATTTCAACGTGAATGTCTTTTACAGTTGAACGTGTTTCAATTACATTACCGCAAACGCAGGTAATCTTTGTAAGTTGATAATCTGGGTGAATTCCCTTTTTCATTGTATAACTCCTATATTCTTGCCCGATATTACGCCCGGCTGCCTCTGGCTTGCATAAATGCATCCATCATTCCGCTACCGTCAACTAAATTAAAAAAATAATATCACAAGATAAATTGATAAAACATTATATAAAATATAAATTATTGGGTCAAGAAGGATTATAAAAGATTAATCAAAAAAAAATAAGCTTAATTTAAAAGAAAAAAATAACTACCAGTCGATGAGCTGATTTCAAAACCGTGCGCTAGCGCACTACCGCTACAGTGCTCTTGTAATTATATACATGGCCGCTCGCGCGGCCGCACTGTAGAAGGTTTTTGAAATCAGCTCCTCTCCTTCCCGTTATTTTTTTGATTGATTCAAAAATATTCTTTTATTTATTTTTTATTTTTTTTTTACTCCAGCCCCGCTGTTCCTGCATTCATACTGGCGAGGAAGGCTTCGTTTGTTTTGGACTTCTTCATGCGGTCAAGAATGAGTTCGGTAATTTCAACGTCTTCCATCGGGTTAAGAACCTTACGCAAAATCCAGATTTTCTGAAGTTCATTTTCGCTGAGCAAAAGCTCTTCCTTACGTGTACCAGATTTTTTGATATTGATTGCAGGGAAAAGACGACGTTCTGCAAGCTTGCGGTCAAGGTCAATTTCACTGTTACCTGTACCCTTAAACTCTTCAAAGATAACTTCATCCATGCGGGAGCCTGTTTCAATAAGTGCTGTAGAAATAATTGTAAGAGATCCACCCTCTTCTACATTACGTGCAGCACCAAAGAATCTTTTTGGTTTAAAGAGAGCATTTGAGTCAACACCACCGGAAAGAACTTTACCAGAAGTTTGAACTGTCTGGTTATAGGCACGTGCAAGACGGGTAATTGAGTCAAGAAGAATTACAACATCACGTTTGTGTTCAACAAGACGCTTTGCTTTTTCAAGAACCATTTCTGCAACCTGAACGTGGCGTGTTGCCTGTTCATCAAAGGTAGAAGAAATAACTTCGCCTTTAATTGCTCTTTCCATTTCGGTAACTTCCTCAGGACGTTCATCAATCAAAAGCACAATAAGATAAACTTCCGGATTATTTGTTGTAATCGCATTTGCAATTTTCTGCATCAAAATTGTTTTACCGGCTTTTGGAGGAGCAACAATCAAAAGACGCTGACCTTTACCAATTGGTGCAAACAAATCTACGATACGGGTTGAAACTTCGGTAGAAACTGTTTCGAGTTTGAGTTTTTCATCAGGATAAAGCGGTGTTAAGTTTTCAAAAGGAACGCGAGTCTGTGCAACACGAGGCTCATCCATATTTACAGTTTCAATTCTCAAAAGTGCAAAAAATCTTTCACCTTCTTTTGGAGAACGGGTCTGACCATATACAGTGTCCCCAGTCTTAAGGTTAAAAAGACGAATCTGACTTGGGCTTATATAAATATCATCAGGGCCAGGTAAATAACTGTTCTGTGGTGAACGCAAAAATCCATAGCCGTCCGGTAAAATTTCCAGAGCACCGGAAGCAAAAATTATTCCGCCATGTTCTGTATGTGCCTTAAGAATTACAAAAATCAAATCCTGTTTTTTCATTGGAGCAAGATCATCTGCTGTAAAACCATATTGAATTGCCATTTCTCGTAATTCAGGCATAGATTTAATTGTAAGGTCATTAATTAAAAGTCTTGGCTTGTTAGCATTATCTTCTGATGCAGCACTTGTTTCCTGTGCAACGGCTTCTGACACTTCTCCACTTGGAGTTGGATATGAACGCTGAAAGCCTCTTTTGTTCATGCCGTTTCTTTTATTATTGTAATAGGATTGATTTCTTTTGTAGTTGTGTTCTTCGGAAGGATTGTTTTCTGAAGCAGCTGTATTTTCTGCTGATTCTGTTTGCTGTACTTCTGTTGTTTCTGCAGCAGGAGCTTCTGTCCCTTCTGCAGGCTCCTCTTGTTTCACTTTTACAACCCTCTTTTTTCTTACTACTACTTTTTCGGGATTGTCTTGTGAAGCTTCTTCTTTAGCTTGAGTTTCTTCTTCCAGACCCAAAGACGTCTGTACATTTTCTTCCTGCGCAGCTGACGCTTCTTCACTGCGCTTTCTTCTTAATGTTGCCATTAAAAATTCTCCATAATTGTATATGATTTTAAAAAACTAAAAAACAAATTATTTTACTACTTCTGAATGAATGAGCATTGCCTGCTTGAACTCTGAAGATGCCACAGAAAAAATATCTACATCAGGTTCTTCTTCAAGCATTGTTACCTGTCCATTAAATTCAACATTATTTGCTATTCTTATTCTTGCAGTTGTAATATCACTTTCTACCATGCTGCCTGAACAAATCTCAACACGTTCAGATGCATGCATATTTCCTTTAACAGAACCACAAACTACAATTGAAGAAGCCTCTATACTTTCAACATCACAAGTGGCATTTTTTGCAATTTCAAGTTCGCCAGTTGGAGCTACTATTTTACCCGAAAACTTTCCTGTTATTACAAGTCTATCTTTAAACTCTAATGTTCCGTCAAATTCTGTTTCCGAGCCAAAAATTGTTATATTTTTTTTACCTGCTTCTGTGCGTTCTGCCATAAAACTTATTTTATTATAGCAATTAAACCGCGAATTATCAACACAAGGAGCAATAAAATTGCAATTCCATAGCCAAAAACATCCCCAATTATATTATAGAGCGTTGGTTTTTGTGCTTGGGCAAGAAGAGGAATCTGACAAATAACATAAGTTTTTGTAAAAGGATTTGCCATATCCACTATCTGTCCTTTTTGATTTATAAAGGCAGTTTGACCGGAAACAGAACTGATTACCATGGGGATATGATTTTCTACCGCTCTGAATCTTGCCATCGCCAGATGCTGGTACTGACACGAAAGGCTTTTTGCCCAGGAATCATTTGCAAGGCAAAAAAGACAACGGGCTCCTTTTTTATATGCCTGCCTGCTCAAATAAGGAAAAGTATTTTCAAAACAAACAGGTGTATAAATATTAAGTCCATTCGTTTCAAGGATTTTTATTTGGTCTCCGGGAGTCCAGAAGAATTTTTCTTTTTCTAAAAGTGATTTATAAATATGGGGAAAATATTTTTGATATGGAAAATATTCCGAAAACGGAACAAGCTTAATTTTTGAATAAATATCTTTTTCAGAAGGTAATCCGCCGTTTTGATTTTCAAATAGAATTGCAGCATTGTAATATCTTTTACCGCTTCCATTTTTATTTGTTACAATGTGTTGATTTCCTATTATAAAAGCGGGACTTCTGCTCTTTACATAATTCAATAAAAATTCCGCAAGCTTTTTTCTGTCTGACTGCCCTTCTGTATTTGCATGATAAAGCACAGAAGGTACAAAAGCAGTTTCAGGCCATAAAACAACTTTTATTTCAGGATTAATTTCAAGAGCTTCGTCTGTAAGCTTTATTAACGTCTGAAGACTTTCACTATAATTTTCAATTCCATTGTCCTGAGGATTATCATTATGCTGAATTGCAGCCACAGTTACAGTTTCATAGTTTTCATTTATTTTAAGACAAACTGCTCCATATATAAGCATTAGAAGAAAAAGCGCTACCCAGATACAAAGTGCTATTACAGGATTTTTTAATGAAGCATTAGCCATAAGTTTTTCATTTTCCGAAACATAATTTACATAACTAGCCCCATCATAAAGCTTATTGTCGCTTACAACTGTATGAAGATATTTTTTCTTATCCTGGATTTTTGAAAGAAATGCAAAAACTAAACCAGAAGAAAAAATAACAAATGCATTTAGGCCATATACTCCAAAAATTTTTACACTTTGAATAATTACAGGAAGATTCCATTGTGTATAAGCAGCCAGCCCGTAATGCATTCCAAGAAATCCTAAGGTGCGCAAATAATCAAAAGTACATAAAATCAAAAACTGAACAAGCCAGGAATTTTTAATAAATAGTTTTTCAACAGATTTTAACAATAGTCCAAGGATTGCTATTCCCAAAAAAGCAATAGGAAGTGCAATATAAAGACAAAGCGGATCATAATTATATAGCCAGTAAGCATAAGCTGCCACACTAAGCATTCCATAGAGTCCTGTATATAGCCAGCAGATTTTCAAAGAGCTTCTTTTAACAATAAAAAAGAGCGGAACATACATTATCCAGGCTGTTAAGGAAAAACCTTGTTTTACAAGAGGATTAGGATTCGAAAAAGCAAAAAGAAAAGCACCTGCAATTATTAAAAGCAGGTTTATGAAAATATCTTTTACATTTTTGTGAATAGACTGCTCTTTACTTAAATCTTTAGATTCCATAATTTTTGCTTTAATTCACTACCTGAGCGAAAAGCAGCTACATAATGAGGTTCGGTAGGAGTTATATCACCTGTGCGTGGATTTCTGGCATTTTTTCTACCCTTTCTTAAACGAAGTTCAAAAGTTCCAAATGTCCTTAATTCAATTGAAGATCCATTACAAAGAGCCGATTTTATTTCTTCTAAAAGACTGTCTGTTATTTGAATAATTTCATTTTTAGGGAGATTTGTATTGCGAAAAACTTCTTCTACTAAATCTGCCTTAGTCATTTTTTTTGCCATATTTATATTATCGGCTGATATGTTAAAGTTTGCTAGTTAAAGTCTGTTAAATAAAAAAACCAGCCGGATACTACCAGCTGGATTTCCAAAGAAAGATGGAGAAAAGTTATTTTGCTGCATTAAATGTAGCATTAAAAAGGTTCATCATTCTTGACTTTTTGCGAGAAACGGCATTTCTTGTCAAAACGCCCTTACTGCGAGCACTGTCAAGTGCCTTCTGAAGAGTCTTGTATTTTTCTTCAGCAAGTTTCTGATCCTTTGCCTGAACTGCTTCTACAAACTGTTTTGCATAAGTTCTGCATTCACTTTTAATAGATTTATTATGAAGTCTGCGAACTTCGCTCTGAGCGTATCTTTTCTCTGCAGATGTCTGTTTGCCTGCCACTTGGTGACCCCCAAAAAAATTATTAGTTAACGTCTTAAAAATATATCAAATATGAAAAATTGTGTCAATTACAACATACTTGTATTAATGGAAATCAATTTTAAATTCCTTTAATTATAAAAAAATATATGCTACTCCCGTGGAAAATCGTGGCCGTCTGCTCGCTGAGCCTTTTTTTGGAAGAAAGTTTGCGGTTTGCTTCGCAAATCCTCAACTTTCTTTAATGGCTAAGCGCCAAAAAGTTCAGATGCAACCGTCCCCAATTTTCCACTCCGTAGCATATATTTTTTTATCGTTCATTTATTTAAAATAATTGGTATTAAGCCCTTGACCAAGTTTTCGTATTCTGATATATTACTATAACCAATCAGAAATGATTGTACGTCTCCTTCGTCTAGTGGTTAGGACATCGGGTTTTCATCCCGACAACAGCAGTTC
>CAMNDY010000026.1 GCA_946535985.1 uncultured Treponema sp. | reverse complement strand
TTGGTGCGGTTGTAAACATTGACGGAAGCAAGTCTCATAAAATTGTTGATAATGCCCTTAGCATTGTAGAAAAGCTTGAACACCGTGCCGGTAAAGATGCATCCGGCGAAACCGGAGACGGCGTTGGTATTCTTGTTCAGATTAGCCATGACTTTTTTAAGAAGGCAGCGGCAGAGCTGGTTGGAAGCCTTGACGAACGCGAGTATGGAATTGGAATGTTCTTTTTTCCTGGAAATAACGGGGTCCCTGAGGCTCTCGAAGGGCAGCCAAATAATGCAGATTCTGAAAAATCCCGCTTTGAAAAATGCTGTGCAGCAGAAGGCCTTAAGTTTTTGGGCTGGCGCCAGGTTCCTGTAAATGCAGAGGTTCTTGGTAAAAAAGCCCGCGACTGCATGCCGGCTATCTGGCAGGCCTTTATTAAAAAACCAGCTGATTGCCAAAAGGGACTGGACTTTGACAGAAAGCTTTATATTCTTAGAAGGGAATTTGAAAACGGGGCGTTGCGGGGTGTCCCCGCAGAGGGGGTAGCGGAAAACAGCGAAGCGGGTTGCAGCGAGGGGGAGACATCCCCCTCCTCTGTGGGCCCTTCGACAGGCTCAGGGACCACATACATCTGTTCTCTGAGCAGCCGCACTATCGTTTACAAAGGAATGTTCCTTGTGCACGAGCTGCGCACCTTCTACAGCGACCTGCAGTCACCGGAATACCAGTCGGCTCTGGCTATTGTGCATTCACGATTCAGCACTAACACTCAACCAAGCTGGCAGCGTGCCCACCCTAATCGCTTTATTGCCCACAATGGAGAAATTAATACAATCCGCGGAAACGTTGACCGCATGCTGGCCCGCGAAGAAACACTGCATTCAAAAAAAATATCAGACAGCGACATGAAAAAAATTCTTCCGGCTGTAGACACAAGCGGTTCTGACTCTGCCATGCTGGACAATACACTTGAATTTCTTTTGATGAACGGCATGCCTCTGCCGCTTGCTGTTATGACCTGTATTCCAGAACCATGGAAACACGACGACAACATGCCTGCCGCCAAAAAAGATTTTTACCACTACTGGGCAACCATGATGGAAAGCTGGGACGGACCTGCCGCAATTCTCTTTAGCGACGGTGACCTGCTTGGTGCTACCCTGGATCGTAACGGGCTGCGCCCTAGCCGCTACTACATTACAAAAGACGGTATGCTTATTTTATCCAGCGAGGTGGGAGTTCTTGATATTCCTGAAGAAAATATAAAAATAAAATCCCGCCTGCAGCCGGGACGCATTCTGCTTGTAGATACCCTGCAGAAAAAAATAATTTCCGACGAAGAATGCAAAAACCTTTATGCCGGTCAAAATCCTTACGGCGAATGGCTTGATATGAATCTTGTTCACCTTAGCGACCTTAAGATTCCTAATAAAAAAATTCCTGTAAGCAGTCAGGAGGAACGCAATATTTTGTACAGGGCCTTTGGCTGGAATTATGAAGATGTTAATGAAATGATTCTGCCGCTTGCCCGTAATGGTGTAGAGCCAACTGCCAGCATGGGAGTAGATACCCCTCTTGCGGTAATGAGCGAAAAACACCCAAGCCTCTTTTCTTATTTTAAGCAGCTTTTTGCCCAGGTTACAAATCCGCCAATTGACAGCCTTCGTGAAAAAATTGTTACAGACACAACCGTTTATCTTGGTAAAGACGGAAACCTTCTGGAGCCTGTGGCTTCTAACTGCCGCGTGCTCGAAATTAATAATCCGATTTTGACAGGCACCGACCTTATTAAAATTGCAGCGTTGGATCAGCCGGGGCTTAAGGCAAAGACGATTTCTACCCTCATGTCATTCCCGTGCTTGACACGGGAATCTGGAAGCAAAGAGATTGTCGGGTCAAGCCCGACAATGACAAATGGAAAAATTTTGGAAGAAAGTCTCGACAATCTCTTCTCCCAGATTGACCAGGCCTACGCCCAGGGCTACAACATCATAATCCTTAGCGACCGTGGTGTAGACGAAAAGCACGCCGCCATTCCGGCAATTCTTGCAACCTCTGCTGTTGAACAATATTTAATCCGTACAAAAAAACGCACTGCAATCTCCATCATTCTGGAAACTGCAGAAGTTCGCGATGTTCATCAGGCTGCAATGTGTCTGGGTTATGGTGCCCGCGCAATCAACCCATATCTTGCCCACGAAGCAATTGCCGAGCTTATTGACCAGAAGCTTTTGGACAAGGATTATCACACAGCCATTGACGACTACAACAAGGGCATTATAAACGGCATTGTAAAAATTGCGGCAAAGATGGGAATCTCTACAATTCAGTCTTATCAGAGCGCACAGATTTTTGAAGCTGTAGGAATTGCAGAGGATGTCATAGAAAAATATTTTACAAATACAGTGAGCCGTGTCGGCGGAATTGGCCTTAAAGAAATTGAAGAAGATGTTCTTTATCATCATGCCCAGGGCTTTGACCCCAACGGTCTTACCGTAAACACTCACCTTGATTCAGTCGGAAAGCATAAGTTCCGCCGTGGACCTCAGGCAGAAAGTCACCTTTATAATCCGGAGACAATTATTGCCCTGCAGCAGGCAACCCGTAACGGAGACTATGAGCGCTTTAAAGAATACACTGCTTTAGTTGATGACAACGACCACCCTCACACCCTGCGCGCTATGCTGGATTTTAATTTTGCAGAAGACGGCGGCATTCCTCTGGAAGAAGTTGAAGCTGTAGAGTCAATTGTCCAGCGCTTCAAAACCGGTGCCATGTCTTACGGCTCAATCAGCGAAGAAGCCCACAAGTGCATGGCTGCTGCAATGAATCACTTACACGGAAAATCAAACTCCGGCGAAGGCGGTGAAAAGCCTGAACGACTTGGAACAGAATATAACAGCGCAATCAAGCAGGTTGCCAGCGGACGTTTTGGCGTTACCGAAGAATACCTTTTGAGCGCCAGTGAGATTCAGATTAAAATGGCCCAGGGAGCCAAGCCCGGAGAAGGAGGCCACCTGCCGGGTAAAAAAGTTTACCCATGGATTGCAAAGACCCGCTACGCAACTCCGGGTGTAGCTTTAATTTCGCCTCCTCCACATCACGACATTTATTCTATCGAAGATCTTGCCCAGCTTATCTACGATTTAAAAAATGCAAACCGCGCCGCCCGAATCTCAGTTAAACTTGTAAGCGAAGCAGGCGTTGGAACAATTGCAGCAGGTGTTGCAAAAGCAGGTGCCCAGGTAATTTTAATTTCGGGTCACGACGGAGGAACAGGAGCTGCCCCTATTTCTTCTATTCATCATGCGGGCCTACCTTGGGAGCTGGGGCTTGCAGAAACTCACCAGACCTTGATTCAAAACGGTTTGCGTGGCCGCGTAGTAATAGAAACCGACGGCAAGCTTATGAGTGGCCGAGACGTTGTTATAGCCGCCTTACTTGGAGCTGAAGAATTTGGTTTTGCAACTGCTCCTCTTATTGCAATGGGCTGTTCCATGATGCGTGTCTGTCAGCTGGATACCTGTCCTTTTGGAGTTGCAACCCAGAATGAAAAGCTCCGTGCAAAGTTCCCGGGCAAACCGGAATATGTAGAAAACTTTATGAAGTTCATTGCACAAGAAATGCGGGAACTTATGGCAAAGCTTGGAGTGCGCTCCGTAGAAGAACTTTGTGGCCGCACCGATTTGCTTAAGCTTAAGGACAAGCAGGGCTTTAAGAGGGCTGATTTAGTTGATATGAGCAGGGTTTTAGGTTCCAGGTTCCAGGTACCAAGTGCCAGGGATGATGAATGGAAATCTGACCGCTCTCTGTTTGATTTTAAGCTTGAAAAAACTGTTGATGAAAAAACTCTTCTTCCTTTGTTTGAAAAAGAAGGAGGGGAAAGCCTTCCCCTCGCTCGCACTACGTTGCTCGCTACCCCTTCTGCGGGGACACCCCGCAACGCCCCGGCATCATCTTCTATCCCAATCCAATCTACTGATAGAACCGTCGGTACAATTCTTGGCAGCGAAATCCAGAAGAAGTATGGCAATAAACTTGCAGACGACACTTTTGTTGTTAATTTTGCAGGTGGTGCCGGGCAGAGCTTTGGTGCCTTTATTCCAAAGGGACTCACACTCCGCCTGACCGGTGACGCAAACGATGCTTTTGGAAAAGGCTTGAGCGGCGGAAAGCTTGTAATCAAAAAGCCGGAGACTTTTGACGGAGATGCCCTTTCAAATATCATTGTCGGAAACGTAGCTCTTTTTGGTGCTACTAGCGGAAAAGCCTTTATCAACGGAGTTGCAGGTGAACGCTTTTGTGTACGTAATTCAGGAGCAACAGTTGTTGCCGAAGGCTGCGGTGACCATGGCCTTGAATACATGACAGGCGGTACTGCAGTAATTCTTGGAAGCACCGGTAAAAATCTCTGTGCCGGAATGAGCGGTGGAGTTGCTTATGTTCTGGACGAAAAACATGACCTTTACAAAAGCCTGAACCACGAGCTTGTAAAAATGTATGCATTGGATGATGAAACAACGACCTTGCGTGATGAAGCTGACGAAGACCTTCTCCACTCCCTCATCGAAGAATATGCAAAAGAAACCGGCAGCCTGCGGGCCAAAGAAATTCTTGCCGACTGGGACCATTATAAATCATGCTTCAAAAAAATCATCCCTAATGATTATCTGAAAATCATGACAGAAATTTATGCAGAAGAAGCCCAGGGAAAAGAACATGAAGAAGCTGTCCTGGATGCATTCAGGAAATGTACTGCTTAAGCAAAGGAGAATCGATTATGTCAAAACCAACAGGATTCATGGATTATAAAAGAATAGAAAACGGCAACATTCCGCCATTGGAACGCATAAATAACTTTAAGGAATTTCATCCCAAACTCGATGAAAAGGCAAGGCGCGAACAGGCTGCCCGCTGTATGAACTGTGGAGTTCCTCTGTGTCAGTCGGCTCTTAAGCTTAAGGGTATGGTTACCGGCTGTCCACTTCACAACTATATCCCGGAATGGAATGATGCCCTTTATAAGGGACAGTTTGATATGGCTGCCTGGCGGCTTTTGAAAACTTCCAGCTTTCCGGAATTTACAGGCCGTGTGTGCCCGGCTCTTTGCGAAAAGGCCTGTAACTGCGGGAACCCGGTTGTTGACACAGGAGCTGTTACTGTTCACGACAATGAACTTTTTATAATTGAAAAGGCTTTTGAAAGCGGTTATATGAAGCCGCAGATTCCGGCCAATCGCAGTGGTAAAAAAGTTGCTGTAATTGGGGCAGGTCCTGCAGGTCTTGCAGTAGCCGACTGGCTCAACCGTCGCGGACACTCTGTTACAGTCTATGAGCGCGAAGATAAAGCCGGCGGACTTTTGATGTATGGCATTCCTAACATGAAGCTTGAAAAATCTGTCATCGAACGCCGCGTTAATCTTATGAAAGCCGAAGGTGTAGAATTTGTTTTTAATGCCGATGTTGGCCACTCAACTTCTGCCGACCATATTTTGAGCCAGTATGATGCAGTGGCCCTCTGCTGCGGTGCAAAAAAAGCCCGTACCCTTAAGGTAAAAGGCGAAGATTCTTACGGAGTATTTTTTGCAGTTGATTTCTTAAAGTCAGTTACAAAATGTGTAATTGCAACCCAGGAGGCCCTTTCGCAGATTGACATGCAGCCAACCAACGGACAGATTGCCCAGATGCTGCTCGACCGCTACGGAATTGCAATCGAAGGAAAAAAAGTTGTAATTGTTGGGGGCGGCGACACAGGAAATGACTGCTGCGGTTCTGCAATCCGTTTAGGTGCAGCCAGCGTTACCCAGATAGAGATGATGCCCTGCCCTCCTGTAGAAAGAGCTGCTGATAATCCATGGCCTGAATGGCCTAAGGTGCTTAAGGTTGATTATGGTGCCGAAGAATCTCTTGCAAAGTTTGGTCAGGACCCCCGCATTTATGAAACAACTGTAAAAGAAGTTATAAGCGAAGACAGTCAGATTAAAGCAATACGCACGGTCCAGGTTGAATTCAAGAATATTGACGGAAAACGACAGCTGGTAGAAAGACCGGGTACAGAAAAAACTGTGCCCTGCGACCTCCTGCTTGTTGCCGCAGGTTTTGTTGGCTGCGAAGAATATACGGCACAGGCTTTTGGAACAGAACTGGGACCAAGGGGAACAGTTGTAACTCAAGAGGTGGTTTCGACGGGCTCAACCACCGCGGGAAATTATGTTACAAAGAATCCTAAAATCTTTACTGCTGGCGACATGCACAGGGGACAGTCTCTTGTAGTCTGGGCAATTGCCGAAGGCCGTGAATGTGCCCGCCAGATAGATGAGTATTTAAATGAACAAAGATAAACTTCATGACGAATGCGGTGTTGTTGGAATTTTTGGTGCAGAAAATGCCGCAAGTCTTTCTTATTTTGCCCTCACTTCCTTACAGCACCGTGGACAGGAAAGTGCGGGCATTGCTGTCTGCGATTCAAAGGTAACTCTTCATAAAGACTTGGGACTTGTTGGAGAAGTTTTTCATCCGGGGGTTTTTGAAAAACTCAAGGGAAGCATTGCAGTAGGCCATGTCCGCTATGCAACTGCAGGTGGCCGTACCATAGAAAATGCCCAGCCTTTCTTGAACACTTTTAAAAATGGTTCCATCGCCCTTGCCCATAACGGCCAGCTTGTAAATCACGCCCAGCTCAAAGAAATTCTTGAAGACGAAGGCAGTACATTTTCCAGTTCCAGCGACAGCGAAGTAATTTTAAAACTCATTGTCCGTAAGTTTATAGAAAAGGGTGGAAAGCTTGGAAGTAAAAAAGGTGATGACAACAGTAAGCTTTTTATTTCGGCAGTTGAAGCGGCTGTAAAAGAAATTAAAGGGTCTTTTGCACTTTGCATAATGACAGAAAATATGCTTATTGGGGTAAGAGATCCAAATGGCGTAAGGCCCTTGTGCCTGGGAAATGCAAACCAAGGTTTTATCCTTGCATCCGAATCCTGTGCAATTGATGCAGTAAACGGAACTTTTATCCGGGACGTAAAACCCGGAGAAATTATTGTCATCAGAAAAAGCGGCCTACAGAGTATCCTAACTAACGTTAGTTTGGAAACCCCGGCAACCAAACAAACCTGTATTTTTGAATATGTATACTTTGCCCGCCCCGACAGCATAATAGACGGAATCCCTGTTCAAGAAGCCCGCTACAAAATGGGACAGGAGCTGGCCCGCGAATCGGCAGTAGAAGCAGATGTTGTAATTGGTGTTCCCGACAGCGGCATTGGTGCAGCCCTGGGCTATTCAAAAGCAAGCGGCATTCCCTATGTTACAGGCATCATAAAAAACAAATACATTGGCCGCACCTTTATTGCCCCAACCCAGAAAGAAAGAGAAAACATGGTCTTTGTAAAGCTTAATGCAATTAAAAGCGATCTTGCAGGGAAACGCGTTATTGTAATTGACGATTCAATTGTACGCGGAACAACCAGCCGCCGCCTTGTAGAAATCCTCCGACGCTCAGGTGCAAAAGAAGTTCATTTCCGTGTAAGCTCGCCGCCGGTAAAGTTCCCCTGCCACCTTGGCATAGACACACCAAGCAAAAACGAGCTTATTTCAAGCACCCACGAACTCGAAGAAATCAGAAAAGAAATAGGGGCAGATTCCCTTTCCTTTATCTCTCTGCAGGGAATGATAAAAGCCCTGCGAGATTGCAGTCCCGATTCAAAAAGTCATGGCTGGTGCAAAGGATGTTTTACCGGCGAGTACCCGGTGTAAGTTTATCCGTAAGTCTTAATTATCTCTTCCGAAACTGCAATCTTTTTCATGCCACGGTCCATGGCTTCTTTTTCGATGTAGCGGTGGGCTTCCTGCTCTGTCATTTTTAAGTTCTGCATGAGCAGCATCTTGGCCCTATTTACAAGACGGATTTCTTCCATTTTTACCTTGAGCTTGGTTGTCTGACTCGAAAGAATCTGAACCTTATACTGAACCGCAATTGCAGTTTTAATCGAAGAATAAAAATAAAACTGATCAAAAGGAGTACTCACGGTTATTATTCCATAACCTTCTACCCGGTAGCTCACTTCTTCAAAAAGATGCTGGGGAGTAAGCAGGAGAATTGTACTAAGGCTTTCGGAAATATCCCGGGCAAAATCAGCACCTTCTCCTTCCGAATAATCAGCAAGAATTATATTATAAACCCGCTCGGAGGCAAGGCGGCGCGCTTCGTTAAAATCGCTTACTAGCTGAGTTTCAAAAAGAGGTGCAGCAAGCATGGCGCCAATCATCGCGGAAATTTTACTATCTTTAGTCACAACTAAAACGCTGTGAGAATCCATTGTCATAAAATCACCCTGCCTTAGTTAGAGCCAAGAGCCTTCTTTATAAAATCGCTGTCCCGGGCAATTTTCTGAGCAGCTTCAAGAGTATCAGGAATC
Source organism: uncultured Treponema sp. (assembly GCA_946535985.1). Taxonomy (GTDB): domain Bacteria; phylum Spirochaetota; class Spirochaetia; order Treponematales; family Treponemataceae; genus Treponema_D. The sequence goes on along the minus strand of CAMNDY010000026.1, from coordinate 20,371 downwards.
AGATCAAGCTTCTGTCCTTCTCCACCCCTACCCTGCATTTCTTCCGGCGGCAAAAGATTATTTTTAATTCCGTCAAGGGCAGCTTTAATCAAAAGAGTCAGAACCAGATAAATATTGCACTGGCAGTCTGCAGAACGAATCTCAAGTCTTTCTGATTCTGCGGAGGTTGCAGCCGGCACCCTTACAAAAGCAAGACGGTTTTCCTTTCCCCAGGAAATATATTTTGGAGCCTTATGCTCACCAAGGCGCTCGTAAGAATTTTCTACAGGATTCATATAGTAAGTAATTTCCTGAGCGTGGGCCAGAATACCTGCCAGCATGTTTTTATTTTTAGATGAATCAGAGCAGGACATATTTATATGAAGGCCGCTGCCTGCTTTATCGGCAAGAGGCTTTGGAGAAAAATCTGCATAAAGGCCGGCATTGGCAGCTCGGGTACGGACAATCCATTTGAAAGTTGAAGCATTGTCTGCGGCAGTTACAGCATCGGAATAATGAAAGTCAATTTCATTCTGACCCGGCCCTTCTTCGTGGTGGCTGGCTTCCGGCTGAATTCCCATCTGCTCAAGAGTAAAGCAAATTTCACGGCGGATATTTTCTCCCTTATCCTCAGGCGCAATATCCATGTAGCCCGCATTATCAAAAGGAATTTTTGTTGGCTCACCTTTTTCATCAAGCTTAAAAAGATAAAACTCTATTTCGGTTCCAATATTAAAATCAAGACCGTATTCTTCCTTTGCAGACTTAACGGCCTTTTTCAAAATTGTACGGCAGTCTTTTTCGTAGTCGCGTCCATCGGCATGCTTGATTGTACAGAACATACGCACAACCTTGCCGGTATTAGGTCGCCATGGAAGCACAGAAATTGTCTGGGGCTCAGGGAACAAAAAGAGGTCTGATTTTTCTGCCTGTTCAAAGCCATAGATTGCAGAAGCGTCAAAGCTAATTCCATCAGTAAAAGCCCACTCCAGCTGACTTGCCATAATCGAAATATTTTTCTGCACGCCCTTCATATCAAAAAAAGCAAGGCGCACAAATTTTACATCCTCTTCGTTTACGTAATCCAAAACATCATTCTGTGTATACATATTTTTCTCCATAAATAAAGTATAAATTATATAATTTTACTGCTCAATATTTTTACTTATAATTTTTATTTATATCTACGAGGCTGGCATTTTCCAGAGAGTAGCCTCCGGCAAGACAATCAGCCAGAGCATTTGCGGTGTCAACAGAAGTCAGACAGTCAATGTCCCGTTCAACAGCAAGACGACGCAGCTTTACACTTTCTGCAACCGGGTCTCTTCCCCTGGCCGAAGTAGAAACAACATAAACCACCTTCCCGCTTTCCAAAAGTGTCATGACATTGTCGTGGTAATTTTCGTGTACCTTGGCAACGTGGGTAACCTTCATACCGCTGCGTTCAATTGTTGCGGCGTTTCCTGTGGTTGCGTAAAGTTCAAAGCCCAGGCCGTAGTATTTTTTTGCAAGGGCAGGAAGTTCCGGTAGATCTGAGGCGCGGACAGAGAATAAAACTCCAAAGGGGGAAGTCTCCCCCTCGGCTGCAATGGCAGAGCCATTTCCGCCTACCCCCTCTGCGGGGGCTTCCCCCGCAACGCCCCCGTCCATTTTTTTGGGATGCACCATCTTCCAGCCGGCAGCTGCCATTCCCTTAAAAATAGCCTCCTCTCTGCACTCCGCAATACCAAGAACTTCTCCCGTACTCTTCATCTCCGGTCCAAGGTGGGTATCAACATTCATAAGCTTTTCAAAGCTGAAAACCGGAACCTTAACCGCAAAATAATTGCGGGCAGGATAAAGGCCTGTGCCATACCCCAGGTCGCGAACCTTTTCTCCAAGCATAGCCCGGGTTGCAAGCTCTACCATTGGAATGCCGGTTACCTTAGAAAGATAAGGCACAGTACGGCTGGATCGGGGGTTTGCTTCAATAATATTCAGCTGACCCTGGTAAAAAAGCCACTGAATATTTACAAGTCCCTTGGTTCCAAGAGCCAGCGCCATTGCCTTTGATTTTTCTACAACCTCTTTCGTCATTTCTTCTGTAAAATCCCAGGGCGGGTAGACTGCAATAGAGTCGCCGGAATGAATACCCGTTCTTTCCACATGCTCCATAATTCCCGGAATAAGAACATCCTCTCCGTCGCAGATGCAGTCAATTTCAAGCTCGGTACCTTCCATATATTTATCAATCAGAATTGGATTTTCAATTTTCTGGGCAAGAATAATTTTCATATATTCTTTTATATCTGCAGAGTTACGGGCAATAATCATATTCTGGCCGCCAAGAACATAGCTTGGTCTCATAAGAACCGGGTAACCAAGACGAGCTGCTGCTTCCAGGGCTTCTACTTCGGTAAAGACAGTTACACCCTTAGGACGGTTTACTTTAAGACGGTCGCAGAGCTCTTCAAAACGTTCACGGTCTTCTGCAAGATCAATTGCATCAGCCGAAGTTCCAAGAATGCGCACTCCCTGCCCGTCCAGAAATTTTGCAAGCTTAATGGCAGTTCCGCCTCCAAAGGCAACAACAACACCCAGAGGCTTTTCTACTGCAAGCACATTCATAACATCCTCGGGAGTAAGGGGTTCAAAATAAAGTCTGTCGGCAATATCAAAATCTGTAGAAACCGTCTCGGGGTTATTGTTTATGATTGCAACCTCGTAGCCAAGTTTTTTAAGGGCCCAAATACATTGAACCGAAGAATAGTCAAACTCAATTCCCTGCCCGATGCGGATAGGCCCCGAGCCAAGAACAACGATGTTTCCTTTGAAAGAAGGGGAAGCCTCCCCTGCAGCGCCCCCATGTCGTTCAAGGAGAAATTTTTCTGCCTCATTTTCTCCGCCGGTCGTAGAATAAAAATACGGAGTCTCTGCATCAAACTCGCCGGCACAGGTGTCTACCATTTTGAAGGAACGGGGAGGATAAAGAGATTGTCGGGTCAAGCCCGACAATGACAGTTGTTCTTCCATCCGGCAAATCTTCTCCAGCTTCCACAAAAACCAGCGGTCAATTTTTGTAACCTCGTGAATCTGGTCCACCGTCATAAGCTTTCTTTTTAAAGCCTGGTAAATTGCAAAGATTCTCTGGTCTGTGCACTGGCCTATCCGCTCGCGGATTTTTTCATCAAACTCTTTTTCAAAAAGGGGCAGATTCAAATCCTTTACACCAAGCTCAGCCCCACGCACAGCCTTCAAAATTGCTTCCTCAAAATTCTGCCCTATTGCCATTACCTCGCCGGTTGCCTTCATCTGAGTTCCAAGCTTGCGGCTGGCATAAACAAATTTATCAAAAGGAAACTTAGGCATTTTTACAACAACATAATCAAGCACAGGCTCAAAGCAAGCCTTAGTTTTTTTAGTAACAAAGTTTGGAATTTCATCCAGGGTAAAGCCCACCGCAATCAAAGCCGCAACCTTGGCAATAGGATAGCCCGTAGCCTTACTTGCCAGAGCCGAAGAACGCGAAACTCTCGGGTTTACTTCAATCACCGCGTATTCAAAGCTGTCCGGATTCAAGGCAAACTGACAGTTACAGCCCCCTTCAATTTCCAGGGCAGAAATTATATTAAGAGCCGCAGAACGCAGCATCTGATATTCCTTGTCCGCAAGAGTAACAGTAGGCGCAATTACAATTGAGTCTCCCGTATGAACTCCAACCGGGTCAAAGTTTTCCATTGAGCAGACAGTAATTACATTTCCCCTGCTGTCCCTCATAACTTCAAACTCAACTTCCTTCCAGCCACTTATACATTTTTCAACCAGAATCTGATGAATAGGAGAACGGTGCAAACCATTGTGGGCAATCTCATCAAAGTCTGCCCAGGTATTTGCAATTCCACCGCCGGTGCCACCAAGAGTAAAAGCAGGTCTTATAATTGCCGGAAGCCCAATCACATTTTTTGCAAAGTCCAGAGCCTCTTCATAATCAGTTACAACCTTAGAAGGAATACATGGCTCGCCGATAGACTCCATTGTATCCTTAAACATCTGCCGGTCTTCTGCCTTATCAATCGTAAGAGGACGGGCTCCCAAAAGCTTTACCCCGTGACTTTCAAGAAAGCCCGATTTTGCAAGCTCCATGCTAAGGGTCAAACCGGTCTGTCCCCCCAGAGTAGAAAGCAGGGAATCAGGTTTTTCTTTTTCGATAATTCTTTCAAGAGTTTTAAGAGTGAGCGGTTCAAGATAAATTTCATCGGCCATGGCATGGTCGGTCATGAGGGTTGCAGGGTTAGAGTTTACAAGACAAACTTCAAGCCCAAGCGACTTTAAAGCCTTGCAGGCCTGGTTACCCGCATAGTCAAATTCCGCAGCCTGACCAATTACAATAGGGCCGCTTCCAATAATCATTACCTTGTGTATATCTTTATTTAGTGGCATTCTTGATCATCTCCAAAAATCTATCGAAGAGAAAATTTGTATCGTGAGGACCACCACAGGCTTCCGGATGAAACTGAACGCTAAAGGCCGGAATGTCTGTGTACTCAACTCCCTCGCAGGTTCCGTCATTCAGATTTACAAAAGTCTCGCGGGCAAAGTCCGGCAGGGTAGAAGCTTCTACCGCATAACCATGATTCTGGCTGGTAATATAAACGCGTCCGCTTTTTACATCTTTTACAGGATGGTTTCCACCACGATGTCCGTATTTAAGGCGGCAGGTCTTTGCTCCCCGGGCCAGCGAAAGCATCTGGTGTCCAAGGCAAATCCCAAAGACAGGAATCTTTCCGTAGTCACACAATTTCCTTATTTCTTCAATCACTCCTACATTTTCTGCAGGGTCTCCGGGTCCGTTACTCAGCATAATTCCGTCGGGATTCATAGAAATTACTTTTTCTGCGGTAGTATCAAAAGGAACTACGGTCACTTTGCAGCCGCGTTTTTCCAATTCCCGCTGGATGTTTGCCTTGGCGCCAAAGTCGAAGAGACAGATGGAGGGGGAGGCCTCCCCCTGCGCGCCCACTTCGTTGGTCGCTACCCTCTCTGCGGGGGACACCCCCGCAACGCCCCCTTCGACAGGCTCAGGGACCACAGAGGCATCTTGTACACTCTTCACTGCATCTTTAATTGTATAAGCCCTTATTTCTTCGAGATGCTCCTCTACATCCCGGATCTCCCCGCTCAAAATCATTCCGTTCATAACGCCCGATTCGCGAAGCTTTTTGGTAAGGGCCCGGGTGTCAATTCCGCATATTCCAATAATTCCCTGGGCCTTTAAAAAAGAATCCAGGTCTCCCTGGCAGCGGAAATTACTTGGACCGTCACAAAGCTCCCGCACAATGTAACCGCTTACAAAAGATTTTCTGCTTTCAAAATCCTCATTCTCAATTCCGTAGTTTCCAATCAAAGGAAAAGTCTGGGTAACAATCTGGCCGTAATAGCTTGGATCGGTAAGAGTTTCTACATAACCTGTCATGCCGGTTGTAAAAACAGTTTCTCCTATTGTTTTGCCCTGAGCCCCAATGGACTTTCCTTCAAAAATACTTCCGTCTGCAAGAACAAGATACGCTTTACTCATAAACACGCCTTCAGAAAATCAACAAAAAGTGGACCCGGTTTATTTGGCCGGCTCTTAAATTCCGGATGGAACTGTACGCCGATATGAAAATGATCTTCTACTTCAACTGCTTCTACAAGACTTCCGTCCGGCGAAGTTCCGCTTATTACAAGACCGGCTGCCTGCATCTGCTCGCGGTAATCATTATTAAACTCATAGCGATGGCGGTGGCGTTCATTAATTAAAGCCTTTCCGTATGCACCTTCAAGAATTGTTCCGGCCGTCACCTTACAAGGATAACTTCCAAGCCTCATGGTTCCGCCCATAATTACCCCTTCCTGATTTTTCATCAAATCAATTACAGGGTGCTCGCAGGTTTCGTCAAACTCATGACTGTTAGCGTCGACTAACTTGAGCACGCTTCTTGCAAACTCAATAACTGCAATCTGCATTCCAAGACAGATTCCAAAGTAAGGAACCTTATGAGTTCTTGCATAACGGCAGGAAGCTATCATACCTTCTACTCCCCTCTGGCCAAAGCCTCCGGGAAGAATAATTCCTGCACAATCTGCAAAAATATCCGGAGCAGTCTCGTCTGTTACGCTGTCAGAATCTACCCATTTTATTTTTACGTTTTTACCGACCACAAAGCTTGCATGGTTCAGGCTTTCTACAATACTAAGATAAGAGTCGTGCAGCTTTACATATTTTCCGACAAGGGCAATCTGAATCTCACCGCTGCGCTCATGAATTGTCTCTACCATTTTTGACCATTCAGACAGGTTTGAATAATCTGCCTTTTTTTCAATCCCAAGGTCACGGCAAACTACATCATCCATATTCTGCTCATGCAACATAAGGGGAACTTCATACAGGCTTTTGCAGGTCGTATTATTGATTACACAATCCGGCGAAACATTACAGAAAAGCGAAATCTTTTTGCGGATCTCTTCGGGGATTTCCTTGTCGCAACGGGCAACTATAATATCCGGATGGATTCCCACAGACATGAGCTCCTTTACCGAATGCTGGGTCGGTTTACTTTTAAACTCATCACTACCCGAAATATATGGCACCAGGCAGACATGAATAAAAAGGCAGTTGCGGCGGCCAACTTCTAAAGCCAGCTGACGGATTGCTTCTAAGAAAGGCTGACTTTCAATATCACCAATTGTTCCGCCAACCTCTACAATGCCGACATCTGCGTCCTGGGCATTTTTTAAAACAAAATCTTTTATTTCATTTGTAACATGAGGAATAATCTGAACGGTCTGACCAAGATAGTCGCCGTTTCGCTCTTTTGTAAGGACATTCCAGTAAACGCGACCACTGGTAAGGTTAGAATATTTTCCAAGGTTTTCATCAATAAAGCGTTCGTAGTGGCCAAGGTCAAGGTCTGTTTCTGCACCGTCATCTGTAACAAAAACTTCGCCGTGCTGAAAGGGACTCATAGTGCCCGGGTCAATGTTCATATAAGGGTCAAGCTTCTGGCTGGTAACCTTAAGCCCCCGGCATTTTAAAAGTCGTCCAAGCGATGCCGCTGTAATTCCTTTGCCTAAACCCGAAACAACTCCACCTGTTACAAAAATAAACTTTGCCATATTTCCCCCTCCTAATATGCCTTATCATGAACTCCAGAAATTGCACGACCGCTTGGCTCGTCCATATTTTTCCAGGCCGCATCCCATTCAAGAGCCTTGGCTGTAGAACAGGCAACTCCGGCTTCGTGTGGTACACATTTTGCTGCAGAGTCGCTAGGGAAAAGGCGGCTGTAAATTTCGCGGTAATAGTATTCCTCTTTTGTTTTTGGAGGATTTACAGGGAAGCGGTTTTCGCGGCGGGCAAATTCTGCATCGCTTACTTTTTCTTCTGCCATCTTTTTAAGAGTATCTATCCAGCTGTAGCCTACTCCGTCAGAGAACTGTTCCTTTTGGCGCCAGGCAATACTTTCGGGAAGCAGGTCTTCAAAAGCCTTGCGCAAAATCCACTTTTCTATTCTTTGAGATGTGGTCCCTGAGGCACTCGAAGGGCCCTCAATTTTAATATTCATCTTATCACTCGGATTGAGCCCCATGGCAATATCAATAAAATCCTTGTCCAGGAAAGGAACGCGGCCTTCTACACCCCAGGCCATAAGGGACTTGTTGGCACGCAGACAGTCGTAAAGATGCAGCTTGCTCATTTTGCGGACCAGCTCTTCGTGGAATTCCTGAGCATTTGGAGCCTTGTGAAAATAAAGGTAACCGCCAAAAAGCTCGTCGCTGCCCTCGCCGCTAAGTACCATTTTAATTCCCATAGATTTAATTACGCGGGCAAGCAGGTACATAGGGGTACTGGCTCGTACAGTTGTAATGTCGTAAGTTTCTATGTGGTAGATTACATCCGGCAGGGCATCCAAAGCTTCCTGAATTGTAAAATGAACTTCGTGATGAACAGTGCCGATATAGTCTGCAGCTTTTTGTGCTGCAATCAAATCCGGCGAACCTTCCAGACCAACTGCAAAGGAGTGAAGCTGAGGCCACCAGGCGCCTTCTTTACTGTCTGTTTCTACACGCTTTTTGCTGTACTTTTGTGTGATTGCCGCAATGATGGAAGAGTCCAGGCCTCCGCTCAAAAGAACACCGTAAGGTACATCGGACATAAGCTGGGCTTTTACAGCGGCTTCAAGACCATTGCGAACTTTTTCTATTACAGAAGGATTTATGATTTCGCCCTTGTCGTCGGTTGCACGAGGGGCAGCTTTTACTGCATCATAAGATTCCCATGGGCGCTTGTACCAGCGAATTGGTGAGGCGGGGGCGTTACGGGGGTGTCCCCCGTTAGAAGGGGTGGTGAGCAACGCAGTGCGAGCCAGGGGAAGGCTTTCCCCTCCTGAATACAAATAACTTCCATTAGGAAACTCTTCTATAGAAACACACTCACCTTCAAGGGCCTTGAGCTCGCTGGCAACATAGTAGCGGCCGTTTTTGTCCCAACCCTGGTAAAGAGGAATAACGCCGATTTCGTCGCGGGCAATAAGGTAGCTGTCGTGCTCGCTGTCATAAAGGGCAAAGGCAAAAATACCCGAAAGCTTTTCTATCATAGCGGCAAAATCGCCACCGCCGGCAAGGCATTCTTTATAAAGAGGAATAACTACTTCGCAGTCGCTGCCGGTACGGAAATTGTATTTTCCTTTAAAGCTTTCGCGCAGCTCCTTGTGATTGTAGATTTCTCCGTTGGCTGCAAGAATGATTTTATTGTCATCGCTGACAAGCGGCTGCTTGCCCGAAAGAGGGTCTACAATACTAAGGCGTTCATGGCTCAAAATTGCATTATCGCCGGTATAAATGCCGCTCCAGTCCGGACCACGATGCCGGATTTTTTTACTCATTTCCAGAACCTGTGCACGAAGCTCCTCGCGCAAGCCCTCTCCAATCGGCTGACTGCCACTGTCTAAATCGAATGCACCAACAAAACCACACATACTCTTATCGCCTCCAGGCAAAAAAAAATGGCGACTCCGCTAGTATGCGAAGTCGCCATTGACTTTGTATGTCTTCAATATATCATTTTTGAGCAATTATGGGAAGAGCTTTCTGCATTCAAGATAAAAGCGTTTTTCGTCGGCTTCGCCCATACTAAAGCTTTTGCGTGGGAGGGGTCCGCGGCCATTGATTGTTTCAAAGAAAGAATCTTTTGCAATCGGTGGCAGGAGGATTCCTACGGCACCGGGCTTTTTGCCAAGACCAAGAACTTCTTCTGTTCCGTGGATGTAGTCGATTTCTGGAGCGGCAGCACCAGTTCCAACTTCCTTCAAAAACTTATCAATTTCAGGCTGAAGGCGTGAAACAGCAAGTTCCTTTATTGGAGTACGCAGCAACACAAACTTCTGGGCTCCATCCTCATCAATATAATCAAACCCAAAATCAGCAGAAGAAGCTCGAACCGCAGCTTCAAGTTCTCCCTGCCCCGCAACCTGGCTCGCTGTACCGCCAAGAGCAGCAGCCAGATTTTTAATGAGGGCGTCTGCATCAACATTAAAAATCACGCGGTGAATAGGCTCAAAGGTCAGACCCTTGTCATAAATATTTACAACTTCAATCAATGCAAAACGAACAGGATTTTCTGCAAGCTCAGCTTCTCCAGCACCGCCAGCAATCAGCTCGGCTTTGTATTCATCCCAAACAGCCTTTGCAGTTGCAAGAGAATGGTTTCCGTCTCCAACTGCAAAAAGGAAGGTTGAACCATCGGCAGCAGTATTGGCATCGGCAATTTTGTTGAGGGCATCGGTTACGGCTGCAATGTCGGCATCGGAAGAAAGTCCCCAGCCGGTAATTGAACCGCCGTTACACATAAGGTCGCCCTGGTACAAAGGCTTGCGTCCCTCTCCTGCAGTAATGCGCTGGGCTCCGCCAACCAGTAAATCATCCTTGTCATTTACAAGCAGCATGATATGAGGAAGCTCCAGCGGCGCACCCTTACGAATCTCCTTGCGAGGAGGAATGCGGTCCACAATTGTAGCTTCTGTTGCACGGATATTTGCCTTGCTGAAGGGTTTCCATTCATAAGTTTCCAAATCTATCTGAGCAACAAGTCCGCGACGCATACGACCAAAGGCGGTTTTTCTTTCTATATAGATAAAGCCGTTGAATGGGGGGGCAAAAATGTTGCCGGCACCAAGATATTCCTTCATTGTCCGGCGGATTTTTGCAATGCGTTCAGGCTTATCCGGAGAGTTCAAATAAACTTCGGGCAAAATCAAATTAAGGGTAGAAGGCCCGTTGCCGGCAGCAGCCTCTGCCTTTTTCCAATATTCCTTATCCTGTGTGTACTGATCGCACGCAATCACAGACCATTTATTCAAAGGTGTATCAGCCGGCAACAAAATCTCCGGCACTCTAAGTCCAAGTTCTTTTAATGTTTTCATAGGGCTAGTATATAGAGTTAAATGGATTTTTTCTATATAAAATCAGATAATGATTTTTTACTTGAAGCTTTGTAATAAATCATAGATAATTTCAATGAGGAAAAAAATGTCAAAACTGATTTCATGGAATATAGATTCAATTAATGCAGCGCTCACTTCTACTTCTGACAGGGCCCTGCTTTCTCAAGGAGTGTTGAAAAAACTTGGCAGCTACGATGCAGATGTAATTGCAATTCAGGAAACAAAACTTCCGGCAGAGGGTCCTTCCGAAAAACATCTGGAGCTGCTGGCCCAATATTTTCCGGGCTATAAAATTGAATGGCTTTCTTCTGTGCCTCCTGCAAAAAAAGGTTATGCCGGAACTATGATGTTGTATAAGGAAGGATTACAAGCAAAACGGGAAACAGTACGACTTGGGGCCCCCGACACCATGGATGACGAAGGCCGCCTGCTTACCCTTGAATTTGATAATTTTTATTTTGTAAATGTTTATACTCCAAATTCCGGAGACGGACTCAAAAGACTTGCAGACCGCCAGAAGTGGGATGCCCTCTATGCCGATTACCTTGCTAAACTGGACTCAAAGAAACCTGTCATTGCCTGCGGAGATTTTAATGTTGCCCACAAAGAAATAGATCTTGCAAACCCTGCAAGCAATCATTTTTCGGCTGGCTTTACAGATGAAGAACGCGAAGGCTTTACAAAGCTGCTGGCCCGAGGCTTTACCGACAGCTTCCGTTTTGTGCATGGAGATGTAAAGGATATTTATTCCTGGTGGGGCCAGAGAATTAAAACCTCCAAGATAAACAACTCGGGCTGGCGGATTGATTATTTTTTAGTAAGCGACCGCATCAAAGAAAAAATCACAAAATCCGAAATGATTGATTCTGGCCCGCGACAAGACCACACTCCAATTCTTCTGGAAATTGACCTGGACCTGTAATTATTTTATAGCTGAAAAGAATGACTAAAAAAATGATTATAAAACAAGACCCTGTTACATTTCCTCTTTTCCGCACAATGCTTTTTGTGGCAGCGCTCTTTCTGGGAGCGCTTACCGCTTGTACTTCCACAAAGAGCCTTACCCCCACCCCTCAAATCACAGACGACTCCGATTTTATTCCGGCAGAATTTGCATGGCAGCCGGTAGCCCAGGGTATAGACCGCTTTGATTTTGAAAATGCTGCACTGCCTCTTGTTTACCGTACGGTAAGAATTGATTTGGCAAACGAGGCTCTTGAACTTGTTTATTATCCGGATTTACAGACAAAAATAGATAAATCGGATCACTTTGCAGGCATGCGGACCCGGGATTTTGCAGAGCGCAATAACTGTACTGTTGCCATAAACGCTTCTCCCTTTGACGGACGCTTCCACCGTAAAAAAATCATCGGCCTACATTCAATTAATCATACAGTGTTAGCAGCTCCTAACAAGCGCTACGCAGCCCTTGCTTTTTCAAAAGCCACAGACGGCAAGGGTTACAGCGCTCACCTCATAAAAAATCAGAACTTCGACTGTGCAGAAAAATATGATTTTGTTTTTGGCGGATTTTTTGCAGTACTCATAGACAAAGTAATTCTCCCCTATAACGAAATCTATAACTCCCGAACAGGAGCAGGTATTTCGAAAGATGGAAAAACCTTGTATCTTTTACTTGTAGAAGGCGAAGAACCAAACCGCAGTTCCGGACTCACCTACTCTCAATGCGGTAAGATTTTTGCAGCAATGGGCTGTTCCAATGCCCTTGAATTTGACGGTGGAGCTTCTTCACAATTATGCATAAAGGGCGCCAGTGTTTTAAACTATAAAACCACCCGCCTTCAGGCAAACAGTTTTGGCTTTAGAACAAGCATTGAGGAAGAATAATGGCTCAGACACAATCGCAGCAGCAGACGCAAAAACAAATTCAAAAGCTTTCTCAGGTACAGATTCAGGCTTTAAAATATCTGGCCATGAACTCCCGGGATCTTCGCGACGAAATTTTAAAAGCTGCCGAAGAAAATCCTGCTATTGAAATTGTTTCGGACCCATTCAAGGCCTCACGGGAACAATATTCTTCACGAACATCCTCTTCGGGTACTCTTGCTTCCGACTCAAACCAGCTGGCACTTGATGCTCTTGAAGACAGGGGCGAAACACTACAGCAGCATCTTATGAAACAGCTGAACCTTACAAAACTCAGCCCGGATGAATATGAAATCTGCCAAAAGCTTATTCATAACCTTGATAAAAACGGCTGTTATGGTTCCATGCGTGCTCCCGAAACTTTGCTCGATAGAAGCCGCCCGGCCCAGACAAAAAAGATGCTGGAAAAATGTATTGACCGCATCCAGCGAATGGACCCTATTGGAACCTGCTGCAAAAATCCGGAAGAAAGCCTTTTTATTCAGGCAAAAATCGCTGGAGACGCCCCTCCACTTGCTCTTTTTATTCTGGACGGAAATCTTGAGTTATTAAAATCTCCGGACCCTGAAAGAGTTTTAAAAAGATTAAAGGATTACCTGCGCAGCTATCACTCTAAATCCTTTGCACCAAAAATAGCACTTGATGACATTGAGCTTGATGAAGACCTTGTTGAACAGTCTATAAAATACATCACTTCACTTAATCCGCGTCCTGCCAGTGGATATATTTCTGATACTTCACAGGCAGATTTTAACAATCTTGATGTAATTCTTTCTGTTGAAAAAAAGCCCGGCGCAGTTTCTGCAGATGATTTTGAAAACGGAATTATTTCATCAGGAAATCCGGATTTTCACTATGAAGTTCATTATACCAACGGCGATCTTCCCGAAATCAGGGTTTCGAAGGATTTTGCTTTTGATACTAAGGCTACACAAAAAGCAAATGAACTTGTAAACATGCTTAAATTCCGCCAGTCATCAATTCTTATGCAAGGCTGCGCCATTGTAAAAGCCCAGAAAGCATTTTTCGAAAAAGGCCCCGGAAATCTTGCCCCGCTCACAAGACGAAAAATTGCCCAAGAGCTTGGAATAAACGAATCTACAGTTTCACGCCTTACAGGACGCAATTCAAGCAGAGCTATTCAGACAGAATTTGGAACTTTTAAGGCAGATTATTTCTTTCCTTCAGCCCTTCGACAAAGCTCAGGGACCACAAATAACTCGCAGATTTCTTCCGAGGCTGTAAAAAACCGGCTCTATGAAATAATTCAGGAACATAGGGAAGAAAATCAGTCCCTTTCAGACGAAAAACTCACGCAGATTTTAAATAATCAGGGTATAAAAATCTCCCGCCGAACAGTAAACAAATATAGAAATCAGCTTGGACTTGAAAACTCCTACGCTGCCCATTCTTAAGGTTGCCCCGAACTCTAAAGTCTGTTATAATAAGAAGATAATCCGTGTTTGCGGTAATATAAAAAATGAGTTTTATAAACACAATTTCCGATTTTTTGGAATCTATTTTTAAACGTTCCTCTCCCGAAGTTCAGAAAAAGCAGCAGTTAAAAAAACTGGATGCCGAAATGCGCGAAGTTCATCCTGTTATTTACAAAAACGGAAATCTTCAGCCTAACTTTGCCGAAGCAATCTACAGTTTATATAAAAACACAAAGCTTCTTGATGATCTTTTTAGCCTTACAGTCAGTTCAAGCGACATTCAGCGCCAGCATCGTTTTGAAGCCCAGTTAATTCTTACAGGCTATTCACATGAGTATCAGGAAATAATTCAAAATCTTAGCTTTGATGCCCGTAAAGAAGAAATTATGAATGATCCTCAAAATGAGGACAGAATCTATATTCATCAGCGTACACAGTGTGAAAAAGTTATAAAGGAACTTAATACAGAAAATTTCCGCCGCGTAGACAAGGATATTCTTTCTTTACGCCAGCTGGTTGATTTTTGTCACATTATGTTTGTACCAATCCTGCAGGTATTCGACCTTAATTTTAAAGCAGGCGATTTTTCCTACACCCCAACCTATTCCGAAATTCCAATTACAAAAGCAGTAAATCTTCTTGAAGATCTTTACTACCAGATTTCGGGAATGAAAATTACAACTTCTACTGCCGATCAGGTTATTGCCATTGCCCAGCTAAAAAAAGGCTCTGTTCTTTCTAACAGCGAAAGTGAGGTTTATCTTTCTTCTCTAAAGAAAATCAATTATATAATTTCAAAAATCCTGACTGTTGACCGCTTAAAAGCTTTGATTCGAATTGCCAAGCAGAATGTCATTTATGAACCGGAAGTTGCTGCTTACACAGGCTCTCCACGCCAGGAATTTGCAACAATCTTCCAGGAAAAGTTCGACGCAGATGAACAGAGAATTAAATCTGAACTTCAGGATGAACAGATTACAAGCGAAGTTTCGGAACTTTTCAAAAATACAGCTCTCGATACTTTATTTGGCTACAACGCAGAATCAAATGTCATGCTACAACCAACAATTACGCTGCAGTTCCAGTGGATTTTGCCAATGCGCATTCTTAAAACTTTCCTGCGCTTAAATCTTACAGAAGGAATTAAAGGACTTTTGAATGACCTTGTTATCGAAGGCTTTTTCAACAATCCTGCCTATAAATCGGCTTTTTCTACAGTAGTTTATGCGGCCATAAATGCTTCGTCAAAACTTCAGGAATTCGAAGATTCTTTTGGTAATGACCAGCGCAACTCTATTGCCGTAATGCAAAGCTATGTACAGGACAGCCACAAAGACAAGGATTTTTTCCGCAAACTTGAAAAAATGGTTGTTACAACAAATAACGAAGCACATCAGCTTTTGCAATCAACAACTTCGACACTTCATAGTCTTTATAAATATCTTGGTGAATTGCTGGCAGACTCTAAAAAACCTTCAAGCGAGATTATTTCCAACGTAAAAGTGCTCATGATTTCTTCCAGAAACAAGGAAAATACAAATAATTTGGAAATTCAGTACCCGGATTGGAAAATATTTTTTGAAATTATGAAAAACTATGTTATTATTAATAGTGGAGATATTCAATAAATGGATTTTGATGCCATCGTTGACAATATAAATTCTCACAACGAAAAGCAGCCGCGTAAGCCTTTTGACCTTGCCAAAGATAAAGAAATTCTTGAGCAGTCAACCTATTACGAAAAGCGCATTTACGATCTGGAACAGCTTCTCGATATTGCAAAGTCCTTCTGTTCAACACTGGACTTCAGCAAGCTTCTGGAATCTATTGTCTATATTTGTATGGCACAAATGCATGTTCTTGGTGCAGAAATTTTTGTACGCGATGCAATCTCAAATAAAGTATTTAATCTCGAAACTTCCAAGCCCGAAAAAGGCGAAAGAAAATTTTCCATTCCTGTAAATTGTCCGGTAAGTTCTACTTTACTTGAACTTAAACGCCCAGTTTCTTTAACAGAACTTAAAGAAATTACAAAAGACAGCAAGAATATTGCTAAACTCGAAAAACTTTCTCCAACTCTTATTGTACCTCTTATTGAAAAATCAAATCATCTTAGTGGTATTCTGATTTTACAGGAAAGAATTGCCATAGAAGAAGAAACAACCTATACCGAATATGAACAGAATATGATTATGTCAATTGCATCGCTGGCTACTGTTGCAATTAACAACGCATCTCTGCTCGAAATGTCTTCTACAGACATGATGACTCACCTGCGCTTAAAGTACTTCTTTTTTAATCAGCTTACAGAAGCAATAGACAAGGCCTACCAGACAGACGAAAACATTGCAGTCCTTATGTTCGACATCGACTTTTTCAAAAAGTTCAACGATACCTACGGGCACGAATGCGGAGACTTTGTTCTGATTTCTGTTGCAAACATCATTAAATCAAGCCTGCGCGAAACAGATATTGCAAGCCGCTACGGTGGTGAAGAATTTACAGTTCTTCTGCGCAAGGGTAAAAAAGAAGAAGCAATGAAAGTTGCCGAAAGAATCCGCAAAAAGATAGAAGATTATGATTTTGTTTACAATGATCAGCATCTTCATGTAACAGTTTCCGGTGGTGTTTCGGTATTTGATAAAGAAAAAAATCCAGTTGAACTTCCAAATATTTTTGTGAATCAGGCAGACTCAGGACTTTATATGTCAAAGAATAATGGCCGTAACCAGGTAACCTTCTTTGATCCTGCTGTTCATAAGCTTAAAGACGAAAATGAATAATACTCCATTTTTCCGCCGTCCCTTTAGATATGCCTATTATCACGCAACAGCATATTTAATTCTCATAAACGCAATCGTTTACTTTTTATGCTCTTTTTTCCCAAATCTTTTGTACTATTTATCGCTCAATGTTGTTTATATAATCAGAAATAAGATGCTCTGGCAGTTCGTAACATATATGTTTGTGCACGCAAATATCAGACACCTTTTGTTAAACATGCTGGGACTCTTTTTCTTTGGACTGGGTGTAGAAAGAGCAATTGGTTCTAAAGAATTCCTGCTGTTTTATTTTACAACAGGCATTCTTAGCGCAGTTCTTTCATTTATCCTTTATTACTTCTCGGGAAACTACCGGGTATTATTATTAGGTGCAAGCGGTGCAGTTTATGCGGTGCTTTTTGCATATGCTGTATGTTATCCACGCTCAATAATCTATTTGTGGTGGGTAATTCCTGTTCCGGCTCCTATAATGGTATTTATTTTTGCGCTTATTGAAATGGTAAGTGGCTTCTTTAGTTCTTCAAACGTTGCACATTTTACGCATTTGTTTGGATTTCTTGTTGCCCTGCTTTACTTTTTAATAAGAATGGGAGTAAATCCGTTAAAAATATGGAAAGATACTTACAAAAATTAAAGATTTTTCTGGTTTTTACTCTGATATTTGCAGGAAGCACAATTTTTTCGGACGCGAATGGGCTTTTTGCACAAACTCCCTCAATTATCCGTCATATAAGATTCCCTATCTGGGCCGAAGTAGACGCTTATCCCGGGACCCAGGCAGCAGCTGCCGATGTTGATGCAGAGGAATTTAGTTATCCAATTGCCAGAATCAAGGAAACTGTACCTTTTTTAATAGAAGGCCTTGTTTATGGCTGGAATTTTACCTATGTTCCGTCTGATAAAACACGAGGAGTAGAGGAATATTTTGAAATTGAACCTGTTCAAAAGCTTGCCGACGGACAAAAAAACGATGGAGGTACAATAGAATATTCATCTGTATGGATAGAAAACAACCGTTTTAACTGCTGGGTTGACTATACAAGGACAGATCATCAGGTTCAAACCTATAATCTTTGGGCTTCTATACAAAATCCTACCATTCAGGGCAGGGGTTATGGAGATTTAACCAAAGGTTTTGAAGGAATTAAGGAAGCCGCAGTAGATTCTGTAAAAAATGCAGTGCGCAATTATTACAGAAATCTTATAAAAAACAAGCCTAAACAAATAACTGGCGCTGTGCTGCTTAGAAAAACTCCGCTTTTAGGAATAGATTCAGGACGCTATGTAATAAATCTTGATTTTTTTCTAGAATGCGGTACAATAGAAGAGTACACGCAGTTTTGACAATTTCAGGAGGATACAAATATGAAGAAGATTTTTTTACTTACAGCTGCAATGCTTTTTAGCGCATGTCTCTTTGCACAGGGTGTAACAGGACGCGGTGCATCAGAAGACATTACAGATGCAGAAACCTTCGAAGCAGAAAAAACAAAAACAGAAATAATCATACCAAAGGATTTCCATTCAACAGATACTTCTGCAAGTGTTAAAATTGAATATTCTCCAATGTATGATGAAGTTCGCATTTACTATGAATGCATGTATGTTACTTATGACCGTGGTGAAGCAATGAATGCCGTTCTTGAATGTCTTGATGACTTTAGAGTTGAACATAAATACAATGTTTACCGCTATCTTAAAGATGATAAAGAAAAATTCTTTAAAGATGACCGCGGACGTCGTAAGGCCCAGTACAATTCATATGTAAAATTTTACCGCTAAAGGTATTCTTCTTTTATCTAAAATATAGTACAATAATAGCCGGTGTGAAAGATTTTCGCATCGGCTTATTTTTTTGTAAACACGTCACAAAAGATGACATAAAACGTCATTGCGAGCGCAGCGTGGCAATCCACATTGTAGAATGCATTTTAATTTATGGATTGCCGCGGAGCTTTGCTCCTCGCAATGACGAGAATTGTTCTTTTTACAGTGACGAGGGATTATCAAAATGGACATCAAAAACCTTATTAAAAACCTGCATCCGCTCGAAATTAAAGTTTTGTTAAAGTATTCGGGACAGGATGAACTTACTTCAGAAAAACTCCAGAAAGAGCTGGATTACAAGGAGGGTCATGCAAACCAGGCCTTTTCTTGGCTTAGCGGAAAAGAATTGCTTAAAGAAATCCGCCGTACTCCACACACATATTTTGAAATAACAGACTATGGCCGCGCAATGGCAAAAACAGGCACTGTAGAAGAGCGCATGGTAAACTTCTTAAAGAATGACGGCGCCCACACAATGCCCGAAATTGCTGCAGGCATTGGTCTTGAACAGAAGGACGTTGGTTCTGCCTTTGGTCCACTTGTAAAAGAAGGCGTGCTCAAGATGAATGCAGAAAAGAAGGTTGAATATACCGGAGCTGCATTGCCAGAACGCATTACTTTGACCAGCGGTTTGATTAAGAAAGCCTGCGAAGCAGAAAACGGCCTGCTCAACAAGGATGACCTTACTGCTGCCGAAATTGAAGTCATGAACGGCCTTGCCAAAAAGCGTGGTGCTGCAGACGCTCCATTCAAGATGATTGAACGCGAAACAGTATTCTATAAGCTTCAGAGCGGTTTTGAAGCAGTACGTGACGCCCTTAAGTCTGCCGGTGTAACTGGTAACGAAATTGGTGAAATTACACCAAAAATGCTTGCCAGCGGCGAATGGAAAAACGGAACCTTCCGCGGTTACAACATTGCAGTTCCTCCTGCACGTATTATTCCTGGACGCACAAACCCTTATGTTCAGTTCCTTGAGAGTGTAAAAGACAAGCTTTGTTCTCTTGGTTTCCAGGAGTTTGATGGTCCGCTTGTAGAAACTGAATTCTGGAACGGTGATGCATTGTTCATGCCTCAGTTCCATGCTGCCCGCGATATTCACGACGTATACCGCATTAAAAATCCTACACACGCAAAATTTATTGAAGAACCATATTTGAGCAACGTAAAGGCTGCCCACGAAACCGGTGGAAACACAGGTAGCCGTGGCTGGAACTACACTTTTGATAACGAGTTCACCCGCCGCCTTATCCTGCGCTCACAGGGAACGGTTTTGTCTGCACATCAGCTGCACAAGGCCGAAGTTCCTGGAAAATACTTTGGTATTGCCCGCTGTTTCCGCTACGACAAGGTAGATGCAACCCACCTTTCTGACTTTTACCAGACAGAGGGTATTATTGCCGGAAACGACGTAACCCTGCGCGACCTTTTGGGTATGCTCAAGATGTTTGCAACAGAAATTGCCGGAGCAGAAGAAGTAAAATATGTTCCTGGCTACTTCCCGTTCACCGAACCTTCTATCGAAGTTCATATTAAGCACCCTGTTCTTGGCTGGTTTGAACTTGGTGGTTCAGGTATTTTCCGTCCTGAAGTTACCCGCGCCATGGGTCTTGACTGTCCTGTCCTTGCCTGGGGTATTGGTATTGACCGTATGGCACTGATGGCACTTGGGCTCAATGACCTGAGAGAATTGTTCTGTGAGGATATTGAAAAAGTAAGACTTAGAAAGGCAAAATTTTAGAAAGAGATTGTCGGGTCAAGCCCGACAATGACAGCCTTATGTCATTCCTAGGGCTTGACCCGGGAATCTCTTATACATTCCAGCTTTTTGATCGTTCAACAGCCCGCTGCCATTGAGTGTAGCGGGTTTTTCTTTCTTCGGCGTCCATGTTCGGTTCAAAAATGGCGTTGATTTTCCAGACTTTTTTGATTTCGTCTTTGGAGCTCCAGTAGCCGGTGGCAAGGCCTGCAAGGAAGGCGGCACCTGTAACTGTTGTTT
>CAMNDY010000025.1 GCA_946535985.1 uncultured Treponema sp. | reverse complement strand
AAGGAGCGAGGGAAGCGGCTGACCGTTAGGGAATTGCGGAACTGCCGACCCGAAGGGCTGGGATTGTCGGGTCAAGCCCGACAATGACAGAACTTCGGGGACCGCCCGGATTATTATTTATTAATTAAATCGCATGAATACTGCATCATGCCAATAGTTCTTTCCTCTCTCAAGGCTTTTTGATAATCAAGAGCATCTACATTTTTCCAGGTATTTTTCATGCTTCCTGAGACTTCAGAAAGTGCCTGCAAACGTTTTTGTCTCCGAACTTCTTTATGCATTGTTTCTACTGCTTTTTCCTGTTTTTGCATCAAATACATCACAAAATCATAAACCTCTTGCTGTGCAGTTTGAGTCAATGTATTGTAAACATCTGCTAATTCCTTAGGCATTCCTGGCACCTCCTTAACAATTGTTACTTATAATATAACATTATTTGGGGAAAATTGCTTTAATTTTTATTCATTATAAACACGGTAAAAAGTGATTTTTTTTAATATTATGGATTGTCGGGTCACCCTTCGACAAGCTCAGGGACCGCGACAATGACAGAACTTCGGGGACCGCCCGCCCTTCGACAAGCTCAGGAACCGCGTAGAGTTTATGCTTTTAACAAGAAATTAACTTACTTTTATCGAAACATACTGCTTCAGAAAGAATGTTTTCAAAGATAATATCTGCAATAGCTTTGTTACGGTTCTGCTCTGACTTCTTTTTGGCTTGACGAGGAAGCTTTTCACCGTTTTTATCGGTTGTATAGAATTGAAAATGATATGGATTATTTTCTACTGGACAATGCTCATAGGAGAAAATATATTCTTCTTCATTAAAATGTATTTCAACATTATATAAATAATCTGCAAATAAATAAAAATCAAAAGGATATTTACGTTGTTTTGGTTTAAAATCAAACTGTGTTACAGACATAGTATATAATTCTGTTCTGGAAGTGCCTTCTGGTACTATTTTCTGTATAAAATCTGAAACTTCGGCACCTGCATTATAAAGAGAATATAAATCCAGTTGAGTTTCGCGGGTAAATCCGCTTGATGTTGGAAGTTTTTTACCCAAATTAAACTCCAAAATAACCAGAAAGCTTGTTTATTTTAAGTTCTGAAATTTTCATGATACGTTTTTTTGAATCTGGTATATATTCTGTTATAAAAATACCATTTGGACAGGTACTTCTATAATCAATAATATTTTTCTTTCCTTCATGAAAAAGTGTAATCTTTAAGGAATCATCTCGTATAGAAACAAGAGGTTTTTCTTCGTATTTTATTTTGTATAACTGTTTTAACAGGGTCTGCGGTATATCAAAACTGCAGTTATTACCATTTACTATTTTATAACGGCTTTTTGCGTCTTCAATACAAGAGTCTATAAGTTTTGAAGAATCATCTGTATCTTCTTCTATAGGAGTAATTATAACTTCGATTTTTTTGTTTAGGAATGAACGTGGCAGCGAAAAAAATGTATTTAAATCATTTGAATTTACAACTCTACGAAGACACTCCATACACACCCCCTATAAAAAATCTAATAAAACGAAAGTCCTGTAAATACTTATAATTTAACGTATAATGCTTAACTCTTGTTACTTATAATATAACACCATTTAGGGAAAATTGCATTATTTTTTTTATTGCCTCCCGCCCTTTCGACAAGCTCAGGAACCACAGAGAATTTATGCTTTTACCTTAATCTCTTCCTGCAGTTCAAGCACTTTTTGAAGAGAGAGCCCCTGCGCCTGGGCTATTTGTTCTGGAGAAAGAACTTGCATTTTTAGAAGATTGATGGCGGCTTGGATGGCCTGTTGCTGGGCGCCTTGTTGAATGCCTTCTTCTTTTGCTTCTTCCCTTATATCAAAATCATGCAGATTCATAGATAAATATAAACTCCTGAATTCTTCCTTCTCGTATGCACTTGCATTATAAACTACCTTGGTTGTTTTGTCATTAAGATTTACGTCGGTGTTTTCAGAACATACTGTTTTAAATGTATAACAAGGTAATCCGTAATGAAGGTCATTTTCATCTTTGAACGGATCATTTTTACAGATAAACAGGATGTAGCTTTCTTTCAGCATGGAATAATCATCGCCTTTCATAAGGTTGTCAATGTCTATCATGCTCTGATAATAACGCGTGCGTTTACCAAGAGCCTTGCGGGACCTGGTCTGCATTTCAACGTCTATAATTCTGTCTGAGTCCTTGATATAGACATCCATCCTGATTCCCTTGCTTGTGTAGTATGGGGCAATTGTTTTTTCAAGTTCAGGAAAATCGATGTGGTCAACCTGAATGTGCAGCAGATGCTCTACGATTTTGGAACATACAGTCGGGTCGTGCATGACTGCCTGGAACATACCGTCATCGGTAAAGGTCAACTGGTCGACTGGTTTTGGTTGATAAGTATTACTCATAAAAACTCCTTGAGAAAAATTTCTCTATAGTTAATATGGAAAAAATTTGCGAAAATTTACAAAATTTTGGAAAAAAAATGAAAAATTTATAAAAAAAGTTCAATTTGATGGAAGATGCTGTACTCAAAAATGCGGTAGGCTATGGAGCACCTGTCCGACAAAACATTGACATACATATATTTTATACATATAATACCCGTATGAGTTATCAATATAATTTAAAGCCTGTGACTCTTTATGTGGGGGCGCAATTGTATGAAGATTATCAGATTCAGGCGCAGAAACAGGGGCGTAAGGCTTCGGAGCTTATTCGCAATGCTATGCAGGACTATGCGGAGGAACATTTTAAAAATAAAAAGAGTTTGAAGGATATTGATTTTTCGCGCGGGGTCAGGCTTAAGGACGGGGCAAAAGATTTTCTTGCTGATGATTTGTGGAAGGATGATTTTATAAGCGGAAGGATTAAACTATGATTGGGCTTGATACCTCTTTTCTCATAGATTTATACTGGCAGGACTCCCCCCGCAACAAAAATGCGCGGGACCTGTTTTCCAGAATTGTCAAAGATGATTCTGTTGAGCTTGCCATATTTTTTAATTGTTTTAATGAATTTTTACATGTAATTACCGATTCCAAAAGGTTTGAAAATGCTTTTTCAATTGCCGAAGCGATTGATGTTATTGACTTCTGGTGCGACCTGGACCGAGTAAAGGTCCTCTACCCTAGCGACACTTCTTTTAAACGGACTCTTGTCTGGATGAATATGTACAAGCTGGGCCCTAACCGTATAAACGACACACAGATGGCATCCTGCTATCTTTCTAACAACATTACATCTATAATAACAGCGAATCCTAAAGATTTTGAAATCTTCCAAAGCTTTGAGTTAATGGATTACAGGAAGAAAAAATGAACTACTACATAATTCAGGTAGCCACGGGGCGGGAACAGACTTTTATTGACGCTTTGCAAAAGAAGGCTCCGGAGCTGGTCCAGGCCCACAATTTTATTTATCTTACGCGAGAGCTTTATATAAGGCGGCAGGGAAAAACTTTGAAAGAGCTGCAGCCGGTCTTTCCTTCTTATATCATAATGCAGACGACGGGAACTGTTGACGGGCAGACTGTGCTGGTACTTAAGACCCTGCCGGATTTTTACCACTTTTTAAAAAGCAATACCGAAATTACTCCTCTTGCGGGGAATGATCTTGCAATTATCCAGCATTTTCTGGGGCTGGGTCCGCGCATTGGCCCTAGCCTTGTCCGCTTTGACCAGGATGACCGCATTGTTGTTATTGAAGGTCCCCTCAAGGGCATAGAAGGCAGCATCATCAAAGTAGACAGGCGCAAACAGCGTGCCAAGATTCAGGTTGAGTTTGCCGGCGGCGTGCACACCATGGATTTGAGTTTTGAGGATATTGAGAGGAAATAGGCGCAGTTTGTTTTCTTTAAGAATTTGTATTTGATAGTTGGGATTGCAGTTCGAGGACTTTTTCAACGGGAAGGCTTGTTAGTCCTGAAATTTCGTCAACGGAATACTTCGGGTTTTTGAGCATATTGATGGCAGTTTCGATGGCTTGTTGCTTGGCTCCTTGTTGAATTCCTTGCTTTATGCCAATGGCAATACCATCTTTTCTTGCTTCGTCCTGCTTCACGGCTATGTCCATCTTGTAATCATATTTTGCGCATAACATGTTGATTACCTCCCGGGATTTTCTGTCCAGATAGTCTGATAAGATTCCCTGCTCCATTGCCAGTTCGATTGCATGTTTAAAGGACCTTCTTGGAAAAACTCTGTTATAATTCTGCTCTACAATTTCTATGAACTGGCAGTACTGCTTTAGGATATCACAGTTTTTTACAATCGGCAACAATTTTGGGTCAGTGCAGTTTTTAACTTTTACTACAAGTTCGAGCTTGCTACTGTCTTTTGTATAGAAGGCATCGGATAAACGAAGTTCCTGTTCCAAAGACTGTCCTTTTTTACCGACATATACAACATAGAAATCCGGATTTGGAATTTTGTAAACTTTTTCTGCATAACGCTGTTTGATTGGTACAATTCCTTCATAAATACGTGTTACGTATTCTAGACATCGCAACGGCATGTTCTCATTCACAGTAGACTGATGTTCTACCAAAACAATAAGCCTGCCGTTAATTTCCCAACTTACATCATTATTGAATGTCTTGTATAGAGACTGTTCAATTATTTTACGTTCAAGAGATACTTCTCCAAGCTTGTAGTCACTTCCCGAGAGCGCATTGTACAATTCCAGAAAATTTTTCTTACCGTCCCTATCACTTCCGAATAAATCTGTAAATACAGAATCTTTATATTTTCTATTAAATAGTGCCATATATGACCTCCATTCTTTTTTGAACAGAACAGAGCATACCGCTCAGCGCAAAAGCATTCTGTCCTTAAAAAAATAATGGAAACCCTAGGCAAGATTCGGAAGGTGATTTTTTATACATATATAATATAGAATTAAAAGTGAAGTTATTACAAAATTTTTGAGAAAAAAGTGAAAAATTTTGAAAAAAGGGGAAAATTTTAGTGATTCTTGGGTAATATGCCTACTAGAGCCACGATTCGCCGCGACGGTCGCAAACGTCCTGTTTGCTCCCTCTGCGGCGCCTGCGTTCACTTTCGGCGACCTCCATGTCGCCGAATCTGGAAAAACGCTCCGCACTGCTCGCCTTTTTCCAGACCGTTCACTCCGGTTCGAATCGTGTCAGTACAGAGCTTTTGATTTATTTATGGCGTTAAAAAAAAAGAAGCTCATCCTTTGGGATGAGCCTGACTTTTGAGACTGACACGATTCGAACGTGCGACCCCCACCTCCGCAGGGGACTCTCATGTCTATAATCGCGCAAAAAGCGTGTTATTTTCCGTCACTTAATAACTTTATTTTATTATAATCTGATAAGTTAGTCAAACAAAATAACATAGAGTGGTATAGAGTTGTATAGAGTGATATAGAGTTTTGTACTCCTTTTTAGTAGCCTTTTTGTTATTGAATCACCACCCTATAAGGGTAAATATCCTAAGTCCGTTCGCTCCAGGACAGCTTCGCAGACCTTGCGCTCACTATACGCAATGGTAATCAAGTTCCGTGCATTGGTATGTGAAGGTAGCAAACAGAGTGTTCACTCATTCAGCTCCACTTCGTTGCGCTTCATTCGTTCACACACTGTTTGCATTTACTAGCGTGCCCGCACGGTGGCCTTTGAGTAAGCTCGCAAGCAAGCAATGAAAGCACAGTCAGCTGCAAACGCTACGGTACCGCTTCGCGGACCCTCCGCTTTTTGCATCTGCCTGTTTCCGCAGGTGGGCCTTTGTTGTATGGGTTATGTCAGAGTAAGCCGCCAGATTAAATCTAAAAGAAACACTGGTACATCGCGATGAAGTGCCATCTAAAAGTCCGCATCTTAAAACTGCGGGCACGCAAAAAGTGTTCCCCCTTTCCCCCCTAAGAACCCCTCTTACCCCCTCCCAAAAAAATAAGGAATGTAATCCAAGCTTAGGGGGGACAGGGGGCACCCTTTTTACTCAACATTACAGTTGTCCCGCAGTTTTAAGATGCTACATTGGTTCTTAAGGGCGGCTTTTTGGGAAATCGTTTTGTAAGGGAAAAAGTATTGCCTCAATCGCACAGGGCCTTCGCCCCTGCGCTCAATCGGCAAGTCGGCAACATCCATGTTGCCGACAAGATACTTCCTAGTTATTATTTATAATCCAATGTCCACTGGTTCTACTTCCAGCTCGCTTAATAACCCCTGCTTCTTTAAGTGCAGCTAAATGATTCTTTACAGTCCTTTCACCAATTTCTAATTTTTCACTTATTTCTTTTATCGTTGCATAGGGATTACTACATATATATTCATAGGTTCTTTGTGCAAAGTCAGGGCATTCTTTGTGCAAGCTCTGTGCATCCTTTGGGCAATCTTTGGGCAACCTTTGGGCATCTGCTGAAACATCTCCATCTACGCCATACTTCGCAGCCAGCTCCAGATACTGCTTACTTGCATTACAAACTACAGAAATACCACCACTAAGATTCTCCGGCTCTGGTAGATTTGCATTTACCTGTTTACATAATTCCTGAATCTTGAAGTAACCGCGTCCCCAGCTTTCGATATAGCCGCATCTGAAAAAGACATTGGCAATATTTGGATTCCGAGGTTCAGAACGATGTTTTGTAAATAAATCTTCAATTTTCAAATCATCGGGCATCTTTCCAATGTTCCAGATATCAATCTTGTCTTTGAAAATCTGAATCTGTATAGGTGCCGTATTCATGTAATCTCTGTGAATCAATGCATTAAGCAAAAGCTCACGGAATGCATCGTGTGGGAAGAAATAAGTTTCCCTTCTTGCAATGCCATCATAATCAATAAGAGCTTTCATGTATTTTGTGTAGATGATTTCCATTGCACGTTCAACTTGTACAAGAAGCGGACCATGAACTTCATCCTGATAAAGGATGTTAGCCTCATCAAGAAAATATGCAATCTTTACATACGCTCCGGTGAACCACTGCTCAGGATCCGGATGGAATGACAAAACTGTAGCTCTGGTCAAATAATTATTTTCAAATCCATGAAGATTATGAATCAAATCTTTGTTGCTCACATTAAGCTGTTCTTCTGTAAGTCTGTGAGTAAACAGTGCCCTCTTCTTGAAAATCTGAAATGCTCTTTCATCAAGATCAGAAATCTTTACATGAGGAACCGGTACACTGTCCCAGGTTCGTCCCTGAACAGAAAGAATCATTTTATCAAGTTCAACGCCAATTACTTCCTGAGTTGTAGAGCCGATGCGTTTATAATACTTACCGTGATAACTTACAGGAAAAGGATATTTCTCAACCGAGATTCTTAGGTACTTCTTTGTTTCATCATCATCTGCAGTAAGAACCTGCACATCAACAAGAAGCCCCATTGTCTGCCTGATTTTAAGAGGAATTGCTTCACTGAGTTTATGAAAATTACTGAGCCCCAGAACTTCGCCTTTATCATGAACACCAATATAAATAATTCCACCCTTTGTATTTGCAAAGGCGCAAATCCATTTGAGATATTCATCCTGCCAGCTTTGTTTAAATTCTGTATCCTGATTCTCAGGCTTTGTTATAATCATTTTGCAATTCTCCTCACTCAATCTTAATATACACTTGATTTGATATTTTTTCTATTGTTTAATTCGCGGGGGGAGCGCGCGCAGCGGTCAAAAAGTTTAATTTACTTAAACAAAATTCAAAAGTGCATATAGCAAATTAATATGGCATTTCATATTTGACATATATATACATATAAAACTAATTATTAATTTTTTATGAGACGTGCACTATAAAAAGAATTGAAAACATAATACAACATAATATCACTCTATATTATTCAGTTGACTTCTATGCTACTCAATACAAAGTGCACGTGTTAAGAAAATGTGCTATTTTTCTGGCTCTAAAGTGCATATCCTTTGCACTTTTTCGATTTTGTATGAGAAGGAATACAGCGGCTAAAATAATGTCAGTTTTCCAAAAGTGCAGATTCTTGCGACGAGAAAACAAAGGGGCACGGGGGAAAATCAATTATTTTCAAGAATCCGTCTAGCAGCATCTGCAACAAGTTTCTTCAATTCCGGCGGATTTATAACCTTTGCACCACCAGTAAATGACATAACCCATGCTTCTACCTGTGAAAGTTGATTTGTTTCAAAAGAAAGATAAACAGTTCCATCCTTGTTTTCTTTCATAATTTGACCATCGTGCCAGGTGCGTTCCATAACGTAAGTTTTCATTCCTTTTACAAACTCAATCTCTACCTTAAACTTCTGGCCGCTGTTTCCCCAGGCGCCCATCTGAACATCAATATGGTCTTCAAGCTTAAAGTCTTTTGGAATAGAAAATTTCTTTTCAAGAATTTTGCAATTCTTAATTCTTGGCATGGCATACAGACGAATTGCTTCTGCGTGATGAGAATATCCTAAAAGATACCAGCTGCCTTTCTGGCAAATCATGTGATAAGGATCAAAATCCCTTTTTTCATATTCAGTATTTTGGGCAGTCTTATATTCCATCTGTAAAGTACAATGAAGCTTTGTCGCTTTTAATATATTTTCAAAAACGCCATCTTCAAGCTTTGTTATCGGGTCAGAAATAAAATGAACTTCATTATTTATCAATGCAGAATCAACTGTAATACTATCTGGTAGCATTTTAGCAAGTTTCGTTATTAAATCTCTGTAGGTCTTTTCAAGCGGTGTATTTTTATACTGTTCAAGTAAAGGTAAGATTGTAGAAAGAGTAAGAAGTTCTCCTTCATTCAACATAACACGCTGCAGATAAAATGTCGGGTCTGTATAATAATAGCCATTTTTTTGAAAGTCATATTCAATTGGTGCATCATAATCATTTTTTAATATATCAATGTATCTACCAATCGTACTACGACTGAAATTCCATCCGTTTTTTTTATTCAGTTTATTTACATTTGGATATTCTCCATTTTGGATAGCTTGGTCAATTTTCATAATATAAGAAAGAATGTGTGTAGCATTTCTTTGAGGAACCTTTTCTTGTTTTTTAGCCATCTTGGACCTCCAGAATTATTTAATTATATCATATATTTTCTATACTGTCGCACTACCTGCGACAGTATAGCTGTTATAGTTATATTTATGCATTTAATAGAAGTACAAGATTTGCAAAAACCGTGTTATAATGGTTATTAATTATTTCAAACATAAAGAGAAAAAAAATGAGTGAAATCAAACTTGAAACAAAACTTGTCGGAAATATCAGTGGTGATTTCTTTGTAGCTGATTATCAAAGAGGTTACCGCTGGAAAGAAGAAGTTGAAATGTTATTAAATGACATTTCAGAAGTAGAAGAAGGTAAAAGTTATTGTTTACAGCCAATTGTTGTAAAACAAGTAAATGATAAATATGAATTAATTGATGGGCAACAGAGATTAACTACTTTGTATTTAATCCAAAGGTTTACTAAAACATATAGACCGAAAATTCAAATAAAATATTCAATATCTTATGAAACAAGAGAAAATAGTAAAACATTCTTAGAGAATTTAGATTTTTCACAAATCCCTGATGAATATCCAAATAATATTTCTCCTGATGAATTCTTTATTTATGAAGCTGCAAAAATTATTAGAAATTGGTTTGAAAAATTTAAGGACCCTAATGAATCAAAATATAATGACGATGATGATGCGGCAAATGATATTCAAACAAAATTAAATAATAAAGTTCATGTTATCTGGTATGAAGTAGATTCTTCAGAGAATTCAACACAACTTTTCACTCGTTTGAATATTGGAAAAATTCCATTAACAAATGCAGAACTTGTAAAGGCTCTATTTTTAAGTCGAAATAATGGTATTGATGATGATAAACAATTGGAAATAGCAACACAGTGGGATATCATTGAAAAAGAATTGCGTAATGAAAATTTCTGGTATTTTATAACAAATGAAAAAGCAGAAACATATGCTACAAGAATAGAGCTTATCTTTAATTTAATGTCAAAAAAGAAAAAAGATGATAAAGAGCGTTTTAGAACATTTTTCTTCTTTAGTGATAAAATTAGAGATACAGAAAAGAAAGCAGATGTTTGGCAAGAAATATTACGTTATTATCAGAAAATAAAAGAATGGTATGAAAACTTTGAGGTATATCACAAGGTTGGTTATCTTATAGCTACTCAAAGCGTTACACTTCAGGAATTACTTGATGAAGCAAAAGATAAAACCAAATCTGATTTCCAAAAATCATTAGATGTGAAAATCGCAAAGAGTATAGACTTTGGCAAAGATTATTCAGAACTATCATATGAAAACAAAACAGATTGTACGCAGATAGAAAAACTTCTTTTGTTATTTAATGTTGAAACGATTCGTCAAAAACAAGATGAGTTTATGAGATTCCCATTTGAGAGACATAAAAAAGAGGACTGGAGCCTTGAACATATTCATGCCCAGCATTCTGAAGGTTTAAATAAAGATGAAGCACGCAGAAAATGGTTGGTCGACCATAAAAATTCTTTATTAAGTTTTGATGATAGTAGTTTAAATGATTTGATTACCCGAATGGATGATTTAATTTTAAAGATTGATGATCCAAATGATAATTCAAATAAAGGTGAAATATTTGATTCTATATTTACGGAAGTAATTCAAAAATTATCAGAGAAAGACAATAATGAAGAAATCCATACTCTTGATAATATGGCATTACTTTCTGTAAGGGATAATTCAACTTTAAATAATTCAACTTTTGATGTTAAACGAAATAAAATAATAGAAATGGATAAGACTATAGATTATATTCCTGTATGTACTCGTCGTGTTTTCTTAAAATATTATACAGGTTCAAATAATAATCAACTACATTTCTGGGGTAAAGCAGATAGAGCTGCATATGTTGCAGATATGAATAGAGTTTTAGCACCATATTTTGATATTAATCAGAGGAAAATAGATTTATGAGTACAGAATTAAAAAAATATACATTTAAAAGCTTAATAGGTTCAGAATTTGAAACTGCTGATAAAGAAGTTGTTCAAATAAAAGAAATTATAATTCCTCGTATTCAGCGAGATTATGCACAAGGTCGTACAGGTAAGTTTGAAGAACGAGTAAGAAGCCGTTTTCTAGAAGCTTTGTATACAGCAATAAATAATAAGCAAAATATTACCTTGGATTTTGTATATGGAGATGTTGATAAGGAAAAAGGTGAATTAACTCTATTGGATGGTCAACAAAGACTTACTACTTTATTCTTACTTCATTGGTATGCTTCTAAAAAATGTAAAATAGATAATCAAAGCATAGATTTCTTAAAGCATTTTTCTTATGCAACAAGATTTAGTTCCAGAGATTTCTGTAAATTTATTATAGAGAATGAAATTTCTTTTGATGTTTCAAAAATATCAGAAGAAATCAAAAATCAGGCATGGTATCAATATGATTGGAAAAATGATCCAACAATTGAGAGTATGCTTATAATGATTGACGATATAAATGAAAAATTTAATCAAGTTAATAATTTATGGAAATTGCTTGTTGACGATAATTGTATTTCATTTTATTTCTTACCATTGGAAAA
This sequence comes from uncultured Treponema sp., assembly GCA_946535985.1. Classification (GTDB taxonomy): domain Bacteria; phylum Spirochaetota; class Spirochaetia; order Treponematales; family Treponemataceae; genus Treponema_D. Next base: position 19,141 of record CAMNDY010000025.1, on the reverse strand, counting down.
TATGGGCTTAAGCGATGAACTCTATATAAAAATGAATTCCAGAGGGAAGCCTCTAACGGATTTTGAACACTTTAAAGCAGAATTCCTTGAAATAATAAAAGAACAAAATGAAGAATTATATAAAGAATTCAGTAGAAAGATTGATATCGATTGGACTTATATGCTTTTCCCATACCGTGGTGAAAACCAGATTATTGATGATGAGTTCATGCGTTATTTCAAATATATTAGTCATATCTTATGCTATAAAACCATTATAGAAAATAGAGATGATAATCTTGAATACGATGAATTTAAGCTTGCAAAACAACTTTATTCAAAAGGGAATCCAAATTCAATATCTAATCTTAAGTTTTTAAAGTCAGCATTTGATTGTTGGTGTGGCATTGATATTGATAATTTCTTTGATTCTATTTTTTATACTTCTTCTTATGTAACTGATAAAATCAAGCTTTATCTCAAAGCTGATGGTACAATAAATTTATTTTTGGATTGTTGTAATCATCACGCAGAATTTACAGAGAATGGAAGAAATCGTCTTTTCTCTTTAAATAGCATGCTCTTATTCTATGGAGTTTTAATTTATCGTCTTAACATTCAAACTCTTTCCGAAGATGATTTTAAGAGAAGGATCCGTATAGTACGAAATCTTACAGAAAATTCTCAATATGAAATTCGTGAATTTGATCAGGATGGCAGTAATCAGATGCGTCGTCTCTTAAGCGATGTAGAAGATATTATTCTAAAGGGCACTCTTAGAACAGAAGACAGAGGTTTCAATATTCTGCAGAAACGTGAAGAGCAAAAGAAACTTGAATGGTTACCAAAAAATAGTGATTATAAAGATGAACTTTATAAATTAGAAGACCATAATTTATTGAAAGGAACAATATCAATTATTGGTTTGGACAATCCTGGTAATTTCTCTAAATTTGCTCTTCTTTTTGAACAAACAGATAAGGACTTAATAAATAAAGCTTTATTAACTATTGGTGATTATTCACAGAATCTAAGTTGGAGAACTCAATTAGGTGTAAAAACAAAGGATACAGTTTGGGCTGATTTGTTCCATCCAACAGAGCAAAGAAATAAAGATAATAGATTCCAGAATACGTCAAAGATATTAAATGAACTGCTTACCTCAATTCCTGATAATTGCAGTAATATTGATGAATTCTTAGATAAAAGAATAACAGATTATCTTAAGAATACAAAAGATTCTTTTGACTGGAAATATTATTTTATTAAATATGAACAAATGCGATATGACACTTATGGTATGTATTATTGGAAAGATAAGGCAAATAATCCATACGTTGTTGTTATAATGCATACCGAAAAAGCAATTAATGGTAAAAACTGGAATGCATTTGCTTATACTCTTTTTAACCTGTATCAGGATTATTTTGATCTTGAAAACTATGCATATTCAGGTGATAAATTACATATCAAAGATACAAATAAATACATTGATATTCAGAATGATTGCTTTGAAATATCTGAAGAAGGAAAAGATCCAGTTGTCATTAAATTCAAGCAAAATAATGGATTAGACCAAGAAGACAGAATAGAATCGATTATTCAACAAGTGAAAAAAATGTAAAAAAAAATAATTAGGTGCTTCACTCCATGCGACACCCCCTGTTTTATAATTAATATGTAAATTATGAACAGGAGGTGCTTATGAACGCACAGATTTTAATTAAGACAGCCAACGACTGGTTTGAATTTTCAAAGAGCAAAACAGGTCAACTCGATTTCGTTGGTAAATGGGAAAAGAACAATAAGCCTGATGTAGACGGCGCACAGAAGCTCGCATCAAGTACTTATTACACACCAAGCTATTATGTTTACGTAAACTCTGCCCTCAACTGCAATCCTGTAATTTATGTAGCTCCAGATGTAGATATTTCAGACAAAAATCTGTTTGATTATCTTGTACATATTGGACCGCTTCTTGCAGCTGTAGAGGCAAAAGATTCTTTACTTGCCGGTGAACTTTATGTCCGCCGCTCAGAAGTTTTTGAAACTTTCTCACAGCTTACACAGTATATCCTCGAACCTCTTAGCGTCGAGATTCTTTTCTCACTCTGCTATGGCCGTATGCAGGAAACAGAACCGGAAGAACTTGAACTTGTTTACGATTCTGCAATTGAAAAGCTTGATTATGATTCATCACGAGAAAGCATCGACCAGGCTTTTATCCGCTACTTCAAAAAGAACTCTGCAAAGTTTACTCTCCCTCTCGTAGGAACAAATTTCTACAACTGGGAACACGATTCAGTTCCTTATGCACTCGGCAAACTTTGCAATAACATGAATCCAGAAGATCTTTCAAGCGATGCAGAAAAAATCCGCAAGGCAAAGCATGACTTCTACGAGAATCTTGAAACAGTAGTTCAGGCTGAGCCATACAATCAGTATGACAAAAACTCAATTCTGGTAACTATCGAAAATCCAATTGCAAAGATTTCAGGAAATCCAGGACTTGAAAAGGCCGGACACATCAGAGCTCTCGCAGCAAAGATTATCCGCGAAGCAAAACAAAAGAAGATGAACTACGGCGGAAAACTTGCAAGTCTTTCTGGCAACAAGATTGTAGTTGAAATGGAGTTGTAATTATGGAAGGTTTCATAAGAACAACAAAGCCGGCATTATCCGGCCCTGAAAAGGTTGCGATACTGCTGGCTGAAATCGGGCCGTTCTTTAATTCAAATTATGATGAGCTTTTTGAAGCCTTACATCTCTCTACCGCAGAGATTAAAAAGATTCGAAAAGCCATGAAGAAGCTAGGTCGTTATTCACCGGCCTATGCTTCTTCTTATGAGAAGGGAATGGAGCAAATTACCAGAGAGACATCTGTATTACAGGAAGCTCTAGATTATGGAGCACGTCGTGGAATCCTTTCAAAACAATCCAAAGCTGAAGCATTCCAAAAAACTGTAAAACAGATGATGCCGGAAAAGATTAAAGACATGGCCAACCAGAATCCCGATGATGTTGCAAAAGTTATCAGGAGTTGGCTGGGAGAATAGATTTTAGGGAGATTACTATGGAAAAGGAAAGATTGATTACTGTAAAGGGAATTGGAGCTTTAACAGTTCCAGTAGATTTCATCGAGATAACATTAATTTTAGATGAAATGAATAAAGATTATAAAAAAGGTTATGACAACTTTGAAAAACACCTTGTTGATTTACAAAATATTATTGAAAGTTGTTCTTTCAATAAAGAAGATTTAAAAACTTCAGAACTCAAAGTATATCCAAAAAATGATCAAGTAAAAAAAGGTAGTCGTTATGTAGAGGTTTTAGTTGGCTATGAGTTTTATTCAGAAATGATAGTTCGTTTTGATTTTGATTCAAATAAATTGAGTCAGATTCTTGCATCTGTTGCACAAAGTAAACCAAGTCCTCGTATTAAAGTTGAATTTACAGTTAAAGACAAAGAAGCTGTCAAGAAAAGTCTTCTTGCAGCCTCTGCAAAAGATGCTAAAGAAAAAGCTGAGATTCTATGTCAGGCTATGAATGTAAAACTTGGTAAACTGCAAACAATTAAATACAATTGGGATGAACTTAAAATTTACTCATCAACAAGATATTCGATGGATGATGATATGTTGGTTTGTGCTGCTCCTGATATGGGATATACTGGCTTTAATTTTACACCGGACGATATTCGTGTCGATGATGATGCATCATTCATTTGGGAAATTATGGATTAAAGGAGTAACTGAATGCTAATTAAATATATTATAATTTTTGTAATTGGATGTATTATCGGAACTCTTCTTTATCATTATAGGAAGAATAAGAAATAAACTAGAATAAAGGATATGTTAGTTGAGTGAATGTCTAAAGGTTCCAAAAGAAATATTAGATATAGTTATTCCAATATTTGAAGAAAATCTGAGGTATAATTGCATGGTAACAAAAATCTATCTTGATATGGACGGCACATTGGTTGATTTTGTCTCTCAAGTAAACAAATATGATTTCTGGCGAAAGGACAAAGCAAATAAAGTTGATTGGAAAAAGGTCAAAGCAATGGGGCCACGTTTTTGGTCGGAAATGAATTGGATGCCTGGTGCAGAAGAGGCTTTTTCTAAATTGCAAGAACTTGAATTACAAAAACAAATTGCTCTATACATTTTAAGTTCCATAGATTTTGAAGATGGTCGTAAAGGTAAAAGTGCTTGGATTAAAGAAAAAACAAACTTTCCGCTTGAAAAAGTTATCTTTTGCCTGGAGCCTGAAGATAAAGCCAAATGGGCTGATAAAAACTCCTGGCTCATCGATGATAGAAAAAAATCTCTAGATCCATTTGCAGCTGCCAGTGGAAATATTATCAATTTTACAGGAGATTGGAATTCTACTCTTGAAAAAGTTAAATTTATAATAGGAGAAATAAAATGACTTTAGATGAAGCCAAACAATACATTCAAAGTGTTCGTTGGCAGTATGCAAAAACTTATGTAACAGCCCCTCATGAATATACCGTTTTGGACTGGAAACCGGAAACAAAACAGCAGATGATTGATTTTGCTGATTTTATCCTAGCTAACGGCTATAAAGAACAATTCTATAGTAAGACATATACTGTTATTCAAATAGGTGATTATAAATACTGGTCCATGGATTTCCCAACAGTAAATACAAACCTTATAAACAGAACTTTTATAGACGAAGAACGGAAAGCAAAAATCGTACAGTTTGTTCAAACCCCTGACTTCAAACATGTTTACAAGATGTCTCTTGAAGATGTCGAAAAACAATGCAAAGCCAGTAAAAGCGAGGTATAATTAAATTATGGAAGAAGATATCGAAATTTCAGAAGAAGACAAAAATTATATTCAGGATGTTCTTAACTGGACATTTTCCGGTAGTCGCTTTTATTATCGCGATACAGATGAAGACTTTGATGTTGAAAAAACATATAAAGTTGGTCAAATCATAAGAGCCGGCTTTTTTATCGATACTTCTCTAAATGCAAAAAAGCCTAACAGTAGAGTTCGTTTTATTATAGGCTCATCTCATGCAGCAGAAATATATAAAACAGATATGAACTCTCCTCTAACTAAAGCTTGTGAGTTATGCGTTTTTCATCCAAACTCATATTTCAAGGTTATGGATATTTATAAAGTAAAAGATCAGTATCAGATTTTCCTTTTCCATATTCCCATGCATGGTATTCCTATTCTGGAAAATGCTAACTTTGAATTCAATTTTGAAGGTGGCGAGAACGGAGTTGATTATTTTGTTAATCGTGCAAGAGCCAGTTTTGATGAAAAACTCAAAATGCCCCCAGATGAAAATTTGGAATCGCTTGAATGGAAAGATCGTACTAGTGCACCTGTCGGTACAAAATCTGATGGCTCTTTATTTGGCTTAGAATTTGAATATCCCAAAACTAAACAAATGAATGATCTGGAACTTGGCTTTCGTAGATTAGCTAATGATTTTGACCATATAAATATGCCAATTAAAGAACAATAAGTTGTCCTACATGATCACTTATATTCTTATTCCAGGGAAGTAAAAGTTCATAATGTGCGAGTGGTTCTTTTGAATAGGTATAATCAAGAAAAAAAGGGTTATTTAAATCATTCTTAAAATAAAAGGTTTTCTGGGATTCAGAGCCTAAGGGCTCTCCCCATTGCTCGTGATATGCACTTTTAAAACCATAACTACTAAGTAATGCATCAATTTCTAAAATATCTGCGTCTTTGTTTGGAGCATTCTTTTTGTAATATAAATTAAAATCACCGGTTATAATACATTGCTTATATTTGCCAAAATATTCTGAATATTTTTCAATAATACTCCTGGCAATTTTCGTATATGACTTAATATTTTCATTATGAGTTGGCCAGAAACCAAGAATAAAAACTCCATTATAAATTAATGGTATAGCATAAGTTAAAGACTTTTCATACTCAAGAACTTTACCACTTTCCTTTCTCCAGATAATCCCAAGTCCTTTAGATTTTGTACCCATAAAAGGTTTTTCAAAATTAATTCCATTCCACTCCATTTCAAAATCAGATGGTAGAAATTGTTTTTCTTCATCTGCAATTTCAGGAACGACATATACATCTGCATTATAGTCGAATAATTGTTTAATCTTTTGAGGGTTGCTTAAACTTATGTTATAACTAACTATTTTCATCTTTAATTATCCAACTTATCAATCAGTTCTTTTACAGTTTCATTTCCAGTAAGTTGGTAGAAGAAATTGAAGAAATATTTAGCAGCTTCTTTTACATCTTTTTCCATTGCATCCTTGCCCAGCGAATAAGTAATTCCTAAAACATCTTCATGAGCTCCAATTGGTATGCCATATTTTTCAGCTACCTTTTTTGTTTCTTCAAAATCAGGATGTTCAAATTGTTTTCCTGATTTTTGAGAAATATAATACATTTCCGAAGTAACAAAATCGCTAGGTTCAAACTGCAAACTTAATACATAAACAGCTATAGCATCTTCATACAATTCTTTTTCAGTAAAATACCAACCAAGAGCTCTATAACATCTTGCAAGTGTGTGTGGCTCATAACAATACTTAAAAGTATCTTTTACAGTCTCAAAGAATAAATCAAATTGTTTCAAATGCTTATATGTTTCACAAAGTTCAAGAATAATATTTGCAGATGAAGGGTTCCATCTTCTGGCTTTTTCCAAAGCTTTTTGGGCATCTTCCCATCTGTCTAAATCAATTAAGAGTGAACCATATTGAAAATATACAGAAGCATAAGGAATATCTGATGCTCTTTGTTCTTTTTCAACCTTGTTGTAATAAGTATACATGACTTCTTCAACAAGATTATTAAAACAATGATATTCACTAACCTTGTCATCTACATACATTCCGTTTTCACACATTTCTTCAATTTTCTTAATAAGTGGCTCTATTAACTCTAAAGCTTTATTGAAATTTTTCTGAAACTGATTGAACTTTACTTCTTCAAGAGTTGAATCAATTCCTAAATCAAAATTCTTTAACTCTCTAACAACCGTTTCTTTATCTTTATCTGAAAGATAATTTGCCAGGAGTCTTCAGCAGGCTCTAACTATTTCTTTTCCATATTCTGTGTCTTTGTATTTATCACATTGTTCTTTAAGATATGGGATATCTTTTTTTGGGTCTCCAGTAAGTTCATGTGTAATGCTGGAAATAATTTCATCATAAGTCATAGTTCAGCCTCCGTTATAGTTCTATTTGTCTAAGTAATTTATTCAATCGTTTATCGATAACCAAAGGTTCTTTACCATTTTCATCATGGTAATTATATAGAAGGTTTAAGTAATAAACCTGTCCATATTTATCTTCTTTCTGTTCACATTCCTTGAATCGTTCAAAAATCAGTTCATGTAATTCTTCTGAAGCATGAATTGGTAAACCGGTTTCTATTTCATAAGTCTTGAATTCATTGCCAGAAATATCATCTTTGTATTGTTTTTTGATATACATCATTCCGAATCGGTTTGGACGATATGCACTTGAAATAACCTGGTTTATATAAGCTTTCCTGTAAAGGTCATTGTTAAAGAAAGCCATTGTATAGAAATATCCTGCAAATTCTTCAAAACAGCGGCCTATATCATATTTGGTAAATGATACTTTCCATATTTCCTTAACATAATCCAAAGACATTTTTAAGATTTCTTCTTTTTCCTCTTGCGTTGCAGAAGTATCATGAAGTTTATCGTAAACTGCCGATTGTATAAGTTTATATTTTTCCCACATATCATCTGTAACTAGTGGATCGAATCTAAGAGGATCATCTTCCGGTAAATCAAATTGATAGATGTATCTTACACACATATTTTTCACAGAAAGCGCCCATGTATTTTCTTTTTTATCGTTGTAATATTCTTTTAATACTTTTGTATCGTTTTCTTTTTCACCATTAAGTTGGCTAGACCAGTGTATTCCTAAAGAACCGATACTTCTGTCTCTACTTTCAACCGTGAAATCAAAAGGATAATTAGGATCAAATTTAGCACCATGTATTAATGCTTTAATGAAATATACACCAAGAACATTAAACAATTGATTCGTTACATTAAAATAGACAGTGAAGAATTCATTCATGTCTATCTGGTCAAATAAAAATCCAAGTTGTTCACGCCAAGGAAAAATTGAAGCTCTTCTAATTTCTTCCAAAGCAGATTTGAAATTTGTGTATCTGTAAAAAGCTTGTAGTGTGTTAAATATTGTTGTTTTATTTGCGATATCTGAAACAGCTAAAATTTCATTTTCTGTCTTATTTAATGAATCAATTATTTCGTTTTTTGTATTATTATCTTTTATTAAATCTAAAAGTCCATTAACGATTGATGCACCTTCTTTGGAAATTTCTTCAGGGTTAAAATCTACATCGAAGAAATTATTACTTATTTTTTCTGTATAAACATATTTATTTGCCCAATTAATATCGACTTCAAAAGATTTATCATCAAGATAATTGTATGTATCTTTTACTTTACCAACGGCTCCTGGAATAATTTTAATTGGGCAGTCAAATACTTCTTTTCCATCCTCATTTATATATACAAGAGTTGGTATTGGTTCTTTAGGGCTTAAATGCTGGTGTGTTCTTAATTCAAAAAGTGCAAATGCCAGATGGTTTTCAGGTTTATTTGTATTTAATTCTTTTATTTCCTGGGCTTTTAGAAGTTCTATAACTCTATCATCATATCCACTTTCAAAAATCTTAATTTTTTCTTCAAGTAAAAAGTATTCTGTAACGATTCTTATATATTCGTTATTAAGAGCTCCAGTTGCTTTATAAGAGTCTATAATTTTTTGTAATGATTCTTCATATTCGCCAATATCTTCTTCTTCAGGACAATATTGAATCATAAATCCATGTTGCATGTCATTATATAAAAACGGATATTCTGTGTGACCTTCCATTCCACAATGTGGACACTTAAAATTGAAAATAGAATGGTCCAAAACTTTTTTTCTTAATTCAGGATTCAACTGTATATTTACAGTCTGCCACATTTCAAAGGGAAATTCTTTTTTACAATCAGGACAAGTTGCCTTGATAACAACATTCATAGACATAAGCAGCTCCTTCTCATATAAGATACTTTAATTATAGAACATACCCTGTCGCAGATAGTGCATCAGGTATAAATATTTTTCAAAAAAACTTATCATTTATTATAAGCCTAAAATAACAATAAAGACAGAAAAAAACGGCTTCCGCTTTTGATTTAAAAACGGAAGCCAAGGAGTAAACTAATAATACTTAAATCATTCATTTATTATTCTACCACACCCCCTGTATCACCTAGTGCATCACCTGTGAAGAAAAATAAAATAAGAGCAAGTAAAAAAAGCTTCCAAACTCTCTCCGATTATGCAGTTTGGAAGCCTTTTATGCTGCAGCATACCGAACTGTCTGTGTTAGCTAAGCTCTCCACTCATCTTTCAAAATAAGACCAAGCCAAAGACTCTGACCGTTTGTGCGCTTGCGTTGAAAGCCTTTCTCGAACACACGCATGCTGAGCCACTTTTGCGACATAACTCGTTCATTATTTCTTGTGCACCATTTGATGTATGTATCATAAAGCAGCTTCGTATGAATACGAAGATTAAGAGATGCATCAAGATCGAAACAATCGTTGATAAAATTACCAACAACATCCATATCCATTCTGTATTGTTCATTTGCATTCTTAATTACAGACGGTTCATCCGAAAGCCCTTCTTTTACCCAACTCTTATAACCTTGTAGTAACCAGTTTAGAATACCAGAGTTTTCTGCAAGCAGTTTTTCTGAAAGATGTTTATCTCGTTGTTCAGGTGGAATAGTAACATTAAATGGAATCATTTTTACGCGTCTCCATATTCCATTGTCAGCTCCTCTAATTTTTGGCATATGATTTGTGGCCATAAAAATCTTAAAGGTTGGAGTGTATGAAAAGTATTCGCCGTATAAGAAGCGGGCTGTTATTTCATCTTCTCCTGTTGCTATTTTTATTAGACTTTCACTTAATGTTTGCCCCTGTTCAACTTCGCTTGTTGTAACAAGCCTCATACCTTTAAGGCGGGCAAGGTCATTACTGTGTTCATTATGCTTTTTCATGAAGGTTTCGATGCTTGTATTGCAGGCATAATTTCCCATAAGCTTTAGGATTGTATTTAAGAAGGTTGATTTTCCATTAGCTCCGCTTCCCCAAAGTATAAACATACACTGTTCACTTGTATCTCCGGAAAGAGCATATCCCATAGCTTTTTGGATATAATGAATTAAAGAAATATCTTTGTTGAAAATCTGCATCAAAAACATATCCCATATCGGGCATTTGGCATCTTTATTAAAAATAAAGCGGCTTTGTTTTGTCAGAAATTGTTTGGCATTAGGCTGATTTCCTTTACCTGTTTTAAGATTTAAAGTAAGATCTTTGACATTTAACAAGTAGATATCTTTGTCCAGTTCATCTTCAGAAATCAATATTTCATCAGATATTTTTAATAATCCCTCTAATGCCTGAATACGTCTGAAAGATTCACTTTTGATAAGATGACGCTCAAATGCAATCTTTAATTTTGTATCAGAAATAAATCTAAGACCTCGATACATTTTATGAATAAAATGTTTACACATTGGACCAACTCTTGGCCTGGAGTCAGATTCCCAATACGCACCGTTCCAGAAAATAAACCTTTTCCAAGAATAGCAATAACGAATTACATCGCCATAAGCTTTTAAGAAATACTCGCTGTTTGTAACATCTGTAAACTGCATTTCTCCACTAACATACTTATTTGCTTTTAAGTCCATGCTAAGCTGTTCAATAGCAAGTTTCTCGTTATGACTTATCTCTTTTGTAATATCCATTGGCACCTCTCTATTCTGGATTGTTTTCTGTATTAGTAACTGACGAAACCTTTACTTTTTTTCTATCAGTTACCAGATGACTGCAGCAATACATCTCTATTTTAGTTGCAATACCATCTTTCATTTTTACGATTACAGAAATATCACCATACTGTAAATCATTCATATGCCGGTTTAAGTATTCCGAAACAATTGGAATTACATTTTCATTTGATTCAAACATTTTTTATCTCCTCCTTTTAAAACGTTTGTACTATAACTATTAATTTTATCTCCAATCAGTCTTAACATTTGGTTAAGATTTTTTAACTTTGGGTAAAGAAAGAAAATCATTTCATCTTTATGCACTGCAAATCTCCTTCCAGGTAAGTATTGAAATGTTTCTCATGTTTTCCATCTTTTCCTGAGAATCATGATCTGAATAATGTCTGCTCATAGACTCTGTCCTATGCCCCATAAAGGCCTGTACAGTTTTCATATCAGTACGCTGGGCAAGAACCGTTGCACAGAAATGACGCAAACTGTGAAAGACAATGTTTCTTTCCTTGCGTTGTTCTTCACTAACACCAATCATTTCTAAAGCTTCATAAAGGCCATCAATATAATAAGATCTCCAATAAGGCTGTTCCGGTTTTATAGGCGACCAGAATACAAAGCTCATATCGCTAAACACTGGATTTTGTCTTGCAAGAACTATAAGTTCCATAAGAATTGAATGGTCAAGAGGTAAATCGCGAACGTCCGAGTTTTTCGGACACTTTAATCCGTCAGTGTCACTCCAGCTGTGCCTAATATGAATAATATCTGCTTCTAAATCCAAATCGCATACACGAAGACCACTTATTTCACCTGCGCGCAGACCACAAAATATTCCAAGCTTAAATGCAAGCTTATAAACAACATTGCTCCATTCCAAATTCAGAAGAGCTCGGACTTCACTTTCTGTTGGAATGCCACGATCAAGTTGATTTGGATTAAAGCGTTCTACACCAGCCATAGGGTTTTCTGTAATCTTTCTGTTGTCAAACAAATAACGCATTGCACGACTGCCGCAATTTATTGCTTTGTTTACAGTTCCGCCTTTCAAGCCTTTTTCGCGATAGAGATAAAAAAAGAAATCATCCAAAACAACTTTGTCTATTTCATCAACATAAGTATCTTCCCCAAAGTAGGGCAACCAATAATTTTTTACCAAGCTCTGCATGTTTTTTGTATGACCTTTAGTCATATTGTTACCATGCGCAATATAACGCTGTATGAATTCTGACTTGTCAAAATCCCAGAAGTTATAAAGATAGTCGCAAAGTTTGATGCGTTGGTTTTCTTTTGAGGAAGTATGCAGGCATACAGATGTTTTATTAACATCATCTGCCATATGAAAATTATTGTGAGATTTAATCAATATGTCTTTTTTAGGTGGGAGAACCTGTCTTGCTGTTTCAGTTCCTGCAGCCGGAACATTCAGTTTTTCACAGAGCAAAAAATATAGTTGCTTTGCATCTTCATCAGTGAGCCTTGCGACGAGATTGGAAAGATTAAGACCAGATGAAGGAGCTAAGTTTTGAATAAAAGGCGTTCGCGAATTGGTTGTTCCCTTTGGTACACCATTTTTGTACCATTCGGTCGCAATCATCATCGCTTCTGCTTTATTCTTTGAATGTGTGCTTTTAGCGACCGTTACCGCTCCGGTCTGCTGATTCACAAAACAAGCTCTGTAGTAACCATGCTCATTTTTGGTTAAATAAAATGGACTCATAAAAACCTCCTGAAAAGCAACAGACAAATAACTTTTTCAGGAGATTTCCCGTAAACACATACGGGTCTACATACTCCTTTTTATCAGCCTTTTGCTTTTTCGGGTTTTTATAACGTCCTAATTCATCCAAAAAAGGTGGTTATAAAACCTTGTATTTGTATTATAAACCCACTTAAATCATTATGCAATAACAATTTAAGCGTAAAAAAAGCCCGTCTAAGCGACGAGCTTCGTTTTTGAGACTGACACGATTCGAACGTGCGACCCCCACCTCCGCAGGGTGGTGCTCTAATCCAGCTGAGCTACAATCTCATTCAAATGTGTGCAGTAGAACTGCTTTCTCGGAAGCGACAGGAGTTGAACCTGCCCACCCCTTACGGAAGTGACGGATTAGCAATCCGTTGTATTACCGCTCTACCACGCTTCCATATAAAAAAATCGGAGCGAGAGGGATTCGAACCCCCGGACCCGTGAAGATCAACGGTTTTCAAGACCGCCCCAGTACGACCGCTTTGGTATCGCTCCAATAAGTTCTCATAATATATATTTTTTTGCGTTTGTTGTCAAGTGCCTAGTTGATTAAAATTATGATTTCTGTTACATTTAATAACACATTTTTAGACGGAACCACCGGAAGAAGGAGGTGAATACAGTATGGCAACAATCATGGTAGACGATTCAGAGAACCTTGAAAAAGCAATTAAACGCTTTAAGCGCATGGTTGAAAAAGAAGGCATTATCCGCGAATACAAGAAGCGTGAATATTTTGAAAAACCTTCTGCTACTCTTCACCAGAAGAAAACAACTCTCGAGCGCAAGCTCCTGAATAAGAAACGCAAGTCTGAAAAGAAAGACTTCTAAAGTAAAAAGGCTGCCTGAAAACAGACAGCCTTTTATTTTTAACGGCGGTTTTTATACAAGCTGCTACACACCTGCTACACAACATGCACTGTACAAAGCTTGCCATTGCGTTCCACAAGCATAAAATCAATGAGGTCGCCCTTATTAAGACCTTTTGCTTTTACCGGCTGCTCAAGAAGCATTCCTGTAAGTCCGTTCTGCCCCTCCTGGCCATAATGTTCACTTCTTACAAAAATCCTTTCCTGGCCAAAATCTTTTCCCAACAAAAGAACTTCTATATCATCCGGAAAAAAGGGCTTTCGAAAATCATCAAGCTCTGTAATATCGCGGATATACAAAACATCATCAATTCCCTGCTCGTACTCTTTTTTTACAGTCTGGACATAATCAGCATAGAGGGAAAAATCTATGGCAATATATTGCTGATTCAAATAAGGGCAATCTTTAAGAGCCTGGGCCGTTAAGATTATTGCAGAACTTTTGTTTTGAGGACTCACAAAAATATCGGCACCCCTTATATGAGCAGCACTTATTACATAAAAAGAAAGTCCTTTGGCATGATCTATAAAACACAAGGCCAGAAAACCGTCATTGCGCGGATCTACTTTAAATCCTGCATTTTTGAGGAGCTCAAGCTTTTGCGAGCATCGTATATAAACGATTGTATTAGTAAGCTCCCGCCAGTTTTCATCTTCAAGTTTTTTAAGACACAACTCAAGATTTTCCATTCTTCCCCCTCATAATTCATTACAGGCTTTATTTTACAAAACTTTTATTTCTTCTGCCAGTTCTGCAAAAGGTCCCGGAATAACGGAGCTTCCACGGTGGTTGCCAAAGAAATCTTCATTAAAGATTATGTCGCTTCCGTCACGGTTTTCGAACTTCTGTTCCGGTTCAAAGGCTGCTCCAAGTAAAGCTGTTGTAATCACGCCGGTTTTGTAGTCTCCTATAAGTTCTGCAAGGTTACTCTTTAGTGCCCCACCCTTGAGGCTGATTTTTGCTTTGACAGATTTTGCCCCAACAAGATTGTCAGTCTCGTGCTTGCAGACTGTGGCGCCGTTAAAGTAAGCGTTTCCACCAAGCCATACAGGAAGATGTCCAAAATGATACTGGGCAAGTGGTCCCATATCAGGCTCGCGGTCCATCATAAAGTTTTTAATCCATTCTTCGTAGGTTGGGAAAATATCAAAAGGTGCGGTTCCTACAACTTCATAATCGGCAGAGGTGGCAGTTTTTTCCTTATCGGTAACAGGTGCAACCTGGGCAAAAATATTATTGTAGATTCTGTCATCGCCATGGAGGATTGTCATAAAGCCGGCAACTTCTGTTCTGTGGCGGATATGATATGGAGTATAACGAGGTTCGCGCTGATTATTTACAATGCTGTCTACGCCGGAATTAATGAGGCTGAAAGAACCCAAAATCAGATTGTGAACAACTGCAATTCCTTCGCTTGGGATTGTTATAGAAACCTTTGAAAGCAAGAGGTTGTTGTCGATTATTGTTGGGCCGTGGCCTACTTCTATAAAGACATCTGTACTGAACATAGCACCTTTGGCAGCTTCGCGTCCGGCCGGGCGTTCATTATTGTACATGAGATTTTGTGTAATGCGGGCACCCTGTGCTTCCCAGTCCAGCCATACTCCCATAATACAGTCGTGAATATGATTACGGCGGATTAAAACATCAATTGCGGCATGAAGTTTGATTCCTGCTGTTTCTGCTCCACCCAGCTGCTGAGAATTACAAACATGGTGAATATGACAGTCTTCAATTGTAGAGAAAACTGCACCCATGCGGCCAACAATACCTGTCTGCTCGCAGTGATGTACATGACAGCGGCGAACTGTATGCGAACCGATATTTTCTTTTGTCCAGCCGTGATACTGACCACGACAAACTGCATCTCTTTCCATCTGGGTCGGGCTCTTAAGATGCTTTGTGTAAAAGTACATATCATTTTCGTCGTCGCGGTATTTTCCAAGAGAGATTCCGCAGCAGCGGCTGTTGCAGACTTCAAGGTCTTCAAAAACCCAGCCCTTGCTCCAGTGTGGACCTATGAGTCCGTCCTGGTAAGCAGCTGGTGGAGCCCAGGTTGTTGCACCGTTACAGATTTTAAATCCGCTTACGGTGATGTAATTAAGGCCATTCTGGTCCGGCATAAAGCAGTTACGGCGAACAAGAATTTCTACCTTCTGCTTGTTAGGGTCCAGGCCTTTGAAATTACAATAGAAAACTGTGTAACGTCCTGTTTTAATTTCTTTTGCCTGTGCGTTGATTATATATTCCGATTTATATGGTCCGCAGGCATTGTACTTAGGAAGTGGAGCCTCTCCTTCCTGTTCGCAGTACCATTTGAATTCCGATTCCTTCTGGTTCCAGGCACAAGGATCTGCTTTACCGGCAAGACATTCTTCGAGCGACACAGTTTCGTACATCATAAGATCGTTGAGTACCACGCTTCCTGTATGGCGTACAGTTGGCGCAAAATACCAGTCACCGCACACATAGCTTGTATAAGGATTGTATCCGCCAAAAAGTGAGTTATCTACTTTGGCAGTCCATACATCGCCCTTGTATTTTTTCCAGCCCTTAAGAACTTCGGAACCGGTGATTACTGCACCAAGAGGCTTTTCGGAACGGTAAACAATTGGTGCGTCTTCGCGGCCACCAAAACGTGGCACTACCTGCTCGCGGTAAATGCCCGGTGCAACTAAAACTTCATCACCTGCGCGGGCTATGCTTGCAGCTGCATTTATTGTTTTAAAAGGACTTGCTTTACTTCCGTTTCCATCCGATTTTGCTTTTGCGTTTACATAATAAATCATCATTTGTCTCCTACATACTCATTTTGTAAATTTCATACATATCTTCTTCTTTAAGGAAGCGGGCAGAACCCTTTCCACCGTTCACGCCTACTGCACATTTATGAGCCATAAGTTTTAGATCATCATCTGTTGCCTCTACTCCAAGCTCGCGAAGATTTGTAGGCATTTTTATTGCGCGGTAAAAATCTTCTATTGCTTCAATTCCTTTAAGGGCAATTTCTTCGTCGCTGCCGTTTGCTGCTACACCCATAACATTGATTGCAAAACGCTTGAATCGTGGAAGACAGTTTTTATAAACATAACGTGCCCAGCTGCCCCAGATTGCTGCAAGACCAGCACCATGGGCAACATCATAAAGTCCGCCAAGTTCATGCTCAAGCTTGTGAGTCATCCAGTCGCCGCCGTCGTTTCCACAGCCTGTAAGTCCGTTGTGAGAAAGACTTCCGGCCCACATAACTTCGGCACGGGCATCGTAATTTTTTGGATCGCGCACAAGAATAAGGGCGTTTTCTTTTACAGTGCGAAGAAGTGCTTCTGCCATAGAATCGGTAAGCTCCATGTTTCCGCCGTTTGTAAAATATCGCTCCATTGTGTGCATCATAATATCTGTACATCCGCAGGCAGTCTGATAGTCCGGCAGAGTCATTGTAAGTTCAGGATTCAAAATTGCAAAACGAGGACGACCAAAATCGCTGGAATATCCGCGTTTAACAAGTCCCTCCTCTTTTGTAATTACAGAAGAATCGCTCATTTCGCTGCCGGTTGCCGCAAGAGTAAGGATTACACCAAGAGGCATACAGCCTTTTACCTGGCGTTTGTAGTCATAAAAATCCCACACATCTCCGTCGTTCATTACGCCATAGCCTATTGCTTTTGCAGAGTCAATTGCAGAACCCCCGCCTACAGCCAGTAAAAAATCAATTCCTTCTTTTTTGCATAGTTCAATGCCTTCATAAACAAGGCTAAGATGAGGATTTGGAACAGCACCACCAAGCTTTACATAAGGAATACCTGCAGCATCAAGCTTATCGGTAACACGCTGCATAAGGCCGGAACGAATAACACTGCCCCCGCCATAATGAATCAAAACTTTCTTGCCGCCAAACTCCTTAATGAGTTCTGCAACTTTATCTTCGGTATTTTTTCCGAACAAAACCTTAGTTGGTGTAAAATACTTAAAATCAAACACTTTTATGCCTCCTGAAGTATAATTATACCCGAGAAAGTTCAAAAATGTAGAAATTTTATCTATGAGAATAGCAAAAAAAGAGATTGTGAGAATTGGAGGCTTTTGTGAGTTGCCCGCCAGCCCCCATTAAAAGAAACTGTGAATAAAATACCAGATAAAAAAGCCCACACAGACCATTTTAATTCCGGTGCCTGTCAAAAATCCTATAAAAGCGCCAAGGGCAGCCTTAAAAACTCCATCAGACTTTCCGCGATTGTGAATAAGCTCGCCAATAAATGCGCCTGCAAATGGGCCTATAATAATCCCCGCCGGTCCCATAAAAAGTCCCGCTATAAGACCTATTGTTGAACCCGTAGTTGCAGCTTTACTTCCACCAAAGTTTTTGGTCATTATAATAGGAAAGATATTATCCATTACAGAAACCACTACCGCCAGAACCGCAGTAACAATGAGCATTAAAAGAGAAATTTCGCAGGAGCTGCAAAAATATGCCGCAAGCAGGCCCAGCCAGGCAAGAGGAGCCCCTGGAATTACCGGAACAAATGTACCTATAAAACCAATCAAAAGAAGGAGACTTGCCACAACAATCAAAACAATATTTAATGCCATAAAATCACACCTTTATTACAAAAATTATATCATAGCCCGCCGCATTTTGATATACTGATATTATGAAAAATGAAAGTGTAAAAAAGGGCCTTATTATGGAAGGCGGTGCCATGCGAGGAATGTTTACCTCAGGCGTGCTTGATGTTTTTATGGAAAATGGAATCAACTTTGACGGAGCCATTGGAGTAAGTGCCGGAGCCACCTTTGGCTGCAATCTTAAGTCCCGCCAGATAGGACGTGCCATCCGCTATAACAAACGCTTTGCCCATGAATGGCGCTACTGTTCAATCCGCTCCCTCATTTTTACAGGCGATATGTATGGTGCCCGCTTCTGCTACGACACCCTTCCAAATAAACTCGATATTTTTGACCGCAAGACCTACCAGGAAAATCCCATGGAATTTTATTGCGTTGCTTCCGACTGCAAAACAGGCCTGCCAATTTATAAAAAACTTCCCAACTGCGACCAGCACGAACTTACCTGGATGCGTGCCAGTGCCTCAATGCCTTTAGTAAGCCGCGTAGTTAAAGTCGATGGTTACAAGCTGCTCGACGGAGGCATGACCGATTCAATTCCCTTAAAGTATTTTGAGAGCCTTGGCTATAACCGCAATGTTGTAATTTTGACCCAGCCGCGCGATTTTATTAAAAAGCCTGCAAGTCTTATGGGCCTTATGAAAATTCTTTTGTTTAAGTATCCAAAGCTGGTCCAGGCCATGTCCCGCCGCCATATAGTTTATAATGAAGAAACCGCCGATGTTTTTGCAAAAGCCGATCGTGGTCAGGTTTTCGCCATCTATCCCGAACACCCCCTGGGCATCAGCCGCACCGAAAATAATCCCAACGAACTCCAACGTGTTTATGATGAAGGCCGTCGTATCGCCACCGAGTCTCTTCCAAAGTTGAAGGAATTTTTGAATAGATAAAAGGGAGGGGAAAGCCTTCCCCTCGCTGCAGCCCTCTTCGCGGTCTTCCGCTACCCCTTCCAGCGGGCTCAAACGCCGCCCGCAACGCCTGCTTACAGGCCCTGGCATGTTATT
>CAMNDY010000024.1 GCA_946535985.1 uncultured Treponema sp. | reverse complement strand
GTCTCCATCGATATCGTCATAAGACTGTTCGTCCATTGCAGTACCAAGTGTACATACAGCAAGAGACTGAGTTTCACCACGAGTGAAAAGTGCCGAACCATGTGGAGTTGGCAATACATTTATTTCGCAGGTGATTGGGCGGATTTCGTCAACCTTACGGCCGTCTACACGAACTCCGTCGTCGAGGATAGACTTGCGGAGCAGCTTGTACTGAATATCATCCATAAGGGTGGCAAAAAGCTTCTGCTGTACAGGATCTTCAAGCTGTTCTGCATGTTTTGCAGCAAGCTCTTTAATAGCTTTTGAAATTGCAAGACCGCGGTTGATTTTGCTGTCTTTAAAGCAGGCTTCCTTAAGAAGTGGTGTTGCTTCGGCTTCGATAGCTTCTGCATTGTCCAGAGTTACGTCGAGAGGGTTCAAAGGAAGCTTTTCCTTTCCTGCCTTCTTTACGAGCTCTTCCTGGAGCAGACACATATCTGTAATAAAAGCCTGAGCCTTTTCCAGGGCACCAAGCATTACTTCTTCAGAAACTTCGTTGGCTCCACCTTCTACCATTGTAAAGCCGTCTTTTGTTCCGGCAACTACAATTTCGAGTTCGCCCTTTTCAATCTGTTCAAAGGTTGGGTTTACAATATATTCGCCATTTAAGTATCCGATACGGCAGGCAGCAACCGGACCGTGGAATGGAATATCAGAAATACAAGTTGCAGCAGAAGCTGCGATTACGGCAAGAATATCCTGAGTGTGAACGCCATCGCAAGAAACACAAGTTGGAACAATCTGAAGTTCGTGACCGAATGATGGCTCAAAAAGCGGACGCATAGGGCGGTCGATAAGACGAGATACCAGAATCTCCTTGTCCTTAGGACGACCTTCGCGCTTTACAAAACCGCCAGGGATCTTTCCGGCAGCATAGAATTTTTCGTTGTACTCAACAGTTACAGGAACAAAGTCCTGACCTTCTGTAACAGCAGACGAAGCACAAATAGTTGCAATAATAGCGGCTCCGCCCCACTGAGCGTAAACACATCCATTAGCCTGTTTACCGATTTTTCCTGTTTCAAGGATGAGATCGGCATCTCCAAGTTTGTAGGTTACTCTTTCTACAGACATAAATTAAACTCCTACACACGTCACTACATCCGACGCATGCTTTATTTATTTATTAGTTGAACTAATATACATAATCAAGGAGGGGAAAGCCTTCCCCTCGAGCGCACTACGTTGCGCTCTACCCCTTCTAACGGGGCTTCAATCGCCAGCCCCGTAACGCCCCGCTAAAAAAATGCGGTCTAATAATTCTAAATTATTATGGAAGAATAATCAACATATCATATCCAAGAGTTGAAAAAATAAAAAAAATGCATTTTTTTTTCGGATTTTTTGTAAGAAGTGCCTTTTTTTGGGCAATATATATATGTGGATTTTTACTATCTGCCTGTTCTTCACACAGGAAACATATTTGCGTTATTTCTATGTGAAAAATAGCTGAATTAAATGGAGCTACCGGTAGATTGGTTGCGATGTTTTCACATAGGAAACCTTTTGGATTGTTTTCTATGTGAAAATATCCTGAACAAAAGATACCAGCAGGAAGATTGGAAACAAATTTTTCACATAGAAATCAAGTTTACCGCAGTTCTATGTGAAATTATCCAATGCATGTGTCTATTACAAGAGAATTCTTCACATAGAAAATACTATTTCAAATTTTCTGTGTGAAAATTTTAATTTATTTATTCATAAGGAGGATACAAAATGAATAAAGAACTTCTTTTACCAGATAGGCTTACTACTCAGATAGAAAAAAGACTTGCAGAGTTAGAGAATACACTGAACAAGCTTAAAGAGGTACAAAAAGAAATGCCACAAGGGCATCTTCGTGTTGCCCAAAAAGGAGACAAACGACCATGGTTTTATCACTATACATCTCCAGATAATCTTACAGGAAATTATATAAGGAAAAAGGACACAGAGTTTGCAAAAGCACTGGCCCAAAAGGATTATAACGAGTCACTTATACAGCAGCTTCAAAAAGAAATAAACACTCTGCAGGAATACCTTACACAATCACAAAACGGTTATGCAATTTCTAAGCTCTATGAAAATCTCTGCCCTGCACGCCAGGCACTCATTACACCAGTTACACTTACTCATGAACAATACATCGCCAAATGGAAAAGCGTTACATGGCAAGGACACTCCTTTTCCCCTGATACCCCTATCTACGATACAGCAAACAAAGAACAAGTGCGTTCAAAATCAGAAGTGATTATTGCAGACACTCTTCTAAGACACGGAATTCCTTATAGATACGAATATCCGCTTGTATTAAAAAAAGGAGGTTTTTCTTTAGAACACACAGACCATAAACATGCCCCCTCTATTAAAACAATAACACTTTACCCAGACTTTCTGTGCCTTAATGTACACACGCGCCAGGAATACATTTGGGAACATTTTGGCTTAATGGACGACCCTGATTACGCCAGAAATGTTGCAGCAAAACTTCGGCTATACGTAGAAAATAATATTTTCCCGGGGCGCAACCTTATTATGACAATGGAAACGCAGAAAAATCCTCTTTCTACTCGCTCTATTGAAAAAATAATCACTGAATTTTTGAATTAAGAAAAAAAAAATCCCGCACAGTGCAATGACCGGGCGGGATCTTGTGATTGTCGAGACATGTCCGACAATGACATACTTACTTACGAAGTCCGAGTTCTTTGATGAATGCACGGTAGCCTTCGAGGTCTGTGCGTTCAAAGTAGCGGAGCATCTTGCGGCGCTGACCAACAACCTTAAGAAGAGCACGCTTAGCATTTGCGTCCTTTGGGAACTGCTTTGTGTGATCTGTAAGCTGCTGAATGCGCTGTGTCATCAATGCAATCTGAACCTTTACATTACCTGTATCAGTTTCTTTTGCACCGTACTTCTTTACTGTTGCAGAAGTAGTTTCTTTTGTAAGTGCCATATTGGAACCCCTTAAAAAATTAATGCTTTTCTGTATAAGCGGAAGCTTTGCCGGTCAAATCCTGGGTTTCTAGGAAGTAATCACAAAGGTTTCCGTAACTACAGTTAATCAGATTATATAAAATAATAAAAGTTTATTCAATAAAGAGAAAAAAAGCTCACGCAAAGAACCGTGTTTTGCTCCGCTGAACGAAAAGGACGCTCCACAAAACACGAACCTTTGCTCCGCTTTTTTTCACATTAATATTGTAAATTTTATATAATCTATTTACCTTCTAAAATTTAAACGTTCCAGTTGTAACTGTTCCGCCATTTGTATATACGTCAAAGTTGATTGACTTAGTGGCATTTGCAAGCTCCTGGTAGAACTCAGAAAGACTCTTGATTGCCTTACCGTTTACAGCAGTAATTACATCTCCTTCCTGTAGACGCAGACTTGCTGCAGGAGACTTAGCTTCTACACTTGCAACAACTACACCCTTAAGCTTTTTATTTTCAATCTTAAGCTGCTCCTTCATTTCATCAGTAAGAGGAGTTGCAATAAAGCCTGGCCAGAGCTTGCTGTTCTGAGAATCAACATCTTTTGCACGGGCTTCAATTTTTACTTTAAGTTCGTATGTCTTTGTACCGCCACGAAGAATCTTAAAGGTTGCAGTTGTTCCGGCTTCGAGATATCCAACATCACGAACAAGCTGATTTACAGTTTTTACAGTTTTTCCGTTGAGTTCTGTAATGTAGTCACCAGGTTTAATGCCTGCTTTATATGCAGGAGAATCCATAAATACTTCTGCAGCAAAGGCACCAGACTGCTTACCTACTCCAAGCTCCTGTTTATATTCATCACTTACATCAAGCAAAGAAACTCCAAGCCATCCATATGTGATTTTTCCATCTTTAATAAAGGCATCAATTGCACTCTTAACATTATTAATAGGAATTGCAAAACCAAGACCAACAGATCCACCCGAAGAAGAAGCAATCCAGGTATTAATACCAATAACTTCTCCATAAATATTTACAAGCGGACCACCGGAGTTACCCTGGTTAATAGCAGCATCAGTCTGAATATAGTCACTGATAGAGCTCATTGAACTTTCACTACGACCTGTAGCACTTACAATACCCTGTGTAACAGACTGACTGTAGCCCAAAGGAGCACCAAAGGCCATACAAATATCACCTGGTCTTACTTTGTCTGAGTCTCCAAGTTTTGCAACAGGAAGATTATCTTTTGTTTCAAAAGAAATGAGAGCAATATCAATACGATTATCTGAACCTACAAGCTTTGCTTCAAAAGATCTTTCATCATTAAGCTTTACGCTGATTTTTGTTGCATCGCCTGCTACGTGATTGTTTGTAAGAACATAGTAGGTATTTCCGGTTTTGCGGACAATTACACCTGAACCAAGACCTGTTGTCTGGTATTCGCGTTTATTGTTGTTTGAATCGGAATTATCATTATTTCCGTTATTTCCGTTTCCAAAGAACCATTCAAAAGGGTTCATATTACCTAAAGGATTTGTATATGTTTTGGTTTGGGTAATATCAACTTCTACAACGGAAGGAAGCATTGTATCTGATACAGATCGGAAGGTTGTCTGAAGTGCCTCTACAATGCCCAAAGCCGACTGACTAAATGCAGTACCACCAATCATAAGTGCAAGTATTGCACCTGCAAGTAATTTTGTAATTTTTTTCATTTCTGTCTCCCATGCATGGCCCTTCGACAGGCTCAGGGACCACACAACAAAGTCTTTATATATAATATAATATAAATTCTTTAAAAGGGTAACATTAATGTTTTGTTATTTGTGTAAGGCCACTGGTGACCAGTCTACTACTTATTATAGTTTAAATCGGTCAACACTTCTGTGTGATCTTCAAAGACAGCTACAGTATGTTCTTCGTGGCATGAAACTTTACCATCGGCAGTTACTACTGTCCAGCCGTCATCAAGAAGTTCTACATCCGGAACACCAAGATTAATCATTGGTTCAAGAGCAAGTACCATTCCGGGTTTAATTCGTGGATTCATACCGCGGAAAGGAACATTTGGAATACTTGGATCTTCATGAACTTCAAGCCCTACTCCATGACCGCAATAATCGTAAACAACTCCGTAACCATGTTTTTCGGCAGCAATTCCATAAACAGCTTTTGCAATATCACCAATTCGGTTACCTACTACACAGGCATTTATTGCAGCCTGAAGACATTCTTCAGTAACTTCCTTAAGTCTGCGAACCTCAGGGCGGACATTTCCAATAAGAACAGAATGGGTTGTATCGCTTATGTAGCCGTTAAGGTTTATTCCAACATCAAGACTTACAAGGTCTCCGTCGTGAACAATTCTCTTTTTAGAAGGAAGTCCGTGAATGACTTCTTCGTTGATACTAATACAAACAGCACCTGGAAAATCTTCTACGTACCAGGCAGGAGTTCCTCCATGTGATTCTATAAAATGTTTAAAAAGCATGTCTATATCGTAAGTACTCATTCCGGCCTTAATTTTAGGCAGAAGCTCATTAAACATGTCGGCAGTAAGATGGCAGGATTTTCGAATACCGTCTATCTCTTCTAAAGTTTTAATTTTAATCATAGTAAGTCTATACTAACACTTTTAACGATTCTCGTAAACAGATTTCGGCAGTCGAAGCATCTCCAAGGCGTCGATATTCTTCGCTCATCTTGCGTAAAAAGAAAGAATCGTTAGTCTTACCTAACTCAAGGTCAAGTGCGCGTTCATAAACATCAAGGGCCAGTTCATCACTTATAACGCTATCAATATTTCGTTTGAGGATTGTCAGTGTAAAATTGATTACTTCCGGAAAGAAGATATAAAAATAGCTGTAGGAATATTCCATTTTTATAATCTGTTCAAGAAGGATAAAAGCATCGTAAAACTCTTCGCGAAGCACAAGCTCTTCGGCAAGGATGTATCCATAATCCATAAAATCTTCGCGGGTAAAAAAATCCTTGAGAGTAAAATCTGCATGATTGGTCTGCATGCGTTTGAACTCTGCAACAGCTTCGTCTTCTTTATTATGCATGAGTGTATAAAAAATAAGCTTGGCACGGCTTTCATAGTCATCACGGCCACTGAGCCATTTATAATAATCAAAAGATTGGGCATTGTGTGGGTTTGTCTTTGCCCTGAAGAAAAAGCTTTCATCAAAAATAGAACGCTGATGAGCATCGGCAAGAACACGGTAAGCGTGAACAACTTCATTAAATTCATCTCTGCGGGAAATATCACCTGTGAGATCCGGATGAAGGTTCTTTACTTTTTCGCGGTAGGCACGTTTAATTTCGGCAAGGGTTGCTTCTTTACGAACGCCAAGTATCTTATAAAAATCTTTCATGGGCGTTTCCTAAAAAATCTTAAACTTTTTTTCGATTTCTTCTTTATCGTTAGTCTGAACTACCAGCACAGGAATTTTTGAATTTTCTATAATATCATTTTGATGACTTGAATGGACATTTCGTTTGATAAGGCTGGCACCCTTCTTTTTTGAAGTTGAACCAATAAGAATAAGGTCTGCTTCAAACTCATTTGCAACCTTAAGGATTTCTGTAACAACAGAACCATCCTTTAATTCTGTCTGAGCAGGCACACCCTTACTACCCGCAAGAGAAGCTGCATACTCCAGATGATTTTGTCCTTCGTAGCAGAGGTCAACTTTATAATCAACCTGTTCATCTTTTGCAAGCATCTGGTTCATTCCAAGATAATTAATTGTAGCGGAGTCAATAACATAAACAAACTTAAGTTCAAGATTATAGGTTCGAGCCATCATTATTCCGTACATTGCTGCACGAATTGAACTTTCTGAACCGTTTATTGCAACTAAAACTTTTTTGAAAAACTCCTTTGCCA
Organism: uncultured Treponema sp.; assembly: GCA_946535985.1. Lineage (GTDB taxonomy): Bacteria > Spirochaetota > Spirochaetia > Treponematales > Treponemataceae > Treponema_D. Next base: position 24,956 of record CAMNDY010000024.1, on the reverse strand, counting down.
TTCTAACTCCTGCCTGCATTCTGCTTTTTCTTTAATGCCTTGAGTACAAAAACATTTTCACGTTCACGTTCTTCAAGAACACTCTCTATATATTTTATCGTCTCTGTAGCCTGTGGGATTATCATTTTATCAAGAGCGTTTACACGACGCTGAGTACGCTTTACTTCTTCGGCAAGGCGCCAGACAATAGTACGAATTGAAGCCATTTGAGTAAGCAGAGTAAGAAGATTAAAAAACTTTACAATTACATCATCAGTGTTTGCATAAGTTCCAAGGGCAGAATAAAAAAGTTCTTTTTTAGGAAGCTCAACCTCTATTGTTTCAAACTGCATACCGCCCACAACAACAACTTTTTCTATCATATCAAAATCGTAGTGAATGCCATGAGCGATTCTTTCAACCTGATCGGCACCGTCTATCATGAGCATGCGTTTAAATGCCGGATAAGCAAGATCTATGGCCTGCTGGATTTCATTTTCAAGAATTTTTACCTGTTCAACAAGACGCATGAGTTCGCGCACAAGAATCTCTCGTTTTTCTTCAAGCAGTTCATAACCGTTTGTTGAAACTGCAAGCTGCTCTTTAGTAACGAGAAGGTTAGATTTTGTCGGCGCGATGTTTATATTCATTTCCTATATTTCTCAATAAGCTCAGGTTTAATTCTGGTTAACTCTTCTACAGGAAGCTCCTGCAAAATAGTCCAGCCGATATTTAATGTATCTTCAATTGAACGGTCTTCAAACTCGCCCTGAGTCAAAAACTCTTCTTCAAATCGTTCGCCAAAGCGCAGGTACTGACGGTCAATTTCGCCAAGCTCTTCTTCTCCAATAATGGCAGCCAGATTACGGATTGTCTTTACCTTTGAATAAGAAGCAAAAAGCTGGGATGAAACTGCAGCATGATCTTCGCGGGTCATTTCAGGACCAATACCATCTTTCATAAGACGGCTAAGGCTTGAAAGAGCTGCTACAGGAGGATATATTCCCTTTTGAAAAAGTTCACGTCCAAGTACAATCTGACCTTCTGTAATATATCCGGTCAAATCCGGAATAGGATGCGAAATATCATCGTTTGGCATAGAAAGAATCGGAATTTGTGTAATGGAACCACTTGAACCTTTAATCTTTCCAGCACGTTCATAAAGCTCTGCAAGGTCCGAATACAAATATCCCGGATAGCCTTTTCGACCAGGAACTTCACCACGAGTTGTAGAAATTTCACGAAGGGCTTCGCAGTAGTTTGTCATATCTGTCATTACAACAAGAACGTGCATTCCTTTTTCAAAGGCAAGATATTCTGCGGCAGTAAGCGCACAGCGTGGAGTAATAATTCTTTCAATAGAAGGAGCATCTGCAAGGCTCTGGAACATTACAACATTTGCAAGAACTCCCGACTCTTCAAAAGTATCAACAAAGAATTTTGCAACATCGTATTTAATACCCATTCCTGCAAAAACCATAACGAATTTTTCATCACTGTTACGGAGCTTTGCCTGGCGGATAATCTGGGCTGCAAGCTTATTATGAGAAAGTCCGTTACCACTAAAAATCGGAAGCTTCTGGCCACGAACAAGAGAGTTCATTCCGTCAATTGCAGAAATACCTGTCTGAATAAAATCGCGGGGATAAACACGGGCATAAGGGTTAATAGGATTTCCATTTACATTTCGTTTCTGGCTTGAAACAATTGGAGGATATCCGTCTATAGGCTCTCCAAGTCCGTTGAAAACACGACCAAGAAGTCCTTCTCCTACCCTAAGCTCCAGCGGTTCATCCAAAAATTCAAATGAAGTTTCATCAAGGTCAAGGCCGGTTGTAGAACCAAAAACCTGAACAACAACAGCAGACTGACTTATATCAACAACCTTACCTGTTCGCTTAACGCCGTTTCGGTCCCGCACGCAGACAGTTTCATTGTAAAAAACATTTTCTGTACTTTTGAGGACGATGATTGGACCGTCTACAGAAGTAACGCCTCTATATTCAACACCTTTCATATTTCACACTCCTGTGGTCCCTGAGCCTGTCGAAGGGCCTCTATATGTACACCCTTCGACAAGCTCAAGGTCCGCAGCTTTTATCCCCTTCTTGAAGAATAAGATCTTTCTAACTCGCCAAGCTGCTGGTCGAGCCTGTTTCTGATTTCTTCAATTTTTTCTATCTGATCATTTGGATACTGCATTTTAATTCGGACAAGCTCATCGCAAACAGGAAGGCTTGTTACCCTCATTAAAAGTGCACCACGCTTAACAACTGCATCTGCACGGCGGTAATATTCCATAATTAAATCAAGAATAAGAATCTGTTTTTCAATAGAACAATATTTGTCTATGTCGTCAAAAGCATTCTGCTGTAAAAATCCGTTCTTAATCATTTCGGCAACTTTAAGAACAAGACGCTGTTGTGGAGGAAGAGCATCAGGTCCAATAAGGCGGACAATCTGCTCGAGTTTCTGTTCACTCTTTAAAAGCTCAAGTGCCTGTAAGCGAAGCTGCCACCAGAGAGGATTTCTTAATTCCCACCAGTCGCGAACTTCATCTGCATATTCTGAATAAGAATCTATCCAGCCGATTGCAGGATAATGGCGTGCATTTGCAAGTTCACGGTCAAGCGCCCAGAAGCAGCGGATAAATCGTTTTGTATGCTGAGTTACAGGTTCACTAAAGTCACCACCCGGAGGAGAAACTGCACCAATTACAGAAACTGAACCCTGTTGTCCGCAAAGAGTATCTACACGACCGGCTCTTTCATAAAATGATGCAAGGCGGGTTGGTAAGTAAGCAGGAAATCCTTCTTCTGCAGGCATTTCTTCCATACGGCCACTAAGTTCACGCAAAGCTTCTGCCCAGCGGCTGGTTGAATCGGCCATGATAGCAACATCCATACCCATGTCGCGGTAATATTCTGCAAGAGTAATTCCAGAATAAAGAGAAACTTCACGGGCTGCAACAGGCATGTTCGAAGTATTTGCAATAAGAATTGTTCTCTCCATAATAGAGCGGCCTGTTCGAGGGTCAATAAGTTCCGGGAACTCTGTAAGAACTTCGGTCATTTCGTTTCCACGTTCTCCGCAGCCAATGTAAACAATAAGATCTGCATCACACCATTTTGCAACAGCATGCTGAGTCATTGTTTTTCCGGTTCCAAAGCCGCCCGGAATTGCAGCAGTTCCACCTTTACTTAATGGAAAGAAAACATCTATTACGCGCTGGCCTGTTATAAGTGGCTCAGATACTCCAAGCTTTGTTTTATAAGGACGTGGCTTTCTTACTGCCCAGTAATGAGCAAGTCTGATTTCTTCATCAAACTCAGTCAGGCCGATTACATCATCAATTGTGTAGTCGCCGCTTCCCGTAAATTTAACAAGCTTCTTACCTCGGATATCAGGCGGAACCATAATCTTTTGTAAAATAGAAGGAGTTTCCTGAACAGTTCCAAGTACAAAGCCAGGATAGATTTTGCAACCTTCCGAAATCCCTTCTGCAGCATCAAAATGCCAGACTTTACTTGAATCAAGAGGTTCAGTTCTTTGCCCTGGAATAAGAAAGGCGCTGTCATCAATTTCCGACTCTTTATCCTGGCCGCTGAAAAGAGATTTTAAGGGACGTTGAATTCCGTCATAAATATTTCCGACAAGACCAGGACCAAGACGCAGAGAAAGAGGACGCTGGGTACACACAACCTTTTCGCCAAGGTGCATGCCGGTATCTTCCTCATAAACCTGAATTGTAGCGTTTCCTTTATCCTGTCTGATAATTTCACCAATAAGCCGCTTTTCACCAACATCAACTACATCATAAAGTCCGCAGCCGTCAAGACCCTGAGCGTAAACAATAGGTCCCGAAATGCGGGTGATTTTTCCTTCAATCATCTGTTCGCTCATAGAGAACCTCCAAACAAGGCATCAGAAAGCTCCTGCCTGTAATTGTCAAGAATTCCGCCAAGGACTTGAACAAGGGTTAACCTTGCCCTCATTGATTTATCTTCTGCCTCTAAAATAATTCCCTGATTATTTTCAAGGCCAAGCTCTTCTTCTATCATTATTTTTCCAAAATCTGTTTTGCTGCAGGAAATAAGGGCACTGCCTAATTTTTCTTTGAGAAGTTTTTCTGCAGCATCAAAATCAAAACCATAAACATAGGCATTTATTTTTTTGTCTTTGCAAACATCAAAATCAAAACCTTCTGTTACAAGTGCAAGACGATCTTCTTCCTTCAAAGCAGAAAGATATTTATTAATTGCAGCAATAACCTCTTCCTGAATAAATGAAACCTGAAAGCGCTGCTTTTCGAGCGGACCGGATGCAGTTAAATCTTTTTCAAAAGCATCAAGCTTCTTTGAGTAAAATTCTTCTTTTTCCTGACGTGCCACATTTATTTTATTTTGAACAGAAGCAAGAATTTCTTCACATTCTTTATCTGCACGTTTTAAAATTGTTTCTGCCTTGCGTTTTGCATCTGCTTCGATTTCTTTATCAAGAATATCTGTAGATCTTAGTTCCTGCATAAAAACCTCTACACATTAACACCAACGGCTTCTCTGATAGCATCAGAAAGAGTTTTCTTACCCTGCATATGTCCGTTCAAGCCCGGAACTTCTACAATCAGAGGAAACATTCCTGTTTTCTGCCACTGGATTTCTTCGTCTTCAATAAGACTGGCTGCTTCTTCTGTAAGAATAAGCACTCTGGGAATTTCGTCAGAGGGAACTGCAGCAACACCCCCCTTTCCGGTAACTCGATTAAAAGCTTCGAGGACTTGTTCACGGGTATCGGCAACAGCTCCATCAATGCCAGTCATCTTAAAGGCAAGGACAATCTCACGCTGCCCTATAATAAAATATTGCATTCTAAAACTACAAAATCAGAATAAGAACTGCAACAAGCATTCCCCAAAGACAAATACCTTCTGCAAGACCTACAAAAGGAAGAGCCTTACCGGAAAGTTCAGGGTTTTCGCTCATAGCACCCATTGCAGATGAACCGATTTTTGCAACGGCAATACCACCGGCAAGACAAGCAAGTCCAACAGCAATAGCAGCTGCAAGATATTTAATTCCTGCAGAAATACCGCCTGCATTAGCAGCTACTTCTTCAGCAGCTTCTGCTTCCTGTGCAAACAGTGCTGTACATGCGCAGGCAAGTACAGTCAGGATAAGAAATAATTTCTTTTTCATATGAAAAACTCCTTTTATAATCAAGATTGCCGGGTCAAGCCCGAGAATGACACTTTCTGTCATTACAGGTTAATCCCGAGAATGACACTTTTTGTCATTGCCGGGCTTGACCCGGCAATCTCACTTATTAACAAACCTAAACGGTTTAAACTCTCTACCGGTTTCGTGGAAGAACTTTGAGAAGAATTCGTAGTACTGCAATCTTATTACCTGAATTGCAACAATCATTCCTTCAAGCAGGATTATAATTGCATTACCAACTACAAGAATAAGAATACCAGCTATGCTTCCTTCGCCACCACACATATTTGTAAGAGTCAGAATCAAAAAGTCAAGAACAGCATGTGAAAGTGCAAATGCTCCAACTCGCACAAAACTTACGGTATTAGAAAGATATCCCGAAATAACTTCTATAAGTTCAACTAGTCCCGAAATTAAATAAGTACCAAAACCGTTTTCAAGCAAAGGTCTTCTACCCGCAACAAGATTTTCAAAAGGCTCTGCAAATGCTGCAAGGAAAAGAGAAATACCTATTATAATCCAGTCATACACTGCAATTGAATGATGGAAGACAACCATGCGTATAACCATTACAATTACATACCAGAAGAATATTGCACCTGCAAGTCCGTTTTTACCAAAGAAGGCTTCATCAAAACGACGGCAGCGCAGGTTATTTACAAAGTTCAGCAAAAGACCAATTGTATTAATTATAAAACCAATTCCAACTGCAACACCAAAAACTCCGAACATTGCAATTATTGATGACGGATCTGAAGAAGGCATCATCTTTAAGATTGGTGCATGCGGACTTCCAAAAAATCCTGTTACCCATTCTGCAAAAGGTTCAAGCAAAGTTTCGTTAGAAAAGAACTCACCCGTCAAAAGTCCCATGAGGGAACTTGAAACACCAATTGCAATAAAAATTGGCGCAAACTTATTCCAGCCGCCAACCTTTATAACCTTTGCAGCCATGAGGATTCCCACAAGAACAAAAACAAGGCCCTGTCCAAGGTCACCAAACATAATACCAAAAAGCAGGGTGAAGAAAACTGCAACAAAAGGGGTCGGGTCAATCATTCCGTAAAGAGGTGAACCGTAACTAAAAATCATGCGTTCAAAACTCTTTACAAATTTTCCATGGCTCAACTTTACAGGCACCTGTTCTTTTCCAGCCACTACAGAAGGAACTTCAAAAGGAGAATATTCACGGAAGGCAATACGGCCCGAGGTAATATTATCAAGCTCCTTCATATAAGTTTCTGTTTCGCTAAGTGGAACCCAGCCTGTAATTCTATAAACAAGTTCTGTAGCTTCAAGCCCTTTTACAATATCAGAAATCTGAACTCCAATTGCAAATGATTTTATAAGATTATGAATAAGGTTTTTATGTGTTTCTGCGAAATTTCCGCGTGTTTTTTCAAGCTCAGCAAGTTCTTCTTCAACTTTCTTTTTCTGATTTGCAAGGCCTTCAAGAACATCCTCCGGCACACCCTGAAAATCCTTTGGAATTTCAAGCGGAACAAAACCAAGCTTTTTAAGTTCAACGTCAACCTGCGCACTGTTCTTTTTAGAAGATGCAACAAGCACATGAGATTTATCTTCGCCAAGAGCAATTACAACAGCCATTACAGCAAGACTGGATTTTATATTATCAAAACTGGCTGCATCAATTTTTCCAACCCGCAGGGTAAGAAAAGAAAGACTATCAAGTTCCGAAAAAGAAACCTTGAGATTTGCAAAAGCAAGGGCTTCTTTATAAGCGTCTGCACATTTAGAAGCCTCTGCAGTTTTTTCTTCAAGCTCGGTCTGAAGATCGTTGTAAGCTTTAATAATTCTGGTTGCTTCTTCCCTATCCTTTGCAGATGGAGAAGAACATTCCTTTACATCAAAGTCAGAATCAGAAAGAGGAATACCAAGATTTACAGATGCATTTCTAAGGCTTGTATAAAAATTATGATCTACATCAAGCTCGCTGTCGGACTTTTTTTCTTTAGGCTTATCGCGCTCACTGTCCTGAAACTGAAAGGATTCTTTTTTACCGATATATTCGATTACAGACGAAATATCCTGTTTGAGAACCATCAATTCTATCAAACGCATTTCTGCAGTTCTAGCCATTTACTCCCACAGCCTCCATTGCTTCGCGCGAATTTATATTCAACCGTAGGCTTTCTACAGCAGTTCGTATACAAGTCAATTCATAAGACTTAAGTTTAAACCAGGCCGCAAGAGCCACATCTTCCATAGGATAGCGATGAAAAATCTGACTTGCAGTTTTTGCCTGATGTTCTATATATCTGCGTTCAATCCATACAGGGTCAATACACCAAAGGCTGCCCGGCTCATACGGATTAAGATATTTTGCAAACTCCCACTTTTCCCAGTCCGAAAATTTATTTACATCCCAGGACAAAATCTTTATTGCAGGACCGGCAAGAGGATCATTTTTATCTGGTGCCGCTGTAACATAAAAAAGATTCTGAATAATTTCTTCCCGTGTCATTTCATAATAAAGCTTAAGGCGTAAAGCCCAGATGATATTCTTTATTACAAACTCATCAAGAAAAAGTTTTACATGACCTTCTTTGTCATCACCGTGGCAGCTGTTGATAGCCTTCCAGTTTTCACGAAGAAGATTAAGGTCAAGTTCAAAATCAACCTTCTGCTGATCTTTTGCATCCGGAATTTTTTTAAGCCAGGCATAATCCGTTCCCTCTGTCATTTTGGCAAGGTCGGGCCAGGCTTTCATATTTATTTTACTGAAATCTTTTAAATCAAGCAAATGCGGAAGCTCTTTTTCTCCGGAACACAAAGCACCAATAATTTCTTTTACATTTTCTACTTCAAAACGTTTAAGCTTGTCTGTAAGAATCAGAGGCGCTTTATCATATTGGTTTAAGAAAAAAAGATATTGAGAAAGAAAGGCGGAAAAGGCTTTGTCTTCTATTTCTTGTGCTAAAAGAGTTTCAGGGACAGAAGGGGCTGGGCCATTGAAAAGAAGTCCCCACAAATCTGTAAGGGATTCTGCTTCGAACAAAAGGCGGGTTCTTTCTTTTACAAAAGACTTGCTCAAAAGTCCGGCGGCCTTTGCGTAACTAAAAGATACTGCTGTGGATTTATCCATCTGCCGCCTCCCCTTCTAAATTGATTTTTTTTGTTGAAGCAGTTTATCTAAAAGCTTGTTGAAAGCATCATAATCGCGTGTGCGACTTTTTAAATCTGATTTGAACTGTTCAAGTTCATCTTCGTGTTCAGCTTTTCTCTGCTGAATAGTTTTTTCGTAATCAGCTTCCATTAGAGAAAGGCATTTATCATATTCTGATTTGAATTGAGAATTGGCCTGATTTCTAGCCTGTGTAGTTCTGCTGTCGGCTTCTTTTACTGCATTATCAATTAAGACAGAAGCATTTTTTTCAACAGACAGCAGATGGCTGATTACGTTTATTTCTTCTTGCAATTTTACTCAGCAGCTTCGGTAGAATCTGTTGTTTCAGCAGCTTCATCCCACCAGTTTCCTGCATCGCTTGCAGCAGGAGCGGCAATTTCTTCTTCTGGAATAGAATCTACAAACTTGTCTGTCTTTGGCTTTTTATTTACAAGAGCAAGGGCAATTGTAAGAACAAAGAACAAAGTAACTAATACAGCAGTTGCTTTTGTAAGAACGCTTGCTGAATGTGCACCAAAAGCAGCAGTTCCTCTTCCTCCTAAAAGACCGCCCATTCCGTCTTCGCCGTCATCCTGGATAGAAACAAGAAGAACGAGAAGAACGCAGACAATAATAAAAATTACCAAAAGAACAACACCAATTGTACCCATTTTATATCTCCAAATATAATAATCGAATAAGTTTTAATATTTTAATGAAAACTTGGGGATTTGTCTATAGAAGTAATATGAATATATATAGAAAACAGAGGGCTCCCGTCCGGATTTCTGATTCCAAAACCGGCGGCTAGCCGCCTACGCGCTACACTGCCTTGGAACTATTTACGTTGCCGCTTAGCGCGGCAGCAGTGTAGAGCGTTTTTGGAATCCGAAATCCAGACTCCGCCCTCTGTTTTCAAATGTATTTAAATAAATCCCTTTTTTGAATTAATTATAATATACAAATAGGTACAAAAGTCTCTGCCTTAAGAGAAGCGCCACCGATGAGGCCACCGTCGATGTCTGGCTGGGCCAGGAGTTCGGCTGCGTTAGAGGCTTTCATTGAACCACCGTACTGGATGATTGTTTCGTCGGCAACCTGCTGGTTGTAGAGTTTTGCGATATAGGCACGAATGAATTTGTGCATTGCCTGAGCATCTTCTGGAGTAGCTGTTTTACCTGTTCCAATAGCCCAAACCGGTTCGTAAGCGATTGTTACGTTTTTCATCTGTTCTGCAGTAACACCTGCAAGACCTGCAGAAAGCTGGAAAGCACAAACCTGTTCTGCTTCTCCTGCTTCGCGTTCGCTCAAAAGTTCACCAATACAAAGATCAACTTCAAGACCTGAGTTCAAAGCCTTGCGTACCTTTTTGTTGATAAGTTCATCAGATTCACCAATTTCGTGGCGGCGTTCTGAGTGACCAAGAATTACACTCTGACATCCGATATCCTTGAGCATTGCACAAGAAACTTCACCAGTGTGTGCACCGTTATCTGTAGCAGCACAATCCTGAGCTGCAAGAAGGATGTTTGAACCTTTTACAACCTGAGCTACTGCATCAAGATATACAAAAGGAACTCCAATCATATATTTGTTTGTTTTACCCTTCAACTGTTCAACAAGGTCCTTTGCCAATGCAACAGCTTCGGCCTTATTTGTGTTCATTTTCCAGTTTCCGGCAATATAATGTGTACGTGCCATATAGACTCCTTAAAAATTCAATTTATGTCATTTTATTGAATTTAAGAATGTGTTGCAACATGGATATGCCTGCATAAGGAAAACAGAGGGCTCCCGCGAAATCGTGTGCCCAAACTACTGCTAGGGCTGTATGGTAAACCATATTTCTCGCTTCGCTCGGCAGCCCTAGATGTAGTTTGGTCACCCGATTTCGCTACGCCCTCTGTTTTCATATCCATACTAATGACCATGTCGTAATATTCATTACTTCATATTTATGGCGTCATTTTCAAGGCGTCGTGTTCACCTTACATTGCCGGAAACAAAATGATATAATTATCCTATGATAAAAAACACAAAAAAAACTGCATGGATTTTTATATGTTATGGGCTGATTGACGCAAGTGCTAACTTTTTGAGTACTATAATTCCGGCTACTAATTCTTTGCCGGCTCTGCACAGGGCTTATATGCAGGGATGGATGAATTTTCTTACAGACCACGAAAATGTAATTAACATAATCACTGTTTTCAGCTTTTTAATTCCAACCCTGCTTTGTTTCTCTTATTCATCAAGGATTCTTCATTACGGAATAACAAACAAAGCAGGAAAATCCTTTGACCGTGGTTTTATAAATATGCCGCTTGTCTTTTCGCTTTATGGAGTTACGGGCTGGATTTTTTACCTTCTATTTGAAGTGGGCGCACTTTTAGTTGCAAAACAAAGCTATGAAATTGAAATGTTAAGGATTCTTTCTACATCTGTAATGTATGTAGTACTCGAAGCGCTGTTCAGTTTTACACTTTCATTTTTTATAATGGAAACCCTTCACCGGCAGATATTTTTACCAAAGTTCTATCCCGAAGGTAAGCTTGACCGCTTTAAGCCAAAAAAACCTTCGCTTTCTACTTTGTTTGAAGTTTTCTATATTTCTGTAGGCGTTTTCCCTATTCTTTTTATGGTTACTGTTTACACTACTCTTGTAGATAATTACGACCTTCCATCAGACAAAAGAATTTTTGTAATTCTGGGATTTTTAATAGTATTCAGTATTCTGATTCTTGTAATTTTTACTCACTTTTTTACAACTCCACTTCTTAAGCTTAAGAAAGGAACAGAAAAAATAAAGGAAGGAGACTTTAATTATAAAGTAAATATTGTAAGTAATGATCCATTTGGAGAGCTTGCCGACACCTTTAACGACATGACAGTCTCTCTTGATGAAAAAACAAAACGACTTATTGCAGTGCAAAACTCTGTATTAACAGGCATGGCAACTATGGTCGAAAGCCGCGACAACTCTACAGGCGGTCACATCAGAAGAACAAGCGACTGCGTGAGGGTTTTTGCAGATGCTCTTGATTTGCCGCAGACCTTTCTTGAAAATGTAGTAAAGGCTGCTCCAATGCATGACCTTGGAAAAATTGCGGTACCAGATGCAATCCTTCAGAAACCGGGAAAATTTACAGACGAAGAATATGAAATTATGAAATCCCACTCTGCAGAAGGAGCCCGCATTGTAGAAAACGTTCTTTCAGAAGTTGATGACCTTGACTTCAAAAAAATCGCCATAAACGTAGCACATTATCATCACGAAAAATGGGATGGCACAGGTTATCCGGATAAGCTTAAAGCAGAAGAAATCCCTCTCGAAGCACGAATCATGGCACTTGCAGATGTATTTGATGCCCTTGTAAGTAAACGCTGTTATAAAGACAGTTTTACCTATGACAAAGCTTTCCAGATTATAGAAGAATCGCTGGGTACCCATTTTGACCCTGAACTAGGAAAGAGTTTTATTGCCTGCAGAGAACAGCTTGAAAAACTCTATAATAGTTATAATTGATGTATATACGAATATAGTGTATAATTGAATAATCGAGTTTGTTTACCAAATATGGATCAAAATTATACAGTAACCATCATAATCTGTATTCTCAGCATGATAACGCTTTCTATTGATGTCGGAAAAAATACAATTCTTAACAAGAGCGACATCAAATGGTTCAGAACTTCTTTTATTTTTGCTGCCATTGGGGCTATCTGTGAATACCTGGGAGTTCTTTTTGATAAAACAGGCTGCGCACCTCAAAAAATCCACTGGCTTGTAACCTATATTGAATTCTGTATTTCCCCTTTCCTTGCAATTTTACTTGCACGCAGCTGTGGAATGAAACGAACAACCAAGCCTATGGTTATCGTTATGATTCTTAACGTAATTCTTCAGACAATTTCGCTTTTAAATGGAAAGATTTTTTCAATTGATGAAAACAGTCTCTTCCAGCGTGGTGAAGAATACTGGCTTTATGTCTTCTTCTGCGCTTTAAGCTTCCTTTATATTCTTTTTGTTTTTGTTCTGATTGCTATAAGAGCCAAACTTCGAAATATTATTTGTATAATTCTTATAGCTTCAATCATGATTACAGGTCAAACTGCAAACATAATCGACGGCAACATTAATTCTGGTTACCTTTCAATTTGTGTTACAGCAGTCTTGCTTTATATATTTATTCAGAATATGTTCCGTCACATAATGATGGAAACTATCAACATCGAGAAAGATATTTCTAGTCACGATGCACTTACAAAAGTAATGAGCCGCATTTCTTACAATAACAAGGTAAAAGAATTTGATAAGCAGATACGGGAAGAACCTCTTACAGTAAATTTTGCTATTTGTGAATGCGATCTAAACAATCTAAAACTTATAAACGACACATTTGGTCATGATTCTGGTGACCAGTACATCATAAACTGCTGCAAGACAATCTGTGATATTTTCAAGCACAGCCCGGTTTACAGAATTGGCGGTGATGAATTTGTTGCAATTCTTCAAAGTGATGATTACGAAAATCTTGATAAGATTAAGCAGATTGTAAAAGAAACAACAGAATCAGAAATCAAAAAATCTGTATCTTTATTCGAGAAAAAATCATTTGCAGCGGGCTTTGCCGTTTACGAATACGGAAAAGACAACTGCTTTGGCGATGTAATGAAACGCGCCGACGTAGAGATGTATCAGAATAAAAGAATGCTTAAAAGTCTTTAAAATTCTACTTCTTCATCAAAAAGCGGAGTGCTGAAGTAGCGCTCTGCAGTATCAGGCAAAACTGTAACAACTGTCTTTCCATGTCCAAGCACGCGGGCAAGTTCAAGAGCAGCAGCAACATTTGTACCGCTGGAAATTCCGCACATAATTCCTTCTTTGCGAGCCAGGTCACGGCTTGTTTTAATTGCCTTTGAATCAGAAACAAGGAAGATATCATCGTAAATATCTTTATTAAGGATTGTTGGAATAAGACCGTCGCCAATACCCATCTGCAAGTGAGTTCCCACACTACCCCCGCTAAGAATTGCAGCATGTTCAGGTTCAACAGCCCAGATTGTAATGTCGGGATTTTTTTCTTTAAGAACTTCACCAATTCCTGTAAGAGTTCCGCCTGTTCCAATACCGGAGCAGAATCCATGAATAGGCCCGTCTACATCCTGTATGATTTCTATTGCAGTCTGCTCGCGTTGAATCTGAGGGTTTGCAGGATTTTCAAACTGCTGGGGAATAAATACATGAGGATCCATATGCTGCATATAAAAGGCTGTATCAATACATTCCTGAATGCATTTTCCAATGTCACCGTTATCGTGAACAAGCTTAACTTCTGCACCATAATGCTTTACCAGTTTGCGGCGTTCTTCACTAACGCTGTCGGGCATAATGATTACAGTTTTATAACCGCGCACAGCACCAATAAGGGCAAGACCAATTCCCTGGTTTCCGCTTGTTGGTTCAACAATAATTGTGTTTTTATCTATGAGGCCTTTCTTTTCGGCATCTAAAATCATATTAAAGGCAGTACGAGTTTTAATAGAACCGCCAACGTTAAGTCCTTCAAACTTAACAAGAATTCGCGCCATATCGGGCGTTACCATTTTTTGCAATTGTATAAGTGGTGTGTGACCAATCGATTCAAGAATGTTGTTGTATATCATATGCGACATTATAGTGTTTTTCTCTAAAAGTTGGAATATAAAAAAACGCCTGTGCCCGGAGTGGAAAAGGATCTCGGACAGGTTCTTTCAGCTGGACGAGATCCTTTTCCACGGGAGGGCACAGGCGTTTTTTCTTATAAAGTTACCTGTGAATAAAGACTATTTAGTAGCCAAAATAGCAATACCAGGCAATGTCTTTCCTTCAAGGAATTCAAGCGATGCACCACCACCGGTAGAAACATGGCTCATCTTATCTGCAAGGTTGAACTTATTTACAGCAGCAACAGAGTCACCACCTCCAACTACAGTCATAGCACCCTTAGAAGTTGCTTCTGCAACAAGGCGGGCTACAGCTTCAGTTCCCTTTGCAAAGTTTTCGAACTCGAATACTCCAACAGGTCCGTTCCATACGATAGACTTAGAAGCAAGAATAGCATTCTTGTAAAGTTCAACAGTCTTAGGACCAACATCCATACCCATAAGGTTATCTGGAAGATCTACTGCATCAACTGCAACAGGGTCCTTATCAGCAAATTCAGCACCACCAACATGGTCTACAGGAAGAAGAATCTTAACTCCGGCCTTTTCAGCCTTTGCAAGAAGATCTTTTGCTGTATCGAGGAAGTCATCTTCAACAAGAGACTTACCGATTGAGTGGCCCTGTGCCTTGAGGAAGGTATAAGCCATACCACCACCAATGATGAGTGTAGAAGCGTTCTTCATAAGGCTTTCCAGAACAGCAATCTTTGAAGAAACCTTAGCACCACCGATAATAGCAGTCATTGGTTTTTCTGGGTTTGTTACCATTGGCTGAATGTATTTAACTTCTTTTTCCATGAGGAAGCCGCCAACGCTTTCTACTGGCATAAACTTTGCAATAGAAGCAGTAGAAGCCTGATCGCGGTGAGCTGTACCGAATGCATCGTTTACAAAGATGTCTCCGTATGTAGCCAATTCCTTAGCCATTACATCGCGTTCTGCAGGGTCCTTAGAAGTTTCTTCCTTGTGGAAGCGAACGTTTTCGAGCATTGCAACAGCTCCTTCTGGAAGAGCGTCAATTGCAGCCTTCTGTCCAAGTGCATCTGGAAGGAAGGTAACTGGCTTTCCGAGCTTTGAAGCAAAGTATTCTACAACAGGCTTCATGCGGTTTTTACCGTTGATGAACTTTTCTGCATCTGCATCAGTCCATGTTTTTCCTGCTTTTTCAGCTTTTTCCTGAGCTTTTTTTACGTCCTTTTTAGGGTCACCAAGGTGGCTCATAAGAACAAGAGAACGTGGGTTCTGTTCAAGAATGTATTTGATTGTAGGAAGAGCAGCCATGATACGAGTATCATCCTGAACTACTCCATCCTTCATTGGTACGTTGAAGTCAACGCGCATAATAATACGTTTTCCCTTAAGGTCTACGTCTTTTACTGTTTTAATCATAAAAGTATCTCCTGTATTGTCATTGTCGGACTTGACCCGACAATCTTATTGAATTCTTACTATAAAATATAATGAAATTTGATGTAAAATTCAATCTATGATATGATTAAACAATGAAGCCAAGAGCCTTTTGCCCTACAGAAATTATTTTTTCCTGTACAACAGCCTGTAATTTGCACTGCGAGCATTGTTTTGTAAACAGAGATCCAAAAAAGCTTGATATAAAAGAGGCCGTTGGATTTTTAAACAGATGTGCGAAGGTCGGCACTATTGAAAAAGTTGGATTTTCTGGTGGTGAACCGTTTCTTTATATGGATTTTCTGCTTGAAGTTTCCTATGCTGTTGTTGAACACGACATGCTTTTTGACCAGATTATGACAAACGGCGACTGGTGGCAGGACGAAGAAGACCTTCGCAATAAACTTCAGTCTCTTTATGATGCAGGCTATGATGGAAAAATAGGTCTTAGCTGGGATAAATATCACGGGCAAAACACAGAAAGAATGCTTACTTTTATAAAGACTGTCGAGGAAATTTTTGGAAAAGGTTCAATAAATATTCAGACAGTAGGGGAAAGCCTTCCCCTCGTTCGCACTTCGTTGCTCTCTACCCCTTCTCCTAGGGGTTCCACCCCTAAAACCCCCTTGCCTTTTCCAAAAGATATAAATGTCTACACACTTTCACGCACCTACCCGGGTGATGATCCAAAAGGCTGGCAGGCCCGCCATTGGTTTCACGAAGACTACTGTCAGGGGCCTGGTAACATTTTTTATGTTCATGCCGATGGAAACATTGCCCCTTGCTGCGGCTTTGCAAATGAAAATCCGGCTCTTTTTATTGGCAACATAAGAGACAGCTTTGAAAAAATCATGCAGAATGCAGCGCAGAATAAAATGATCCAACTTTGCTTTACAAAAGGACTTTCGAATTACAGGCGTTTTAAAAAATTCCCCGGCAAAACTTCTGATATCTGTACCTTCTGCGATTACCTTTGTAAAAACATTTAAACAAAAAAAAGACCGCAGCAGAAAGTCTGTTACGGTCTTAATTTATTAATAGGTTTGTAAAAAATCAGTATTTATTTTTCATCACTTGATTCATATGGCACATAGGCAAAGGAAATATCGTCAGTTTCAGGCAAAAGGATTGTTGACATAAGTTTTTCAGAAAGAACATCCTTAAGGAATACAGTCTGATCATCATTGTCCTGAACATCATCCATAGCCTGTGCAATCTGGCGCTCATACAAATCTTTATCAAGTGTATATACAACATAGTATGTATATTCATAGTTGTAATCTGTAGCAAGCTTTGGATTCTTTACATCAAGCTTTGGAGTTCGGGTTTTAATCCAGTAGTAATCTTCTTTTGAAAGACCATTCAATGTAACGTTTGTCATTGTAGCAGAATAAATCTTTGCAGCTTTTTCTTTCTGCTGTGTATCGGCCTGGCGAACTTCCATTTCTGACTGAACAGTCTGTGCAATTGTCTGCTCTACAGAAGAAGCAATTTCGGCACGTGCATCTACCTGGTCTGTCCATGCTTTCAAGAAGTCAAGGTCATTACCTTTATTCTGAAGAATAAAAATCTGCTTGCTGTTTGGAATATCAAGCGATTTACGAACACGTCTTTCTGAACCATCACCAATAGCGATTACCCATTCCGGAACAGCAGAACCAAGTGCAAGTCCCTGATAATCAATAACTTCTGGTCGTCCTGTGTTCATTACAGGTTCTTCGCCCTTAAGTTTTAAAGTTGAACCACAAGAAGCAAGCATGGTTCCCAGTGCAAAAACAGTCAAAACTGATAAAATAAATCTTTTCATTTTACAACTCCTGATTAAGAGCCCTTACAGCCCTCGTAATTTCTGATCTATCTATAATAATAAAAACGTAGAAGTTAAAAGGTAACAAAAATTATAAAAAAAAATGAGAGCGAGGAAACGCGAGCAGTGGCGCAGCGTTTACCGAGCGTGTGAATCGAAAGAACTATCAAATATTTCTCAGTACAAAAAAAAACGCCCTGCTAAAGCAGAGCGTTTAATGATTTCAGATGAAACTATTTATACTTAGCAGTTCTCTGAGAAATATTTGATTGTACGTACCATCTGTGAAGTATAGCTGTTTTCGTTATCATACCATGAAACAACTTCTACCTGATATGTGTCATCGTCAATCTTAGATACCATAGTCTGTGTAGCATCAAAGAGAGAACCAAAGCGCATACCGATGATATCGCTAGATACGATCTGATCTTCGTTGTATCCGAAAGATTCTGTAACAGCCTTCTTCATAGCAGCGTTTACAGATTCCTTAGTAATGTCCTTACCCTTTACAACTGCGAAGAGCATTGTTGTAGATCCTGTAGGTGTTGGAACACGCTGAGCTGAACCAATGAGTTTTCCGTTCAATTCAGGAATTACAAGACCAATAGCCTTAGCAGCACCTGTTGAGTTTGGAACGATGTTCTGAGCACCAGCACGTGAACGGCGGAGATCACCCTTGCGCTGTGGACCATCAAGAATCATCTGATCACCAGTGTAAGCGTGGATTGTAGACATGATACCAGACTGGATTGGGTATGCATCATTAAGAGCCTTAGCCATTGGAGCGAGACAGTTAGTTGTACAAGAAGCTGCAGAAATGATGTTGTCGTTCTTTGTCAAAGTTTTGTGGTTTACATTGTAAACGATTGTTGGGAGGTCGTTTCCAGCAGGAGCAGAAATTACTACCTTGCGAGCACCAGCTGTGATATGAGCCTGTGCCTTTTCTTTAGATGTGTAGAAACCTGTACACTCGAGTACAACGTCTACTTTGTTAGCTGCCCATGGACAGTTAGCTGCATCTTTTTCAGCATAAATCTTGATTTCTTTTCCGTCTACGATGATTGAATCATCAGTAGCAGATACTGTGTGCTTTCCTTCACCAATCTTACCACAGAAACCACCCTGTGCTGTATCATACTTCAAAAGGTGAGCAAGCATTTTTGGGCTTGTCAAATCGTTGATTGCAACTACTTCATAACCTTTTGCGTCAAACATCTGACGGAAAGCCAAACGACCAATACGGCCGAAACCATTAATAGCAACCTTTACATCTGCCATAATTATATCTCCTAAAAAATATATTTTCAGTTGTTACCATATAATAGTGTTTTTTTGAGAAATAGTCTATATATATGGATTTTTTAGAAACCTTGCATTGAATATACCTGCGACATTGAACGACTGTTATCTGCAAAGTATGCTACAACAACATAATAAACAAGCCCCTTCTCTCTTGAATTAAACATATCATCCTGAGCTACAGAAGAATTAAAGGTGTTGAAATCCGGGTTTTCAATATAATCATCTGTGATTTCAAATTTATACTTTGGATTTTCTGGAGTTTCTGGTTGAGTTGAATCATAATCAGGATTAGCTATATAGTTTCCGTTATTATCTTTTACATAATACTTAGGATTAAGTATTTGTTTTGGATTAGTTAAAGATTCCGCTTCATTTGGATCAAAATCAGGATTATCTATATAACCCGGATTAAGTATATACTTTGGATTATCCTTTGTTTCCGGCTGCTTTGGATCATAATTCACATTTTCTATAAACCTTCCGGCTTGATGAATATGTGTATCATACTTATAGGTTTTAACAATTTTTCCACGACGTTCCCATTCGTCAATGTCGTTGCCCAAATCTCGGCCAGAAGCAATTATCTGTACAAAATAATTGTCGTTAGATCTAGGGGTGGCAGTATCAACAAAGAAAGAAGATTGTACAGTTCTTTCATACCACCACTTATCTTGTTCCCGTGTAGGTGGAACATACATAACAACGGTATTTGAAACAGTTTCATCTGTATAAGCATCATATTCACTTTCATTTTCTACATAACCCATAACATCATGATCCCAGATTTCTTCCTGTTTTACATTTATTTTATTGCTATATGGGCGGCCATACTCTCTATCTGCACCTTTGCCAGTTGTTGCATCATATGTATTATTATTAAAGGCTTGAACAGTAATTCGGTAATAGTTGTATGAATACAAAGGTTCTGGCTCTCTAGACACATACATATTACCTACCCCTTGTCCAAATATATCGTCTACTCCTGTTTTATTTTCAAGCACAGTTGTACCATCAGGCTGTATTACTTTTTTACAATTCTGAAGCTCATTAGACCAGCCAAATGCATTATTCCATACATATGTGTCAGATTTATTATCATAATCAAGCTTTTGAACATTGATCATATATCTATCAAAGTTGAGTTCATCACCTTCGATTGGTAATCTTGAAATAAAGTAGTATTCTTTTTTTGTTTCATCATATACAAGTTCAACACTAAGCTTGTTCTTAAAGGTTCCTATGTGTGCCTGACCAAGCGTTACATATTTATAATTTCCATAAGAATCGCTTACTTTGGCATAATACATATATTTTCCATCTGCAAGACCAAAGGTTGGAATTGTCATATTAAGATGGTAACCCAGATCATTAGGACTTCCTGGAAGCCAGCAGGTAGAATCAAAAGAACTTACACCTCCAGGAAGTCTTGCAATTTCGGCTTCTGACAAAACATTAAGATTATTACCCCACATTTCCTGATAGGGTACATAATAAAAGTCAAAATATTCGTTTAGATGCCCTTCATTTTCCTGAATTAATTCATTAAACATAAAGGAATGTCCGTCAAAAGAAAGCTTTGAATCATGAAGACTGATATCATTTCGAATTGAAGGAGGTATATTATCATCATCTTCAAAAAATTCAATATCATGTACATCGGATTCAATATTTTCATATTCTGTAACAGCAATAATTTTGAATTTTGCCTTTACAGATGGATAGCCTCCACACTGCTCTTTACAATGCTGCACTGCAAGGAAATAAGTATTATCATCATCCCAACCGCCGTTTTTATGGCCTTCTCCATCTGTTTCAACTCCATCCCAGGAGCTTGTACGGAAAGTTGAATCCCAAATTTCATTTGCCCATGCTTCTCCAGGTTTTGTAGGCATTCTAAGAGGATTTTGTACAGTAACTGTAAATTTGTCTGAAGCTTCAGACTCATAATAAATCCAGCTCTGTCCACCATCCATACTGTAAGCAGGAATATACTTTACATTTTCATCATAGTTTGTAACAGTAACATCAAGGTCAAAAAGCCCTGTATTTGGACCTGTAGATTTTTTATTCCAGTCAAATTCAGGTTTTGAAAGATTTGAAACACCATTATGACCGGTATCAACAATGACCTTACGAATAGCTCCAAACAAACCACCTGCATACTGACTGTTTATTAAAGAATCTGTTTCATAATCACTTTGAATATAAATAACATATTGTCTATCTGGTTCAAGATCATAAATAACATGACTGTCTGTTACGCCACTCCAACCGTCATAAATCCATGGTACAGAAGGGTTTCTTGTTAGAGCTACTTTTGATGTATCATCACCAGGTTGGAAATTATCAGGTAGTATTCCATAGTAAACACGGTATAATACACGAATAGACCTGTTTGGCAAATCGACAAAATTTGCCATCTGCTGCTTTGACATATCAGAGAAATTAAGGGTAACCTTTTTCTTTGGTTCTGTAGTGTGTAAATCGTCATCTTCTACAATGTAGTTATAAAAATCAACTCTTCTTGGATAAATAAGTTTTATTGTATTTTTATTACCAACAGTATCTACATAAGTTGTTTCAAAATAAATATCCTGATCTTCATGCTCATCACAATACTTACGGCATTCTGCAGGCAGTCTGGCCCAGCCATTAAGTTCATTCAAATCATTTATGCCACCGGCTTTCCAGCTTTCTTTTTCGGCCTCGGTCAATTGCTCTGGACCCCATTCCAGTTTTACAGGCGTAGTTAGATTACCTGGTCCCCAGGCAAGATAATATGTAAAATTTTCACCATTATCTGAGTAAGTTTTTCCTGTAAGAGGAGAAACATAATAAACATCATCAAAAAGTCCCGCAACGACTAACCACTCTCTTCCGTTCAATATATATTTTTCGGTAGCAGGTCTTCTTTCATTTGAATTACTATAGTAATAATCCCGATTATCAGGGCCGTTATAAGGTTGACTGGCAATTGACAGACCATTATATTCTACTGCAGGCAGACTTCTTTCTGGAGCTTCCCACTCATAAGCAAGCAATTGTTTTGGATTAAAATCATCCGAAATTTCTGACCAATCTCTATGCTGCCAGCTCATAAGATTCATTCGGGCATTCATGCTATAGGCTAAAGTTGTATCGCGGATAACATTATAAACTTTTGGAGTTTCACACAAAATCTGGAAGGAATCTCTTACATAAACTTTTACCTGGTATAAGCCATCAAGATATTTGTTGCTATCGGAAAGATCAATAGAAGTTGTTCCATACCAGTTTCCGGCATCTGTCTGTTCCGTAAAGAGCAGGTCTTTTGTTTCTAAAGTATCATTTACGGCGTTTCCAACTGAATCATAAAGACGCTGATATGTTACATATCCGTTGACTCGTCCGCCACCGTAGTCGCTTCCTTCTATATATAAATCAAATTTTGTATTCAGATGATTGGCCTTAATGATCGTTTCTTCATTAGCGGCTGTTATTTCACCTTCTGCAAGGGCTGCAGCTTCGCCATTTTCGTCTAAAACTTGTGAAACATCTGATGGATGAGTTGCTTTTACAGTTTCAATTACAGGCGGAACATTATCAACTGTGTCATTAATTCTGAATTTATGATTAAGGGCCTGTTTTACAGGTAACTTATCTTTTGTTGTACATTCTTTTGAAAGCTTAACAAAAATATCCTTTGTTTTGTCACTGCCAAGATCAATAAGATTTAATTCGTTTGCGGCAATAGTTACACTTTTATAATCGTCTGACCATTTGGCTTGAGTATAGTGTTCAAGAAGACTTTTATTGGAAGAATCTACAATCTGAAAACTTTCTGTAAAAGTTTCAGGATCTATAGGTAATGTAAAGCTGATAACGATTGCTTTATTTTTTTGAACACCTGCATCTGAATAAGCAGGCTCCTCTACTGTAGCCACAGGGCATTCATGATTATTTATATAAATCTGCTGCTCAATTTCTTTTCTTACGTTGCCGGCATCAAGAAAGTTTTTACAGGAAAAAAAACAAAATGTAAGTGAAAATAAAAACAATGATTTACATAAAACTCTAATCCGCTTTTTCATAATAATATTCCTTTTATTAAAGAGTATATTATTATAATTCTAACACGGAAAAGTCTAATTGTAAAATTTTACATTGATGATTCTTTTTTTCTGTTATCGAAATATCCGCCGTCTTCCAGATAGCGTCTGCGGGTCATAAGAAGAGAGATGAGCTCGTTGTACATATTAAAGTCAACTTCAAGAGCCATTGGAAGCAGGTAGTATTCTGTTTCGTCGCAGTAGCGTTCTATAAATTCAGGGTCGGTTACGTAGCCAAGGGAAATCATGTTACTGATGCGGTCGGCACATTTGAGGATTTTTGCTTTCTGGCTTCCGTAATCAAGGATGCGGCGAAGGAACTGTTTTTTATCTTCATTCTGACGTCTTGTTACTTCAAGAACTACTTCAAGAACATCGGCGCCTTCTTCATCGGCATGGATGATCTGATTTTTGTCAAAGCCTTCAATATCTTCCACAGTATCATGAACAATTGAAGCTTTAAGAAGAACTGAATCTATGTAGCCGTAATCAATGAGGATTGCAAGTGTATCCATCTGGTGGCGGAACATGTTTCCACCGGCATGACGTTCTTTTCCAATAAGTCCTGTTGCAAGCTGCATATACGGAGCAAGACGCATATCCGAAAGCTGCTGCATTGCTTCGGTACCCATTTTGTCGGAACGTTCGGTTTTCATCTCATATTTTGGTTTTGCCATTTATAACTCCCCCTTCTCAACCTTTATAAAATCTTCAAACTGATTTCCAAAAATATCAGAGCCATCTCCGTAAAAATAATTCTGCGGTCTCATGAGTAAAAGATGCCAGCGTTCATTCCCCTTATCATCGGCAAGAGGAGCTGCAGAATAAAGGAATTCTCCGTTGTAAAATTTTATAAGCTGGCCGGCATCGTAGTTTCCTACCTTCTGACCATTTTCGTAACGCTCGCAGCTGGTAAAGTCGAACTTTATTTTTTTTGAATTAATTTTGTAAGTACCCTGCCACACTATAATGTTTGTTGAATCTGCATAAGAAACTCTGAGCATTACCTTGTGGCCCGGCGAAAGAATAAGATGATGATAGTAGAGGTCTGCATTGTTGTCCAGATTCTGCATAACCCACTGGCTGTCGTAAAAAGGAGATGCCTTTTCGTTGAAGCAGCTGGTCAGCAGGAGTGTTAGAGGAAGCAGAATTGTTAAGACAAAGAAAAATCTTTTTTTCATCATTTCTTCAAATACGAGATTGTCGGGTCAAGCCCGACAATGACAGTCTCATGTCATGCCCGCGCTTGACGCGGGAATCCCCCTACATCAATTCCTTTATATAACTCTCCAAAGTAGCAATTTTGCGCTGACTTTCGGCAAGACGGTCGCGTTCTTCCTGTATAAGGTTTTCTGGAGCGTGTTTGGCAAAGTTACCGTTGAGTTTGTTTTCGCTCATGCGGGCGTAGCCTTCTTCTTTTTCCAGAGTTTTCTGGAAACGGGTAATGAGCTGTTCCTTATTGATATTTTCATCAACAAGAATAAAGGACTCAAAACCTTTTCCTACAGTTCCAATTGAGCTTGCCGGTTTTGCTTCAACAAAATCAACCTTTGCAATACCTGCAAGAAGCTGAATCATTTCTACCTTTTCTTTACAAACTTCTGCAGCACTTCCCTTTTCTACGCGGATAGCAATATTGATTTTATTAGCAGGATCAATACCGCAGTCTACGCGAAGTGCACGAGTTTTTCCAATGAGCTCTTTAAGAACTTCAAAGCGTGTTTCAATCTGGGCATTTTCGCGGGCTGCTGTATATTCCGGATATGGTGCATTGATAAGCATACCTGCGTATTCGCTGTTGCTTGCAATAGATTGTCGGGTCGAGCCCGACAATGACACGTCGTTTGCAGCCTTGCGGTTTTTAGCAATTTCATCAAGCGGAAGCTTTCCATAAATCTCTTCTGTAACAAAAGGAAGATATGGATGAAGAAGTCTAAGGTTTTCTTCAAGAATGTTCATAAGAACACTTGCCTGACGATCCTTTTCTTTTTCGTCGCCATTCTTAAAGTTGATTTTTGTAGCTTCAACGTACCAGTCGCAGAATTCATTCCAGAAGTATTCCATGAGGGCACTGGCTGCATCATTGTAGCGGTATGTTTCAAGAGCTTCGCGGGCAATCTTAACGGCATTGTTCAGGCGGCTGTAAATCCACTTATCAAGTTCGGTAAGATCTGCATCAGTTACTGGAACAAGGTTACGGCCTTCCAGGTTACCCAAGAGGTAGCGGCTGGCGTTCCAAACTTTGTTACAGAAACGTGAACCGAGCTTAAAGGAATCTTTATCAATAAGAACATCCTGTCCCTGAGCACACATAAAGCCAAGTG
>CAMNDY010000023.1 GCA_946535985.1 uncultured Treponema sp. | reverse complement strand
CTCGGCTGAAACAAGTTCAGCCTGCGGTCGGCAAGGGGCTCCCAGCGCTAACGCAGTATTTCAAACACCGCAGTCACATCGCGTTTGCCCAGAATCTTTTTGAGCTCGGCTTGAGTAATATTGGTGGTTGAGCTTGTCGAAACCACTTTTCCCAGGCGGGTAAAGTTCCAGCTGTTAGTGTCGTAGTAAATCGTAATCTGATTTCCCTGATACAAAATGATGTCGCCGGCAGTGGTTGTAATCTGTGTATCGTTTCGGGGAAGTGATGTACCAAGCGAACCGACTTTTTCAAAGCTGCCGTAATCGTGCATATCAACTGTAAGAGGTCCCTTTTTCAAAAGTTCGTAAAAGGCTGTGGCAGAAGAATTGTCCACCAGTGTAGCAGTAAGCTTGTGGTTGCCACTGTCGCTTGTAATTTGAATCGAGATTTTCATATCAGAAAGTTCTCCTTTGTCAGATGATATTGTTTCCTTGCTGTTTCCGTTTGCGCAGGCTGTAGAAGCAAGAAGAAAAACAGAAATTAGAAACGCAAATAATCTTTTCATGTTCAGATACTCCTTTTGATTATGCTTTTGCGTTAGGGATTGTAGCCACGCCGAAAGCGGCCCCCGCAACGAAGTGAGGAGGCTGGAGCGATAGCGGAATGGCGAAAAGCCCGACCAGTTGCCATGTTGGCAACTGGGAACGCCCGAAATCTCTTATTTCAAATACTTTGCAAAAAACTCTGCAAGCCTGTCGAACGGAATGTAATTTTTGTTTCCACCGTCATACAAATCGGTGTGACTTGCGCCAGGAATAATTACCAGCTCCTTGTTGTTGCCGGTAAGACGCTTAAAGGCATCCTCGCCAAAATAGCGGGAGTGGGCTTTTTCGCCATGAAGAACCATAACGGCACTCTGGATTTCTTCTGCATAGGCGAGAAGCTTTGTATTCAAAAGAGAAGTTGAAGCAGTTACATTCCAGCCGCCATTTGAATTGAGACTTCGTTCGTGATAACCGCGTGGAGTTTTGTAGTAGTCGTAATAATCCTTTACAAAATATGGAGCATCTTCGGGAAGAGGATCTACAACTCCGCCACCAAGCTTATAAGTACCGCCAGCCTGAACTGCTTTAAAATCTTCGATGCGCTGTGCCATAAGAGCCTTGCGGGCTTCGTGTCTGGCTTCTGCATTATTTGCGCTGTCAAAATATCCGTTGGCAGTAACACGGCTCATATCGTACATTGTGCTTGCAACGGTTGCTTTAATTCGGGTGTCGATTGCCGCTGTATTAATTGCCATACCGCCCCAGCCACAAATTCCTATGATTCCGATTTTTTCTGGGTCAATGTTGTCGCGGGTTGAAAGAAAATCTACTGCCGCCATAAAATCTTCGGTGTTGATGTCGGGACTGTTCATGTAGCGGGGCTCTCCGCCAGATTCTCCTGTGTAGCTTGGATCAAAGGCCAGGGCTATGTAACCGCGGGAAGCCATCTGATTTGCATAAAAACCGGAAGACTGTTCCTTTACTGCGCCAAAAGGTCCTGAAATTGCAAGGGCCGGATTTCCTTTTTCGGCGGCATTTTCTGGTGCGTAAAGGTCTCCTGCCAGTTCAATCCCAAAATGATTGCGGAAGGTTACGGTTGTTCGTTTTACTCCCTGGGCTAATTCAAAAGTGTAATGTTCATTTGTTCTGTCTATTTTTGCGAGATTTGGATTCATAATATTCTCCTTGTGTTTTAGTAACGTTGTGTCACTTATCTAAAGTGTATGGCATAATCGGTGACTTGTCAATACTAAAAAGTGATTTTAGTGACAAAAAGTTGCTTATTGCAAAAATCCTTTTACTGTGTTATTCTTTAGATATGGCAGACTATATCCGCGCAAGAAGCGACGAACACAAGGAAGAAAGACTTTCTCAAATTAAAGAGGCAACGGCAGAACTGTTTGCAACATGCCCTTATTCTGAAATTACGCTTACTACTGTAGCTGAAAAACTTGGCTGGTCACGAGCTAACCTTTATAAATACGTTACGACCAAAGAAGAAATCTTTCTGGAAATTTCTGCTGAAAAAATGGCCGCCTATTATGGCTCTCTGCTTTCGGCTTTTCCGGAGGGCAACAATTTTACGCCGGACGTGATTACTGAAGTATGGGCAGGAATCGTCAATGCAAATCAGGATTACATGCGCTATGTTTCTTATCTTAATCCGATTATAGAAACAAATGTTACAGTTGAGCGACTTGCCATTTTCAAGAAGAAATATTACGACCTGGCCTATGCCTTCCGCGACAGACTTGCTCAGATGCTTGGCACTACGCAGGATGCGGCCTACAAAATCCAGCTGGATGTTTTATTTTATGCTTCATCAAATGCAGTCTGCTGTTACAAAAATCCTCTGGTTCAGGAAGCTCTCAAGCAGATAAACATTACTCCACCGCCAATGGATTTTTACAAGGACATGAAGGACTTTATAAAAATGCGTCTGGAGTGGAAAGAGTAAGAGCAAATTTTTATTGAAGAATGATGCTTTTATGACTCATTCACCAGCTTGCCTGTCATATGCTCAATTTCAAGTTCAAGGCACTGAACACGGGGCAGGGCATTGGTAAGTTCCTTTTCAAGATATGCCTGATCATCTGTGAATTTATAAACCAGTTTTGTGCAGATCTGGCGGGTAAGGTCCGGGTCTGTTACAAGGCGGATTTTTCCAAAGACGATTACACTGTTGATGTTCAGCGCCCATTCGCCTTCCTTTCGGTAGCCTTGGTCATAAACGCAGAAGCTTGCCTTATCGTAGTTTTTTATGGCATCAATTTTGTGGCCTTCCTTTGCGCAGTGAAAATAAATCTTATTGTCTTCTTCGCTGTAAAGATGAGAAAGGGGAAGTCCGTAAGGATATCCGTCATCACCCAGCAGGGAAAGAACTCCGCGTTTTTCATTTTTCAAAATCTCTTTGCATTTGCTATCCGCAATCTGCTGCTTGAATCTTCTCATTGGTCGGAACATATGTTGATTATAGCGTAAAAAGGGGAGGATGTCAGTTGGAATGGCAAAGCAGTTTTTCATATTGACAATTATCTATGTATCGTTTATGATATGACATATAGATAAATATCAATATGAGGTTTCCTATGAATGAATCAGAAATTGCTCTTATCTGCAAGGCTTTGGGAGATGAAAACCGCGTTCAGATTATTAAAATGCTGACAGGCGGAGAATTGTGTGCCTGTAAAATTCTTGATGCTTTTAATATCACTCAGCCAACTCTTTCACATCACATGAAGATTCTTACAGAATGTAATCTTGTTAATGCACGAAAAGAAGGGAAGTGGACATATTATTCAATAAACTGCAAAAAGTTCTCTGATTTCAAAAGTGCCGTCTCACAGTTTACCTGTAAAGCTGCACCTGCAAAAAAATCTGATGAAAAGTGCTGCTGTTAAACTTTGAATGATAAAAGAGGTTTGCACGATGAATCACAAAGAAAAAGCAGTAAATTATTTTTCGCAAAAACTACATTGTTCTCAGTCTGTTCTAGCGGCTTTTGCCAAAGAGTGTGGAATTACAGAAGAAGAGTCTTTTAGACTTGGAAGCTGTTTTGGAAGCGGTATGCGAAAAGGGGAAGTTTGTGGAGCAGTGACTGGAGCCCTGATGGTTTTAGGATTGCTGTATGGTCAGAAAGCTGCCTCTGATACAGAAGGCCGCCAGCTTTCGAATAAAGTAAATGATTTAATGATGAACCGCTTCAAAGAAAAATACGGCTCTTACATCTGTAATGATTTATTAGGTTGCGATGTGTCTACAGAAAAAGGCGTTCAATATTGCCGCGATAATAAACTCTTCACAGAGTTCTGCCCAAAGATGGTTGCTGCCGCTGTTGAAGTAGTTGAAGAAATAATCCGGGAAAATCAACAATAAAGAGGAAAAGCAATGAATGAAGATACCAATACCTTTGAAACAATTTTTTCTATCTGTTTGAAAACTCAATCAAAAAATCCGGTGAAAATAATCCGTATAATGATGGCAGAGCCTTTTTGTCACATGCATGGACCGGAGCATCACTTTATGGTTGGTGCTGCCCTGCTTACAGCTTTTAAAAATGCGGGCGGCCAGGTAAATCTTGAAGAAGCCTTAAAGGAAATGCAGAACAGGACAAAGAGCGTTCCCGGTGGGGCTTGCGGATATTGGGGTGCCTGTGGGGCTGGAATAAGTACGGGAATGTTTGTTTCTATCATTCTAAAAGCAAGCCCTCTTACTCAAGAATCCTGGGGACAAACCATTTTAATGACTTCCCGGGCTCTGGAAGCAATCGGAAAAATCGGAGGCCCCCGCTGCTGTAAACGAGATTCTTATCTTGCAATCCTAAGTGCCATTGATTTTGTAAAAGAACATTTTGGAATTGAAATGGAAAGCAGTGAAATTGTCTGCATCCATTCTTCAAAAAACAGCCAGTGCATTGGCGCAAGATGCCCGTTTGCAAAATAAAATTCCTTGATGAATGTGATTTTTTAGCAAAATTGCAGAACACCAGCTTGCTTGCATAAGATTTAAGTCAGTATTATACTAAAGTTAGTTAAGACTAACACAAAAACTATAACAGAGGAAGAAGAAAATGATACTTTTGATTGAATGTCTTATAGCAATGGGGTTATTTGCTCTGGTAGTTGTACCGATGGACGCAAAAAATCCTTTGGGAGTTATCAGCGATTATCCTCCTGCAATCAGAAAGCGATGTGTTGAACTGGGACTTATAGAAAACACCAAAAAAAGATTTACTGCAAAGGATATTATCCGCAAATGTCTTGGAGTAATTGTTTTAGTAATTCTTTCTGTGCTGGTGCTAAAAAAAATAAATCATGCAGAAACATTTTTTGAAGGTTTTATATCTTCATATATAATCTGGCTTTCAATTGCCTGGTTTGATGCATTAATTATTGATTGCTTATGGTTCTGCCATTCAAAACGAATGTGCATTCCCGGCACAGAAGACATGAAGGAATACAAGGATTATCTTTTTCATATAAAGCAAAGCTGCATCGGAACCTTAATAGGCCTTCCTTCCTGTGCGCTCATAGGATTACTTGTTGCTTTGTTTTCAATAAGTTCCTAATCTTCATCTAATATATTCCTTTTCTGTTTACAAAACATTCTATATAAGCAATATCCTATGACCTAAAGCAATAGTTCAAAGGATATTGTTTAATAACTTTTTAGAAGCAGTATTGGGCGCCAAGACTTACAAAGGAATTGTCCTTCCAGGTGGCGAACTCACTCTGGTCATCTTTGCAGTGAATCCACATTCCGCTGGCAGTCAGGCTCAGGTTCTGGTCAGGCTTGATTGTAATTTTTGGCAGTAAAACAAGGTCGCCTTTTTCTATTCCATAAAGAAGGGTTACTTCCGGAAGAATTTTGTCGTTCATAAAGGCTGTTGTAAAATTGCAGACAAGCTTATTGTCAGAGTCTTCTTTTAAGGTATAGCTTCCATATTCCTGAACATTAAGATTTGCATTCCAGAAAGGTAAATCTATATCAAAACCGCCAAGCCAGGCAATAGAATTATTCTGAACCCAGGGATCATTGCCTTCTATATCATCTGTAAGGTTGTAGGCAAATTCACCTCTAAGATTGAAGTGCCAGAGAACAGTTGAAGCTTCAAGTCCAAAGGTCTGCTTTTTGTCGTAGCTTAGGAATTTGTCGCTTTCGTTTATATATCCGTTTTGCATATAGTTTGAAATGCAGGAATAGATTTTATCTCCATTTATACTTGGCTGCTTAAACCAGCCGTTATAGTAGCTTAAGCCCAAATCTACCTGTCCCATTGTCCAGGTTGCGCGTGTACCAAACTGACCATATTTTAAAGTCCACAAATCAGGATAAAGAACTGACGAATCTGCAGAAAGAAGACTTGCGTTTGAAAGGGCAAGATTATAGGCAGTGTTAGCCTGAACTAAATTTTCTGTAAGATATTCTTCATACTTTTCTGCAAGAATGGCGGCAACTGCCATCTGCTGGTAAGTTGTGTTTGTTGGGGCCAGGCCATTGTCTGAACAGTAGGCCAGTACTTCTTCACTTGTATAGGAAATGTTACCATTTGCATATGCTGTCTGAATAAGATTTGAAAGTGCCTTGTATTCATTGCTGTCTGTATCGGGACTAGAGCCACCAGCGTAGGCAGCTTCTTTTAAGCTTTGTGCAGTCTGGGCTTCCATACGGGCAGATTCCAGATTTAAGATTGTTACGGAAAGATAACTTTTTGCATAATCCTTCACTGTAGAAGTAAGATTAGCTACTTGAGCAGGTGTCCACCTTCCGCTTGTAGAGAAGCGGTCTACAGGCAGAAATGGTGTATATACGGCTTCAAGATTCATGTTTGCAAAAGGCAGCGAGTAGACGCCCCTAACCATTGGTGTGCTTATTCGGCGGTCCAGATAATCAGGGATGATAAAGTCTGAATAATCGTCTGCATTAAAATTATCGATAACGTGAAGCTTGTCCCCCTTGCCCCAGACCAGCTTCATCTTACCGCCTTCCAGCATAAAGTTTCCAAAGTAAGCACGAAGAACCATTTCATCAATTACATCTTCCGGATGATTTTTAATAGTGTCTTCGTCTACCTTAAGGGAAAGGGTAAAGTCAGATTTATTTCCGCTGTAATTAAGGTTTAGGGCTGCAGAAGGACTTGCCTCAATTTCTGTATCTTGAGCAGAATCAGAATCTGTGTAGGCGCGAAGGTCCAGACTGCTGCTTCCACTTAAACTAACTGGAGAAGAAGATGATGAATCTTCAGAAAAAGAATCGAAAGAATCAAAATCATCAATTTCCTGGGCAAAGCCAAGTGATGCGCATAAAGTAAGAAGTGCTGCACAAAGTAAAAATTTATTTTCTTTCATAATATGCTTCCTTTATTTTCCTGTTGTTAAGAAGGCCTGTGTGAATACTCTTTCTGGTAAAGGCTGATCAACTTCAATCTTAAGAATTCTTAAACTTGTGCTGTGACCTGTCTGAACATTTGTAAGTTTGTTTTCCATAGGAGTTGCATAACCAGAGTGATCTTCTATTTTTAATACTTCCAGAACTTTTACGAGTTTATCGTTCTTATCGTACATTTCTGTATGAACCGGGTACATTGACTGTTTGTCTACCCAAACCATACGGTAGTTGTATTGAGTTCCTTTTTTATCCAGAGGGATTTCTTTAATAACATAGCAGTTGTAACTTGTTCCACCTTCCACAGTGTAAGACTCCTCCCGCAGATACTGATGTTCGTCTTCGCTAACATCTCTGGTAGAAAGATCATCATAAGTTGCATCCGATCCCATAAAAGATTTTGAACCTTCACTTGAATTAACACGGCGAACAGATTTTAAAGCTGGAAGATAAATGAACTTATCATCAGCTCCCTTGTCGTTTGTAATTTGAAGGAAGCGGGTATCTTTTACAGAGGCTGGACCTTTAAAGTCCATAACAACGTAAGTTTTTCCGTCTGCTTCTTTTCCATACTCAATAATCTGACGGGCTTCTTTATTTCCATTCTTATCTTCCAGAGTCATAATTACCTGGCTTCTTGAATAAGATGGTTTTTTAAAGTCTGCAACCTTTTCCATAATTTCATTGCCTTTCTGGTCGGCAAAGGCAAAGCTGTTCAAGGCAGCAAGTGCTGCAATCATAATTGTAATTTTTTGTGTTTTTTTCATTTTATATCTCCTGTAAATTGATTTATTTTTTTGCTTTTTTAGAAATAAATTTTGGTTCGAGTACATTCAAGAAACCCGGAATGATAGTCATGGCAAGGAAGCTTGAAGTAAACATTACGATTGCTACCAGTAAACCTATGTAGCGAAGAACCACGAATTTAGAGAAGCAGAGAACAAGGAAGCCGAAGCCTACTGCAAGTGCATTTGCCAGAATTCCGTGTCCGCTCTTGCGGAAGGTCATTCTTGTTACTTCTTCCAGATCATCAGTTTTTTCTCTTTCCTCTTTATACGTAGTAAGGAAGTGAATTGTGTAATCAATTCCAACGCCAACTGCAACTGAACCTATAATGCTGGTTACAAGGTCAAGGTTAATTCCTGCAAAACCCATAACCATGTAATTTAGTAAAATAGTAAAGATTAGAGGAACTGCACCAAGAGCACCTGCCCAACCACTTCTAAATCCTATGGCTATAATGATGAATACACTGCCCAAAGAAATAAGAAGGGAAGTAATCTGGCTTGAAACAATCATATCTGTAATGCGGTATTCCATTTCGCCGGTACCGGTTGCTTCGATGGTGTAGCCTTCAGGGAAGTGTTTTGCTGCAAAGTTTTCTGCGGCCTTTATAATTTCTCCTGTTGTCTGGGTAGAGTGATTTCTTAACTGAACGGTCATACGCATAACCTGTGGACTCATTTCATCGTCAACGAAACGACCAAGAGAACCGGAAAGAAGGGTAAGGTATCCCTGAACAACTCCCGAAAGTTCTTCTCTGCTTGCAACCGGATACTTAGCAGGATCATATGGAATTTCGTAATAGGCCATTCCATTGTAGTTCATGCTTTTTTCGAGTTCTGTAACAATGTCTTCTACATTTGCCTGAGGTCCCCCTGCCGCAACATAAGCATTGTTCAAAAGTTCCAGCACTTCTGCAGTAGTAAGAGTTTTGCTTAAGTTTTCTGCGTAGTAAAGGTTAGGGTCGGTCCATGAGTCCATGCTGGTTTCATCGCTAGAAGCAGTAGAAGTGGCGGAATCGCCAGCCGCATCAGAATCGTCGGAATCACCAAAGTCTCCAAAATCTCCGAAGTCACCAAAATCGTCAAAGCTGTCAAAGTCGTCTGTAAAGCCGGCCTCGTCAGAAAGGTCGCCGGAGAAGGCTGCTTCATTTTCAGAAATGGAAGCCTCCGCACTCAAAGCTCCACTTTGCGAAGCATCTGCGGCAGTGGCAGGAACGTGCCAAACTTGATTAATTCTCTTAATAAAATCTGTAAAGGAAACCACCTTACCAACATCAGGGAATTCTGATTTTAAGTAATCCTGTAAATCATCAGCAGCCTTAAGAATTTCAGGATTTGTAAGGGAACCTTTTTCTGGTCCCTTAATGTTCAGATAAACGCTGTTAGTACCTGCAAACTCCTTGTCAACATAATCAATATCTTTTCGCATTTTACAGCTGGCAGGGAAGTAGTTTACTAAAGAAGTATCTATGTGAAGTTTTCTGATTCCTATTACAGAGAAGAGGGTAATAACAATCATAAAAATTATTAAACGGGGTTTTGAACCGCAGAAGAAACGGTAAATATTGTACATGGTATTTCCGCTTGCTTCTTCGGCAGTTTTTGCACCACGGAAGCGGGCAGCCCTTTCCAGCTTTTCTTTAAGTTTTTCTTCAAGCTTGCTTTTCTTAATTAAATGAGCCTGAACCTTTTTAAAGTCCTTTTGTAAAAGCAGGGCAGGAATAAAGGTGATTGCCAGTAAAAGAGAAATTGCAACACCAATGGCTGTAAATACTGCAAAGCTGTGAAGAGGAGCAATTGGGCTTGATACAAGAGAAATGAAACCAACGATTGTTGTAACTCCGGCGAGCAGAACGGCAGACATTACTTCATGAAGTCCTGCAAAAACAGCTTCCTGATAGCTTTCTTTTGTAAGTTCCTTTGCGCTTAGATCAAGGGCTACATAGTAGTGGGTCATAACATGAATACCGTAAGCAGAACCTACCGCAATCAGGGCAACAGGAATAACCGAAGAAACCAGGGTAAAGGTAATTCCCATAAGAGCCATAAGTCCCATAGACCAGATTGTTGCCATAACAACTGTAATAAGTGGAAGGAGGGTTCCGTCCAAAGTCTTAAAGCTGAAGTAAAGGGAAAGAAGAACTACAACAATTACAAAAGGAATAAGTCTGCATAAATCAGAAAGCATAAAGAGTCTTGCATTCTGAACTACAACAGGGTTTCCAAAAATCTTATAATCCAGGTCGTGACCCTGAACTTCTTCTTTTACAATATTCTGTACAAGATTTAATGTATCTTCCTGGAATTCGGCCTCTGAACGAATTTTTGTTTTGCCATTAGAAGCTGCCAATTCCTTTTCATAATCCTTATCATAATTGGCAAGTGTAATCTGCATTTGACATGCGGTATTGTCATCATTGATGATAACCCGGTTGTACATATCACTCCATTCTGTAAGGCGTTTTTCAAGCTGAATTATATCTTCCTGACTTCCTGTGTAATCGTCTGGAATAAGCTGACTGGCAGAAATTGAACCATCAGATTCACATACAAAATCGATGTGGGTAAGGGAATCTACTCCATCAACATCGTGGAGCTCCAGGGCGCGATCAGAAATTTTTCTGATTACGTCTATGTATTCAGGAGTTAAAATGGAACCACTTTTGGCTTCAAGACTGACTCCAATGACCATCATGCTTCCAAATTGCTCTTCTGTTTGTGTAAGGCGACTATAAGAAGCATCCTTTTGAGGTAAGAATTGACGAACAGAATTATCTATCTGCAAGTCTTTAATAAAGAAGCCCAGAAAGCCTGTAATTATCAGGCATATGGTAATTATAAGCCAGGGTTTCTTAAAAAATGCTTTAGCAAACTTCATTAAAGTTTCCTCCAAAAAATTATAATTTGAACAGGGTTCAAATACTTTAGCAATGGTTTATTTGTTTATACGTTTAAATACTTAAACGTATAAACATATTGACAAATATAATAATGTGGCTGATAATAGTCAATAGAATTCATAAATTTTTTTGACAAATTTTATGCGTTAATTTATTATTCAGATAAGAGTAAAGATATGATTCCAATAGAAGAATTAAAAAACACAAAAGAAATCCTACATTCCTGCTTACCCTTGTTTATTGCCCTTGGTGATGAAATCCGCCAGCAGATGATTTTAGACATTGCCGCCCACGGGGAAAGGGGAATGAACGTTACCGAAATTACAGAAAATTACAGTCTTTCACGTCCTGCAATTTCTCATCACTTAAAAGTCCTTAAGGATTATGGTCTGGTTGCAACCAGAAAAGAAGGAACCCAGGTTTTTTACCGTTCTATTGTTCACGAAAATCTTGGAAAATTATCTGAATTTATAACCTCCATAGAACATGTAATAGAAAGCCTGGAGAGAGGAGAAAAATAAGCTTATGTCTTAAAATTCTGCCTTCAGATCATATCACTATTTTGGTTGCAAAAAAGGCGTCTTCGCAGAAAAAATCCTGCCCTTTGTCAAAAAGAACGGCTGCGTTATGATTGCAATCCCCGGCCTCAAAGAAGACCCCAAAGGTCAGCTAAAAGAAATATTTTGTGAATGGGCCGAAGGTGACGATTCCGAATTGTTCAAAACCAAAGACTGGTGGAAAAACCTTATCCAGGAAGAATGCGGCGACAGCTGCGAAATAATCGCCCAAGAAGCCTCCTGCTACGACATTGCCTGGCAAGAATGGTTCGAATCCGGCCACCCCTTTGGCAAACGCGACAAAGAATATTTAGACAAAGGTTTATACAACATACTAAACTTTGTCCTGCTGTATATAAAGAAAAAATAAGAACTTGACAATTAAGAAATTACTAAAGACAATTATTTTGTATAACCTTGTGGATGTTAGAGGTATGTATGATATCTATTAAATCTGTTTCTGATTTACAAAATAATAATGAATTATTGCAGGATGCCACAGATGAATCTCATGTTTCTCTTACTAAAATTCTTCTTGCAGAACTAAAAAAGGGAGAAGATTCTGCTGCAAAAAATGGCTGGCTAGAAACAGCTGATGTTAGAAAATTATTAGGGTTTTAATCAGGTTAGGTTATCTTTTTTCCTAGACAAAACATTATTCTCCGTGGTAAAATAATCCCACAAGGAGAAACAAATGCCAAGAATCGTTCCTATCAGGGATTTGAAAAACACAACTGCAATTTCTACACTTTGTCATGAAGAAGAAGAACCTATTTTCGTAACAAAAAATGGTTATGGAGATATGGTCCTTATGAGTATGGAAACATACGAGAAAAATCTTTTTCTTGCAAATGTATACGGAAAACTTGAAGAAGCTAAACAGGATATGAAAAACGGAAAGTATTCTTCTGTTGAAGATGCAGTAGCAAGAATAAGGAAAAACCATGACTTATAATGTCAGAATCATGGAAAAAGCGGAGCAGGATTTATCTGAAATAATTACTTATTTTACAGATAAACTTTGTAATCAAAAAGCTGCAGATTCTTTACTTGAAGAGTTTTTGAAAGAAAAAGATAACATTGCAGATAATCCATATATGTATCCATTGAGTAAGGATTTATTTCTGCAATCAGAAGGTTATCATCGTTTTTTAT
This sequence comes from uncultured Treponema sp., assembly GCA_946535985.1. Classification (GTDB taxonomy): domain Bacteria; phylum Spirochaetota; class Spirochaetia; order Treponematales; family Treponemataceae; genus Treponema_D. Next base: position 19,831 of record CAMNDY010000023.1, on the reverse strand, counting down.
TCAAGAAAAATTACATTGCACTTTATTTAATTGATGATGATAAAATAATAGTTTCAATTATGCGAATCTTTTATGCTAAACGGGATTATGTAAAATTGATATAAAAATATCTTAACAGGAGAGTAAACAATGCACTTAGACGGTTTTGGATTATTCGTAGAAGACATGGCAAAAATGATTCGGTTTTACAGAGATGTTCTTGGATTTGAAATCAAGGAATCGGAAGATACCGGGAATGTTTATTTAATAAGGGAAGTAATTTCAAAAGGTGCCACCAGCGTACTTGAACCTTCCACCGAACCTTGGGGCCAGCGCACCTGTTACATTGCAGATCCCGAAGGAAACTTAATTGAAATTGGTTCCTGGAACAAACCATTCCGTTCCTGGTCTGAAAAGGATATGTAGTTTATTAAATTGTCGCCCGCACGAGAACGCATAGGAATTAAAAATGTCGGACATGTTCAAAGTTTATCAAAATTTCTCAGGCCTGTATGATGAATTAGTAAATCATGAAGATTATGAAAACAATCTTTGTAAGTTCCTCAATAACAACATTCAGTGGGAAAATAAAGTTGTCGGCGAATTTGGTATAGGAACCGGTAGAGTTACTAAAACCTATATAGACAAAGTCCAAAAAGTTTTTGCATACGATAATGCACAGCATATGATTGATAAGGCAAAACAAAATCTGTCTGAATGCGCGGATAAAATTGAGTATGCTGTTAGTGACAACAAACAGATAAGCTCTCTTAAAAATAAATATGACATAATAATCGAAGGCTGGAGCTTTGGACATCTAGTAGTCCAGGATGATGAAAACAGAAATCAAACAATTCAAATGCTCATTGATGAAACAACAAAAAGAGCAGATACAGTTATTTTTATTGAAACGCTGGGAACAAATGTTGCCTCTCCAAATCCACCCGGAGAAAAGCTTGCACAGTTTTATCATGCACTTACAGACAACGGTTTTAAAGAACACATAATTCAAACTGATTATAAATTCACCAGCCACGAAGAAGCCGCAAGAATAATGGGCGGCTTTTTTGGGGATTCAATGAAGAACGATATAATTCAAAGAAAACTTAAAATCATCAAAGAATACACAGGAATATTTATAAAAAATGAAGAATGAAGAATGGTATTAACAATGCCGTTCCCTGACACCCTTGACTGATATAATTGTATACTGTAAAGGTTATATCAGGGGGTTGAGAATGAAAAAACTGATTTGTTTGTTAGTGCTGTTAGCCGGCTCATGTATGCTTTTTGCCGAAGAAATCAAAGTCAAAACCGGCGATGTTTTTGGAGCTTCAATGCTGGATTATTTTACGCCAGTAGAAAAATCCGTAAGCGGTGGCAAGACCTGTGTTTCAAGCATCAAGAATATCGAAAAAGATTTGTGGTGCATAACAATTATTGCCGAGTCCAAATCCTCACAGTTCCCAAAGACGTTTGAATACTACCTGCGCGCCGACGATTCAATTACAGTTTTCCGTTTCCCGGATATTCAGAAAGAAGTTCAGCTCAAGTTTAAGTCCATCACCTGGAACGAAGCAGTAGTGGAAGTCGCAAAATAGCAGATGCGGTTTGCAGGAGGCTGTTATGATTGCTTTTATTTTTGTAGGAATCCCTCTTATTTGTATTATTGCACTGATTGTCATGGGCTGTGTTGTGATTATGAAAGAAAAATGAAAAGCTCTAATGGCTTTTCGTAAATTCAAGTAAATCCGTATAATTCCCGGCATCTGCTTTTCGTAATGCCGCAATATAAGAGCTGCGGATTTCTGAAACATTTACAAGGTTTGTGTTTCCCCAGTAAAGTTTTGTTCCTTCAAGTTTTTCCAGAACAAGATCTGCCATAAGGCGGGAAACCCGGCCGTTGCCGTTTGGGAAGGGATGAATCTGTACGAGTTTATGATGAAGTCTGACTGCAATTTCTCTATTTGAATAGGTTTTGTTTTCTATCCAGAATTTTACATCATCAAAAAGCTGCATAAGTTTTATCGGAATCTGAAATGGAGCAACGCCTATATTTCTTTCAGAAGTTCTGTAAGTTCCAGCCCATTTCCATACATCGCCAAACATCTTTTTATGGAGCTCACGTAAGAAAGTATCAGAGCAAAACTCTTTATTTTTGTTAGACATAAGCCAGACCTGCGCTTGCGCAATATTGCGGGCTTCTGCTTCATTCAGTTCGGAACGGAGAGTTATCCATTTCAATTTTAAACCATCTTTTTCCTCTGCTGTCAGAGGAGTAGAATTGTCATCTGCTTCAAAAATATCCATCATCTAATCCCATATTCTTTTTGTGTTTCCGTTTATAAAATCAGCAGCCATATCATCAACGGCTTCATTTGTCTGAATATCCTGATTTTCTAAAGCCATATTAAGATTTACGCCAAGGAGGATTTCTTCTGCTTTTTTCTTAGCCTGAGTCTGAACAATATTCTGAAAACTTGTTTTTGGTTTGAAGTAATATACAAAGTCACAGTTCATTGCTTCTGCAACTTTTTTCATTGTGCATAATTTCAGGTTTTGTTCGTTTACTTCCATTTTTGCAATTCGCGGCTGTGTTACCCCAAGACGCTTTGCAAGCTGCATGGCAGTCATTCCGATTGCTTCACGAACTGTATTAATCCAGCTGTTCCCATTTGGCACAATATTTCTGGCATCCGATAAAGAGGAAGTTTTCTTGTCTAAAGCTCTAATCTGTATTATTCTTGAATTCATAATATAACCTATGTGTAATAAAATATAGTTTATTATATAATATATGTGTTATATTTGTAAATAGGATATATAATCTATATGTTATATTCTACTACCATCCGCATGGCCGATGGCAGCATTATGACTGACGATGATGATTATGTGGATGATAGTGGGGAGGATGTATTATAAATCTGCTTTATTATTTTACTTCTTTTGCATGTTCATTAAGGAAGAACAATGTTTTATTAAAATTATCAAGTATCTTTATTAATTCTGAATCTTTATATTTTTTAAATTCGTGTGCCGCTTCATTCCCAAATTTACGTATTTCATGAAATGCATTATATTCTCCTTTTTTGAATTTCTTTTTGTTATTTAATTCATCCAACAAATTATTTAATGGAATATCGTAATATTGTCGTTTGGTTTTAAGCTTATAAGCCTGATTTAATTCATCAGCATCCTTCTTAAAATATGTCCATAATCCTATCTCAAGACATGTTCTGAAAACAACAATAGCCATCGAAGGTTCACTATTAATTCTTGAGAGAGATGATATCGCAAGATATCTAATATAATTAGTTAGATTTGCATAATAATGTGCATTGTAATATGTATCCCATTGAATGGGGAATAAATCATTATTTGTATTCAGTTGGCAGGGATCTGCAATCAAAGTGCATCTACCACCATTATTTTCAATTCTTTCTAGAAAATATTTAGCTCGTTCTCGCCAATGTTTGACTGGCAGGCCAGATTCTTCAGAGGCTGCTTCTTTGTAATACTTTTGAGCATTAGTCCCATCATTAAGCGCTTCATAAGTAATTCCTTTTTCAAATAGGATCATTTTATCATCAGGATATTTTTCTGTAATTTTTTGTAATTCGGGTAAATGATTGTTTTGAGCTTCTAAATCTTTCTTTGATGCTTCTATAATTTCTTGCCAAATATCACGCCAAACAGGTTCTTTTTCCATTTTTCACTCCAAATTTGAAATATTATTCTTGACAACTGGCATTTTTCATATTATATATTAATTATAACGAATTGGAAATCTTTTTTTAGAGAGGTAAGCGTATAAGATACAACCCCGTTCGAATTTAATTTGGGGAAACAAAAGCTAGATGCTTTTATTCACAAACTAAATTATTTCGGTCGGTACCATTCAAGAAAGAATGGGAATTATGGTTGTATTGGTATATTAAGCTTATCTTTTTTGTTTTTAAACAGAAGAAGTAAATCCTAATAATACCAATTTCTCATTAGCTTTAATTTGCTCAATGGAGCAAGGGGTATTATTATGTCTAAAACATTTGTCTTAATTTCGTGTTGTGCTAAGAAAAAAGAATGTGAACACTATGCTGAAGTTCTTTATGATTCAGATGGTTTTAAAATTCGGCTTGCTTATGCAAGACTTTTAAATCCTGATGGAATTTTTGTAATTTCTGCTTTATATCATGTAGTTTCTCTTACAGATTTTATCAAACCTTACAATGTTTGTTTAAAGGATTTCTCATCTGCTGAAAAAAGAGAGTGGGCAAAGATTTGCTGGAAACAGCTTGATATGGTTTCAGATCGTCAGAATGATAAATACATTATTCTTGCCGGTAAAGATTATTATGAAGAACTGGTAAAGGGAATAAAATATTATAAAATCCCAACTCAACATCTTTCCCAATTTAAGCAAACTCCATGGATTAATTCTCAAATTACTTGCGATTTAATCCATAAATTTGCAAACAAACTCCCTCGGTTTACATATCCATTTGATAAATCCAAACTCCCAAGAAATGGAGTTTATTTCTTCTTTGAGAAAGGTGAAACGTATAAAGAATTTGATAGGATTGTGCGAATTGGAACTCATGATGGAGATGGAAATCTTCCTTCGAGATTAGTTGAGCATCTGAATGATGAAAATAAAGATCGGAGTATTTTCAGAAAGAATATAGGACGTGCTATCCTAAACAAAAAAGATGATTCATTTCTTACTTGTTGGGAACGTGACCTAACTACGAAAAAAGTGAAGGATACTTATTCATCATCAATTGATTTTGAAAAATTGAAGAGGATAGAAAAACAGGTATCTGAATACATGAGAAATAATCTGTCATTCTCAGTATTTGAAGTTGCTACAAAAGAAAATCGCCATTATATGGAAAAACTATTAATAAAAAGGGTTTCTGAAGAAAAAATGTTTTTTCCATCTAAAGATTGGTTTGGCAATTTTAGCCCAGAAGAAAAGATTCGTTCTAGTGGAATGTGGTTGAAACAACATGTTGCAAAGGAAAAAACAAATATGAATACAAAGCAGGTGCCAAAATCTGTGAAACAGGTAAAAACTGAAGGGCTGTCTCAAAAAGTGCAAATTGAAATATTTATTGAAGATTATATTGATAAATCAGAAAAAGACGAAATCGTTCTTTCTGCAAGAGAAATTCGAAAATGGCCATGCGTTGCAAATATTTGTACAAACAAGAATTACAAAAATATATGTAGAGCAATGAAAGATGTTTTTAAATATCACTCTTCATATATCGATGGCATAGATGAAAGCTCCTCTTTTAAGATGCTTTATAAAAAGTAATTCAAGGAGCTCCTCTATGTCTGAGTTAGAAACGATCTACAGAGAACTGGCATCAAATAATGAAATAACATTACAAACTCTTCAATCGACGTTAAAGCAGCTTGTGAAAATTGCATACAGAACAGTTTATGGTAGCGCAGAAAATTGTGTTGTTTCTGTTGATGATTCTTTGATAGAAATCTTTGAAGTAAAAACTGTTGTAGAAGAAGAATATTCTGAACGATTAGAAATTGAGTTGCCGGCAGCGAAATTAATTAATCCAGATTGCAAAATCGGAGACAAATTAAAGATACATTTTGACGCAGCTCTTTTGACAACTCACGATATCTTAAAAGCTACTTTAGAAATCTACAGAAACACAACTGATGATGAAAAGAAATTTATTATCAGTTATATTCAGGCCCGTTTAGAAGGTTTTGATTTGCAAACAATAGAACCATCTAAAACACAACCTTCAACCGGAAAATGGGAAACCTATTATGAGCCTTACAAACCATTTCATCATCCAGAAACTCTTACACCAACTGAAAAAGCGCTGGATGATAGATATAGTCAGGGCTTCTTTGATCCAGGTCCAAACCCATTCCCTTTTTCGCCATTTGATTCAGAGGATGACTATGGAGCAGATTCCTGGTCATAAATAAAAAGCTTATATAAGGAGAATTATTATGTTAGAAGTATTTTTGACTTTCTTTTTGGTTAATCTTTTACCGGATATCGCAATGACACCTGTTATTATTGGTGGCTATGCAGCTTTTGAAGATATTAAAAAAACGGTTCAAGCAGAAGATGAAATTGAAGCAGCCTGTGATATTTATGTAAAAGATTACACTGATTGCAATCCTGAATGGAAATGGAGCTCCAGTAAGAACTCTGTTAATTATCATGAAGTTCTGGGATTCCCATTGGAAACTATAGAGAAAGACCTGATTAAAACTGGTTTAAGAAAGCTAGAAAAAGGTAAACATGGGCCTAATACCAATTACACTTTAAAATTATACTTCCGTGAAGGACTGTGTGTAAAAGTTGAATATTGGCGACCAATGGATAAAAACTTCCTGGCTTCTTACGGGCATGGGGAATCCAAGGCATTCCATGTACATTCAAAGTTTTTTAAAGAAGATGTCCCTATAGATTTTACAATAACTTATTATGATTTTTTGAACTTCATTAATGGCAAAGATCCTCAAATGCTTATTACTGCTATGCTATGTGGAGATGCAATGCCTTATGTAAGTACCGGGTATTGTCATTGTAAGTAAAAAAACATGGCCCTGCTTCGGACGGGCCATGAAAATAAAATTATATTATATCCAAGATGATAAAGAATGTTATTAGAGAGTTGCTGCGAAAAGTGATAATTAAAAAGGTTGCAATTTATGCTAGAAAGAGGGTAATTATTTTTTACAAGTTACCATAAAAATGCATGAAAAAAAATATATTATTGATTTGTTATATTTTATGATATAATAACATGATATGGTGGACAGGTATAATATATGCTATGCTCACACCCTACTGGGGTGGGAATTGGAGAAAAATAATGAAAATAGAAATAGGCGAATCGCTAATGCAGTCTTATTTAAGATATGAAAAAGGCTGTTTACTTACTCAAACAAATTGGAAAACATCTTCTTCATGGAACATTGAAAATGGTGATTTTGAAAAAATAGAATATATTTTTAATAAAATACAAATACATTCGGATTTTTCTGATATTTTTAAAAAAAATTCTTTAGAACAAGCCCTTAAACAAGCTGAACTAGATGTAGTTGGTATTGATAAGAATAAATTATATTTAATCGAAGTTGCATTCCATGAAAATGGTTTACAATATGGTGGACGGCTTGATACTAAAGATCGGGTTTGTAAAAAATTATTACGAGCCTATCTAATAGGTTTAGCATATTTTCCAAATTATACCTATGAGATAATTTTTGCCTCACCAAAAGTAAATCCAGCAACTGATGAAACTATAAGAGATTATTTTTCTGTTTTAAACAGAGATTTTTCGGATAATGAAAAAGTAGCTTTTAAATATATTGCAAATGAAGAATTCAAAAATACAATTCTTATACCAACTCTTAAATCTTCATCGGAAGATGCTGATACATCAGAACTTTTTATAAGAAGTGCAAAATTATTAGACATTTTTGGGTTAATAAAGTTTTCTGAAAATAATGAATCTTTAATTCAGAATAGTTTTATAGAAGAATCTATTTCTAAAATTGATGAAATATCAATTCCATCTCAAACAGTTCATGTTCAGTATAATTATTCTATGGATACCGTAATAGAGTTTATTCCTCAAAACGAAATACAATTCAAACAATTACTTCTTCAAAAAAAACGTGCCAAGAGAACCTGGATTTATAAAGATGGTAGATCTAGAACAGAAATATGGGATGCGCATAATTTCAAAATATCATCAAATTTAAAAGGAAATATACAATCAACAACTCATTGGAGAAGTAGAAAGGAAACAGGTTTAATAAAAGTTATTCTTGAAATAATATGAAAAAATGTTCTTGTGATAATTACATTATCATCTATAATAATTGTTTTGCTTATAAGAGGAGGATGTTCCGATGAAAGACGAATTTCTATTGCTATGTTCTAATAGGTTATATTTAAAGAAAGATTTTTCTCTTGATAATTTTATCGATATTTTTTCAATATGGCTTTCTGATAACTTTATAAAATCCGAATCTATGATTTGTGAACATAATGAGATAATCTATGATGAAGATGGTAGCGAAAAAGAATTAATAATTAAGCTTTCAGAAGATCGAAATTTTGCTTTTGTAAGATTTGAAAACCATAAAAAAGATATAGAAGATAGAATTTATAGAGTTGATATTGTTTTTGTCGTTTCACAGCATTTACTTCAGATTGAACTCTATTGTGATAAACCTTCTCACGTTAATCCTCCTAAGATTATCAGAGACTTTATTGAAAATGATTATGTAGACAAAGAATCATATGACTTTCCTATTAATGAAAAATACATGCCTTTCTCTAAACTAAAGGAAGAAACTAGTGATGGAAATTATGATTTTGATCTGCCAATTGTAATATGTAATAAAAACATATACGAAGAGAAGAGAAATCATATGTATGATTCATTTGCCGGATTTGCTTATATTTTCGTGAATAAACAGATTTCTAATGAAATTGTTGATCCTCCAATAGTTAAGTACCACATTCCAGATAATAATGGACTTTTTACGGGTGAACTTAAATATGCAAAAAAGAAAATTTACAATTTTCACAAAGAAACAAGAGACCCTACAATGGTATGGGAAAAAAATGTAAAAATTGATCAGAATTTGTCAGAAAAAGTTACAAATGATATATTTCAATCGTTGTTACCTACTGTGAAAAAAGCAGAAGCTACTTCCAATCCGGCTGATGATAAAGCAGAAATAAGTAAGAAAAATAAACAGCCAATATCCTCTTCTAAAAAATATGTAACCGAGGAAACTCTGGAAGAACCTGTCTATGAGGAAGAAAATTTCTTTGTATCAACTGATGAGAAAAAATCAAAAAGAAAAATCAAGCGTAATATTTATGTCAATGATAAAAACTTTCAGAAACTTGTTGCAAATAAAGGTGCTGATAATTTATTACGAGATGCAGTTATAGAACGATTAACACAGTTGGCTACATTACCTGATGAAGACTTGCTTAATGATTTAGTTTTACATCATTATGAAAAACTATCCGGTGATATAAGCTTGGCATCTTTATGTGCTAAATCGCATAAAGATTCATATAGAATTCTTCTCGATTATGATGCTTTTAATAACAATGAGTTTAAAATTATTGATTTTGGTCATCACGATATATATGATGCAATTTCTTCCGGTAAGTATATAAATTCAGCAAAGGATTCATATTTTATCTTTGATGTTAACAATCCAAAAAAATTAAGTTCTATACCTTTATTAAATGAAAATCAAAAGCAGGCCGCATATTATGAGGGAAGTCCAACTCTGACAAAAGGTTGTGCTGGTAGTGGCAAAACATCAGTTAGTGTAGAAAAATATAGTTATCTGTATGAAAGCGGTAAGACCGATCTGGTATATCTAACCTATAATGAAAAACTATCTATAAGAATTCAAAATGATTTGAATACAATCTTTGGAGAAGAAATAAAAGATGTCCATGTAAGAACTGTAGCAAATTTTTTCCAAGAATTTATTGAAGATGAGTGTAAAGAATCTTTGTTAGGGAAGAAATTCATTAATTTTAGTGGCTACAATGGAGAAAAAACTTTCTCAAATCTTGTTTCTGAATATAATGGAAACTTAAAACAAAGTGGAAAAAAAGTTCCAAAAGAAATAATTTCTATGTGTCCTAATAATGTAGAAAGTGCCGAAGCAATTTCTAATATTGTATCCCCATTTTACAGAGGCGTTTATAAAGGTGGTTTGTTTGGATTTATAAATGAGGACTATCTTGAGAAAAATAAGTTGTCAAACAAGGCATTTGAAAATGCTCTCAGAAATGAAAATCTTGAACCGGTATTTATAAACTACATTTTTAATGTGTGTGAATATATTGATAATTATTTGCAGAAAAATAATTACTTAGATGATAATGATTTAGCACAAATGGCTTATCTATGTGCAAAAAAGCATCCTGATATTCAGCACAGTATAATAATTGATGAAACTCAAGATTTGACAGAAAGACAAATTTATTCTATTTCGAAGATTGCTTGCAAGCATCATGGAATGGAAATTCATTTTTACGGCGATCCTAATCAAACTATTAATCCTACAATTTTAGATTTGAATAAGATAGATGCATGCTTTAAGTTGTTGACAAAGCAGCGAGATTTTAAGATTCGAGCTGAGGCAAAATATAATTCTAACCAAACATACAGAATCAATGAGTTCATAGCCAATTTTATTAATCATCTTATTGAGTTGCGAAAGGAATATATAGGCAAGTCTGATGCAGATGATGACAAGAATATTACTGGGCAGCCAGCTGATGGGGATTCTACTCATGTTGCTGTGGTTTATAAAACGTCCCAAATTGAAGAGGTATTAAAATTTGTCAATGATGGAACATTGACATTACTTGTAACAGATGAGTTTGAGCGTAACCATCTTTTTGAAAAATATGGTAATAAAATTACTAATAAGGATGCTGTAATAACAATCTCAGATTTTAAAGGTAATGAAGATGATTATGTTGCCGTTTATAATTTTATTGGTTACAACAAATATCAATTAAATGATATATTCGACAAAAACAAGAAACATAGTACACTAAGTAGGTATATATTCAATAGATTCTTTGTTGCCTTAACTCGGGCTAGAAAAAAAATGATTCTCATTGAACCAGAATACCTTACTGAGCAAAATGAGTTATCTTACAATGTAATTTTACATGGAAAGAATAATGAAAACATATTGACAATTGATCCCAAAAAGAGTCAGTTCGGAACTTGGTTACCAGGTGCAATTGATGATGAAACAAGAAGAGAAAAAGCATATAGTCAGATTTGTGAAGATTTCTCAGATCGAAGAGGCGTAAGAGGTCTGACTTTCATAAAACAAAAATCTACAAAAGATAATGATTTTATAAGTATCGATAAAATTGAAAATCTTGATGCAGATAATATGGAGCTCTTAAAATTATTTTACCGGAACGGAAATGACATGGAGAAAGAATACTTCTGGGAATCTAAGTCTCTTTTCAGAAGGTTTAAAAATCAAGATTATGAACTTTTAATGAATATTTTCTTGAAATACAATATTGATAAAATTGATTATTCAAGGAATCCAGATAATTGGAACAAAACACTTACTACTATCGCAGATAATTGTGAAATTACAGATTTTGAATGGAATGGAATTATGTCATCAGGCATTATGGATGATTATTTGAATGAATTAGTTACTAAGATTGAAAATATAAATATTTAGAGGAGTTGGAAAATGAATGATGTTAATACAACCGAAAATGAATCATTAAAAAAATTAATAGGATTAATGGATAAAGTTGATTCTATAGTAAAAACTACCGATGCATTTGATGAAAGAATTAAGAAGTTGGAAGGACTTCAGGATAAAATTTCATCAAATGAAGAGTCTATAAAAGAACTTAATAATAAAATTGATAATTTTAATGAATCAAGATTAACCTCTTTAGAACAGGCAATTGAATCCTTGGAGAAAGAAATTAAAATTTTAAAGAGTACACCAAGAATTACACAAGAACCAGCAGGGGATTCTGATACCAATAATATAAAACTCAAATGTAATCAGATTCGCAACTTGCTCGACGATATAGAAGTCCTTTCAGATTCAAAATCTGTTATACAACAAAAAAAGGTTCCCCTTAAGTCTAATGTAAAAGATAATGAGACTGCATCAACCAAAGAAAAAAGTAACAATAAAAAAGAGAAATGATAGAAAATCAGTATTGCAATACAAGAAGTACCCATCCGACAAACTGGTAAAATCGGTTTGCGGTTACAGAATATAATGGATATTACATTTGTCCTAAGTGGTATCAAAATTGTATTTCAAAAGTAGCTAAATGATTAATTAATTTGTCCGAGGGAAACATTTAACAAATTCACATTCGACCTTTTCTCCAACCAATCCTTCACCAATTCCTTAGGTTCAATAGGCCAGGCTTCATCCGCCCATTTCCAGACCCAGCGTTGAACACAAATGAGTTGGTTGGTTCTAAAGTTTAGAATGATACCGTCACCATCTGGCCCAGGATTTTTCTTGTCAGGTATAATGGTCTGATTGTCGCCCCAGATTTTGGTTTGAGCGTATCGGGCTGCGTAGCCATGAAGGTGTATTTTGTAATCCAGAAAATCATCATCAGCCATACATCCAAAAGATCCTCGGGTTAGTTTTCTAAAATCGTAATCCTTTGGCAGAGTAAAAACGTCATTTGTGATTTTTAAGTTTTTCATTTTTTCCAAAGAGTATCTGTGGGCAACGTGTTTTACTACATTCAATCCATGAAGGTTCCAGTTGCCGTCATCAAAAATGAGCTGCCAGGGTTGAACCATACGGACTTTTGATTCTTTTTCGACATTTGCAATGTAGTCAAAAGTAATTACACGATTTTCTCGTAATGCTTTATCAATAATTCGCCAGGTTTCTGCAGAGACTTGTGTATTCGGCGCACCAACAAAAATAATTCTGTCATTGTCCGGTTTTTTGTCTATCTTAATGTTTTCAATTGTCAGATCATGGTTTTCAATCGCAAGAGATTCAAAAACCTCCTGGGCTTCTTTATAAAGAGGGTTGCCTTTAACCATATCCATCAGAGTCTTAATCAACTTAGCAGCCTTTGCCGCATTTTCATCTGTGTAAAAACGGGGGAGGCGATATTTTGGATCGGTATAGAAGTAGCCGCTTGTTTCAAAATCAGTATCTATTGGTGCCTGGTATTTTTCCTGTAATTCTTTAATATCACGGAAAAAGGAACTTCTACTGGTCTTTAAATCATAAACATCATTAAGTTCCGAAACAATCTCATCCCATTTTAATTTACGCCCACTTGCAATAATCTCATCAATTGCCTGGAAGCGTTTTGCTTTTTCTGTGAAATCAACTGCCATAAATAACCCTCGAAAACATAATTACATATTTTCATTCCCGTGTCTTGGGAACGGACATTATATATATTCTATATCATCAGGAGGAAATGTCAACTTTTATATAAAGTTGCTCCTTATATTAATCCGGGGGAAGGGTAGTATGATCAACAATTTTCTTTTGTTTCTTTATGCAAATCAAAAATCTTTTGATATTCCGTCAAAGGTCCAGAGTGGTTTACGTGAAAAAATCAAGGAATCAGATTTTCTTGTAGTTGATGACACAGGAACTCACAGACTTGTCGGGCTAAAGTTTTATTCAAAATCAAAAGAACCTCCTGTAATAACTTGTGTATGCATGCGCCACGAAATGGCAACGGCAAAGCAGTTTGCTTTTGAAATGAGAAAGAAGATTTATTATGACTCATATGCCTCGGCAAGGCTTTTTAAATATCGGGTGGGTACTCATGTTCAGGAAAAGGACTACGAAACTGTGCTCAAATTGTATACCAAATATTATAAACCAAAACGTCATAAAATAATTTCAATAAAACCCAATGGACAAATCTATATAAACAATCATTTGCTTCCTGCGTATTTTAAAGTGTCTTTTTTAATCGGGATTTTAGGAGAGCCTGATGAAGAAGAATTGCATAAAGATTGGGCTATGAAATCAAAGTGTTACAGATGGTTTGATTATGGGCTTGAAGCCGTCTCTTATCTTGGACATAAGGGCTATGTTGGCTACATGACTATTAATGCCAAAGAAACAAAAGATATCCCAATGCATGCAAACGTAGATATCTATTTGGGCAAATACAAAATTGAAGATGCAGCTCCTTTTGAAAGATATCTGAAATACGGCAGACATTGTGTTGCAATAAAAAGTTTGAATAAAGAACAATGCCTGGATTGTCGTAAGGGAGAAATTGCAATGGTTCATATTTCTTTTGGGCCTTACCCAAGCCAACTCATTTTTGCCATCTGTAAAAATGATAAAGAAAAAGTTATGTCGCTTATTAAGCAGGGAAGGAATGTTAATTCTAAGAACGGACCGTATTATCAAACACCTTTAATGTTTGCTGTTATACGAAACAAATTTGAAATTGCAAAAGTCTTATTACTAAACGGTGCTAATCCAGATATCCAGGATATTTATGGAAGGACCGCGCGCCAAGTTCTAATGGAAAAAATGAATAAAAACTGTTAGTCATTCCCGTGACTTGGGAATAGACGAATACTATATTTGATTATACAAAGCAAGACTGTCGTAAAACGCAGTCAAAGCAGGAGGATTTTTATTATGAAAAAGAATGTATGCTTTTTCGCCGTGGTTGTGGTTTGTGGTTTGGCTTTTGTTGGTTGTGCCAGTAAGCCAAAAATTACAGATGTTTCTGGACCTGTAGAAATTCTTGAGCACAAAGGAACAGCCTGGGGAATTCCTCAGCCAGAGTGGGTTGGTGAAGTTCAGGGTACTTCTAATCAGAAAACCTTGCAGAAGGCTCTTGGAATAGACAAACATATCTGGATTGTTCCAAAGAGTGGAAAGAATCTTGATTTTATTAAAACCTGGGCTGATCAGGTAGATGCTCGTGCCGAAATTGCTGCTTCCATCAAACAGGAAATTGCGGATTTTGTTGGTGCTACTTTGACCGGGGATCGTGATGAAGTAGAAGAAAAAATCGAACGATATTCTGCACGTGCCGAGATGGTAACTCTTGTAGGGCTTAATAAAGAAACTGACTGGTGGACAAGAACTCGTTCTCGTCTTACTCCAGAAGCTGATTATACAGAGCAGTACAACTATTTTGTCGTATATTCACTTGATGAAGCTTTGTATCAGAAACAGATAAAGAATGCGTTCCAGGATTTGAACGATGATACTGTTGCACAGCTTATTGAACATCTTATGAATTACACGATGGCAACAGCAAGAGACTAAACAGAAAGGGGGCTGGATATGAAAAAGAACATAATGATTTTCATTTTGGGTTTATATTCAGCCCTCCTTTTTGCGGGCACCCCAAAGTGGATTACTGATTTGGAAAGTGCTTTTCCTGATAAAAGTTTTATTCGTGCTGTTGGAGAAGGTAGGTCTGAATCGTCTGCAAAGAAAGCTGCACTTGCAGAACTTAGCTCGTATTTTGGACAGACAATCAAATCTGAAAATCAGGCTGTACAGATTACGAAGCAGTCTGATATTTCTTATGAAGAAAAACTAGATCTAAGACGGGATCTAAATACTTATAGCGAAGTAGATTTGCTTTGTGTCCATTATACAACAGCCTGGTATAACAAGCGTACTGACCGTTTTTATGTGTGTGCGTATCTGGATCGCGCTGAGTTTTGGAATATTCTTAAACAGAGAATAGAGAGTTTTACCAGTAAGCTTGAAGCATTATATAAAAGTGCAAAGTTAGAAAAGGATTTGTTTAAGAAATCTATGATTCTGGAAGAGGCTAGTTCGGTTTACGAAGAATGTAAGCTGCTTTTTGCAAAGGCTCTGGCAGTATATCCATCAAAATTCGGACAATATGAAAAGATTCTAGAACGCTTTTTGGAAAAGCTTCAGGAACTCGCTGATTTAAAGAGAAAGGTCGTAGTTTCTGTTTTAGTAAATGGCGACAAGGATGGCCAGATAAGGGCAAAACTTTGTGAACTGCTCAAGAAATATGGAATTACCGTATGCGGCCAGGACAAAACTTCTGCAGCAAATGCAAATTACACTCTTTCTGCTCAAGTTTTGTGGAACGACAAAGCGCTTAATTCACTTTATTCAAGCACACCTCAGATTGAATTTACAATCAAGGGGCCTGGAAACGCAGGAACGGTGTATTCCTATTCCGGGATTTGTGAAAAGGTTGCCACCTATAATGTGCAGACAACAGAACAAATGGCTTTATCACGTTTAGAAGAGTTGTTGGATCAGCTCCAACTGTGGAGGTAATTATGAAAAAAATATGTTTCATTATTTCAGTATTTCTTTTGGCACAGTTTTTTCCTCTTTTTGCAAAGCAGAATTTCGACAAAGCAATTTCAAAAGCTGCGAAAGATATCGTAGAAAAATGTAATGCCAAAACAATTTTAGTTATTGATGATTTTGAAAGCTCCTCAGAGAAGATGACCCTTTATATACGTGAGCAGCTGGCAGATACCATTTTTGCAGAAGATGGACTTATCACAATTGTAACTCGCGAACACATGAATATAGCAGAAAAAGAACTGAAGTTTCAGGCCTCCGGCGTAGTAAATGAACAGACAATAGTTTCTGCAGCAGAAAGGCTAGGGGCTGGTTTTGTTATTTTTGGAAAACTGGAAGAGTTTAACAACGGCTATATTCTGCGTGTTCGTATGCTTGATGTAAAACAGGGTTCCTATCTTCTCCGCCAGACATACGAGTTTGCATATTCACAAAAAGTAGAACAGCTTTTGGGCCGGGCGCCAAATTACAAAAAGGTTGCGCTTGGAGTAGGGATAGAAATGAACAAAAATTCTCCGGAGTTTTTTGCCCCTGCTGCCAGCCTTTTATTTGATTTTAGTTTAGGAAGGAAGTTCTCTTTAGGTGCCAGGGTTAATCTTAGTTATGATAAGGAAAGTATAAAAGTCAATAATCAGATTTATACGATTGAGGCTCTGGCAACAATGCGACTTTATATTTCTGCTATGAACGGTCGCCCTGTTTCCGGATTTTTTATAGAAGCTCAGGGTGGGGAAAGTTTTCTTTACATAAATTCTCAATTAAAAAATGTATTTAATGCAGGAGTCTGTACAGGTTATCGCTTTTCAACTGCCAGTTTGTATTTAGAGCCGCAGGTTAGATTTGGTTATCCGTATCTTATTGGTGCAGGGGTAACTGTCGGTTTGAAGTTTTAGGAGGTGCCTTATGAAAAAATTTTTATTCTTTTTTGTATTTTTGTTTATTCTCATCCTTTCATCCTGCGAAAACCCTTTGTTCATAGAAGCTTCAGGACTTTATACCGTTTCTTTTGAAACTAATGGCGGCACAGAAATCCAGGCTTTTAGAACAGATAAAATCACCTCAAGTCCTAAGACACAGAAAGAGGGGGAGGATTTTGCAGGCTGGTATACTTCATCAAGATTTGTTGAAGAGGTAACTTTTCCATTCGAACTTTCAGAAAACATCACTCTATATGCAAAATGGGAAGAACATTTACAAAAATATTCTGTTACGTTTGAAACAAATGGTGGTATAGCAATTGACCCTTTTTATGGTTTTATAATTTCTGAAAAACCAGCTTCTTCAAAGAAAGGTTATAGTTTAGAAGGCTGGTATCTGGATCAGGATTTTCAAAATCCGGTGATTTTTCCATTTTCTCCAAAAGATGATTGCACTCTATACGCAAAATGGGCTGAACGTTCAGATATCACATATATAGTAAAACATTATAAGCAGGAAACAGATTTATACACCTATAATTTATATGATTCAGAAAAGAAGACAGGAATATTTGGTGCCTCTACTCAAGCTAGTGCAAAGTCATATACGGGATTTCATAATAAGGAATTTAAACAAAAGATAATAGATGATGAGAATATTATTCTCGAAATTTATTATGTTCGTGATACAACTACCGTTATTTTTGATGCAAATGATGGCTCAGGCAGAACTAGTTCGCAAACATGTTACTATGGTACAGGACTAAAACTAAATGCAAACTTGTTTACACGTCAAAACTATATCTTTGATGGATGGCTTGAAATTACATCTAACAGTACTGAGGAATATCCTGCAGGAACTAATATTGCTATTAATTACCCGCATGGAACTGTGATAACTTTGTATGCAAAGTGGGTTTGTGGAATTTCTGTTACTGACAATACAATCCAAAATATGAATTTATCATCTCTTACAGAGAGTTGCATAATCAAGGTAACTGGTGCAATCAATCAGAATACTTTAGTCAGTCTTGCAGCAAAGATAAAAACAGCAAATAAGAATATAACTCTGGACTTATCGGAAACAACAGGATTAGAAGCAATTGCTAGTACTTCTGATTCAAAATCACTATTTTTCAGCTGTACAAAACTAACAAGTATAATCCTTCCTTCAACACTAACAACAATTGGAAGTAATGCATTTTATAATTGTTCATCACTGGCTTCTGTGATAATTCCAAGTTCAGTAAAAACTATTGGTTCTTCTGCTTTCGCTGGAAGTGGACTTAAAGAAATATCATTGAATGGTGTTATTACAATAGGAAACAGTGCTTTTAATGGTTGTAGTTCGCTTTCAACAGTAAGAATGTCAGGAGTAACAACAATTAGCAATAGTGCTTTTTATTCTTGTATAAGTCTTACAAGTATCACAATTGATGCTAAAAATATTGAGAGTTATGCTTTTGGCAACTGTAAGACTCTTACTTCAGTGACTTTTGCTAAAACGGTAAAAAAGATTTCCTATAGTACTTTTTCTTCTTGCACCGCTCTTTCCTCTGCTACATTCTTAGATACAAATAACTGGTATTGTGGATCTTCTTCAAGAAATGTAACTAACCCAGCAACAAATGCTGCAAATTTAAAAATCTCGTATGATTATAATGATTGGACAAAGAAATAAATCAATAATTGTGTATCAGGATAATAGTTGATATTTTGTTTTCGAAAAATTATGTGTATAATATCAAATATTGGAAATATATGAATAAACCTGACCTCCACACCTCCATCTTCAACAATTCTCAAATAACCTTTGCCCGTAGTGGAGGTAAGGGTGGGCAGAACGTAAACAAGGTCAATACCAAGGTCTGCCTTAAGCTTGCCTTGTCTGCCATTGATGGAATTACAGAAGAAGAACGTGCACGCCTCAAGACAAAACTTGCTGCAATTATAAATGCCGAAGATTGTCTTGTCCTTAATGTTGATGATGAACGCTTTCAGGAAGTCAACCGGAAGATTGCGCTGGACAGGATTGAAAACAGAATTGTGCAGGCTCTTGTGGTTCCCAAAAAACGTAAGCCAACTAAACCAACAAAGGCCAGCAAAGAACGAAAGCTTAAACTCAAAAAAATCCGTTCGGAAATTAAAAAGGGTAGGGCAAAGATTTTTTAAGGTGCCCAACTTCTTCCTTAATTTGTGATATAATATAAAAAATGAAACAAAATAATTTTATTCAACAGACACATTTTATTGGTGTTTTGCTGCCGGAGGATTTGACGCTTACTCTTGAAGATTGTCGGCGATATATGAACGAGGCTTATGGCTGTAAGAGCGGATATGGAACGCCCATTCATGTAACGCTGGTTCCGCCTTTCAGACTGCCAGAAGAGTATTCTACAGAAGACCTCGCGCGTGCAATTGAAAAAGATGTTTTGCCAAAGGGGCTTGGATTTTCTGCCCACATTGAAAACTTTGATGCATTTGGAGACAGAACTCTTTTTGGAAAAGTGATTGCCAGTAACAGCTGGACCCAACTTCGCGACCAAACGGTTAAAGCAATTTTGAATGCCTGCCCTGGCTGTACAAAAAAAGATCAGAGACCTTTTCAGCCTCACGCCACTGTTGCAAATCGTGACATTCCTGCCGGTGTTACAACAGTCGCCCTTCAGGTTATGAATGATCTGAACCTCGTAGAAGATTTTCCTGTAAACAACATCACAATCTTTGAACGAAAAGCCGGCCGCTGGGAAGCTGCTGTTGTGATGGAGCTAACATAGAAACAGCAAAGGTATCTGTTTTTTTAGAGGAGATAAATATGAGCAGAGAAGACAACATAAGAATTTTTAAAGATACAGAAAAGCTGTGTAAAACAAATCCGGCTCTATTGAAGGCATGGAAAGATTCATCAGCAAATCAAAAGTTGTTTTTGGAAAAAGATGATATTGCCTGCGAAAAAAATCTTTATGAGTCGGCTGCAAAAATAATAGTATCCAAAAAAAGAACCTTTGAAGCTGCAATGGGGTATGCCGGAAAAAGAGTTGCAGTTTTGAATTTTG
>CAMNDY010000022.1 GCA_946535985.1 uncultured Treponema sp. | reverse complement strand
AAAAAAAAGGCACGGATAGACCGTGCCATGCCCATTAGGCAATCAGGGACATGGGTGGGAGGGGAAATGTCCCTGATATTTTAAATATCGGGTGTAATAGGCAAAATCTTTAATGGATTTTGAAGATTTTGTAAGATTTTTATGATTTTTGTTGAAAAAAAACAGAAACCAGCGGCCTTACTCATCCTCAGATATCTGCAAGTCCACCGTAAGATTTACCTTATAAGAGCGGCCCTTTGTTACAGAAAGGGAGCGTACAATCTGGTAATCTCCGATTCCGCAGCTGATTTTGTGGTCGCCTTCGGTTATAACAACTTCTTTGCCTAAATCTTCAAATTTTTCATCATCAAGGAATACACTTGCTCCTTCAGGGGCAGTTATTATAACAGTTGGTTCAATACTTTTAAGTGTAATTGCAAGCTCCATCTTTTTTGCAGGATCAATGCGAACCTTTCGAACTTCGGTTCTGTAATTCTCAGAAATTACATTAACATTGTGAATGCCGCTTGCAAGAAGTATCCCTTTTTCAGAATCCTCTGCAGGGCTAATTTCATTATCAATAAAAATCGTAATGTTATTTTCAGGGGATTGTGCCTGTTCTTCTTCCAGCTGAGGAAGCTCAAGTTTAATTTTCAAGAGCCCCTTGTCGCTCAAAATAGGGCGCACAGTAAAGTTTATTTTAGAATTCATTACTTCTTCGGGAACACCCTTCATAATCTGCTGCAAGCGCAGGAATATAAAGTTTCCCTTTGCCGAAGGAATTGCTTCTATCGTTTTTGTATATTGATTTGTTTTGAACTGTGCATTTTTTGTAAGCGGAATCTGTAAAATCCAGGAAAGCTTTCCGGGAACTACGCCAAAGAAAATTTTGCTTCCAGAATAATCTATCTGCTGGCTGGTAGGGGCAGGGCGAATTGAATCATAAATATATGCACCGCAGCAGTCACGCCACATTGCTATATCTTCAGGAATCTCCATTTTAATTTCTATGCCTTCTAAAAAGAGCCTTTCTTCCGGAATATAAATTGCAAGCGCATCATTAAGCCCAAGCTTTTGAGAGTCTGCGAAATCTGTTTCTTCTTTTAAGTTAATGACATGACATTTAGCAACGCGGAAGGTTTCTGAAAATAAAGAGGAAGCAAGACTGAACAAGATCAGACAGAAAAGTGAGGAAATAAACTTTCGCTTTGTAAAAGTAAACATCGGGCTTTCCTTTTATTGAAGATTCTCAATTTGTTTTTGAGGATCCTTCGCAACCCCGCCCTGACGAATTTCAAAATGGAGATGGTCTCCTGTCGCCATTCCCGTATGTCCTACATTTCCTATTATAGCACCTTTTTTTACAAAATCATACTGATTTATGCAAATTCTTGATAAATGTGCATAAACACTGGTCATTTTGCCCGTATCGTGGCTCAAAATGATGTAATTTCCAAAGGTCGGATCGTTTTGAATACAAAAGGCTGCATTTCCGTCTTTTACAGCATAAACAGGCGTTCCTTCTGCAGCGGCCAGGTCTATACCCTTATGGTCCTTCCATTCTCCGCTGACCGGATTTTTTCTTTTTCCAAACTCAGACGAAATCCAGAAAGTCCCTTTTGCAAGTGGCAGTCCAAGGTAAGAATCAAGAAAATAAAATCGTTCTGTGGAAGAAAAGCGTTTTCCTACAAGAAAGATATATTCTTCGCCATCGATATTAAAATAATAATCTTTGTCGGTAAGGATAGTGTCTGCATAATGTTCGCGTAAAAGAATTTCCAGAGCATTTGCATTTTTGTCGGCATAGCGTTTTATAAAAAGTCCCGAAGCAGTGGGCAGTATAATTGTCTGATTTATAAGGTCGTCAGTTGAATTTCTGATTTTGTTTAAGGTTGCAATTGTGTCATAAGAAATGTTACAGCGGGCAGCAAGTGAAATAAGCTGGGAGTCTCTCCAGTGAAGGTCAGCTTTATCGGCCTGGGTAAAAGTGTGTACAAAAAAAATCAGGTCTGGTTTTCGTTTTGCATAAATCTCTATGTTGTTTTCTTCTACAATTTTATTGTATTCCTTAAAAACAGGATTATCTTTTGCAGTCCTAAGTCTTTGAAGCTGGGGCAGCTTATCTTTTTGAATAGGAATTGAAGCAGGGGAATCTGACTCTTGAGAAAAAAGAAAGAATTGAGAAAGTGAAGATAATAAAATGAAAATTACAAGTGAAAGAATCTTTCTTGACAGATTCATCATTATTTCCTTTTTTTAGAAAGGATTTTCTGAATTATAAAATAAAGAATAAAAGCAGCTAAAAGAATAAGCACCACTGCAGTATAAATGCGTGGTGCCGATGTAGAGAATTTCCATAAAGGAAACACGAGGACAACTGTTGCTGCAACGCAAGCAGCAATCAACAGCAGAATTCTAAGAAATACAATGAATTTGCCCTTTGCCCGCATGATTTCCTTCCAAAGAAAATTATAAATTATTCTTCAACGATAGCGTCTGCAGGACAATCTGCAACACAAGTGCCGCAAGAAATACATTTATCCTGATCAATTACGCGAGCATCGTCTTTTTCTGCAATAGCTCCAACCGGACAGTCCGGCTCGCAAGCTCCACAATTTACACAAGCATCAGTAATTTTGAACATATAGTTCTCCTATAAAATAATATGTTAAAATAATACATTATCTATCTCGATTTCGCAATAGTTTTCTGTTCCGATATAAAATCTAATGTATTATAAAAAACGCTCCCGCAGAAAAAAGAATTTTGCTCCACTAAACGAGGGGGACGTTCCGCAAAATTCTTTTTTCTGCTCCGCGTTTTTTATAATTCATAACTTTTATAATCCATAAACTTTTATCAATCTTGAATTTTGAAAAATCATATAGTATTATATTGCACATGACCAAAGAAGAAGTTGCATCATATATTGACCATACTCTTTTAGCTCCAGATGCAGGAGTAAAGCAGATTGCTCAGCTTTGCAGTGAGGCAATTAAATTCAAGTTTAAATCTGTTTGTGTAAACCCGGTTTATATTTCGTATGCAGTTTTTGCTCTTGCTCAGTCAGATGTAAAGGTTTGTACTGTAATTGGTTTTCCTTTTGGTGCTTCTAATCCGGAAGTAAAAGCCTTTGAAGCTTGTGATGCAATCCGTAACGGTGCTGATGAAGTTGATATGGTAATTAATATTGGTGCTGCAATCGATGGCCGTATTTCTCTTGTAGGCAGCGACATTGCAATTGTTGTAAAGGCTGCCCGCGAAGAAGCCGCTAAGCTTGGACGTACAGTTGTAATCAAAGCCATAATGGAAACCTGCTTTCTTGATGATGAAACTCTTAAGCTTTGCTGTCAGACTGCAAAAAGGGCAGGGGCTGATTTTGTAAAAACTTCAACCGGTTTTGCTTCTCCAAAGGGGCTTGAAGGTCAGCAGCTTCCAAACGGAGCAAGTGCATTCCATGTAAAACTTATGCGTAAAGCTGTAGGAAAAGATATGGGGGTTAAGGCTTCCGGTGGAATCCGCAACGCAAAGACTTTTATAGAAATGCTCGAAGCCGGTGCAAACAGAATCGGAACTTCCAGCGGTGTTCATATTGTAGAAAACTGGGATGAAAACGAAGTAGTTAAGCTTCCAGATTATTTTTAGTTTTTACAGGCTTTCCCAGATTATTTTATTATCAATAACCTTTCCCCTGATTTGTTTATTTTCTCTTAATGCCGAAAGATGTGATTTTATTGTTGCGCTTACAAGATTGTACTGACCAAAACCCATTGAAATATTATTCTGTTTTGCAACCTGAGTTATAAGCTCCTCTGTAGAAAGTGGCTGCTTTTTGAGTGCATTTAAAATTGCCTGCCTTGTGGAATAAATTGCAATTGTGCAAAGCTCCGCAGTTTCATTTAAATCATCAGTTATGAATTTTCCGTGAGAAGGAATGCAGTATTTAAGATTTTCTATATTGCAGATTTTTTCAAGGGTTTGCTCACACTTGTCCGGCTGAATCATAAATTGAATCCAGTATTTACCAAGCTCTTCACGGTTCGAAATAGCATCTCCTGCAAATAAAACTTTTTCTCCTTGTGGACTTGTGAGCAGAAATCCTGTGTCTCCAAAATAATGTCCGGGAAGCTCAAGAAAAGTCATTTTATATTTTTTGCCGTCCGGGGTGTTAATTGTTTTTGTTTTTGAAAAATCAATCAGTTTTGTATGCAATACGGGGGCAGGGGTGTATAAAGAATTTCTGAATTCCTTTGGCGGAAAGCCACCCCATAAAACTGCACTTTGCATAAAAGGATTTTCAAGAATGCCTCTTTCTGCTGCAGAAAGGTAAATCTGACAGCCTGTTTTTATTTGAAAAAATGCATCGGCTCCTGTGTGATCTGCATGAGAGTGAGTATTGTAAATTGCTTTTATTGTGTATTTTCTGTTCGGAGCAGAGGAGGTAAGTGGTCCAAACTTATTTTCAAGAACCTCAAAAACCTGGGCGCCCTGTTCTTCGGTACGCCCTGTATCGATGAGGTAGATTTCTGATTTTTTTGAATCTGTTATAACACCGACATTAGTTATTCCAGAAATAACGTATATTCCTGGAATAAGTTCTGTCATTGTGCCGGCTTTATTCTTGCGCGGCAGGCTCATAGAAAGTCTCCTGAACCTTTGGCTTAGATTTTTGCCTTCTGAATATCTTTTACAAGGTAAACATATTCATGCTCGTTGATTTCAAAGTTGAATTCTTCGCCAACCTTTTTGTCCATAACAGCATTTCCAAATGGAGACATGTAAGAAATGATGTTGTTGTCAGGATCAGATTCCCATGGTCCAAGAATTGTATATACTTCGTCTTCGTTTGTTTCTTTGTTTGTAAGAGTAACAACTGTAGCAAAAGAAACAACTGCTGTTGTGCTTGTTGTTGGGTCGAATACTGTTGCGCGGTTGAGCTCTTCCTGAAGCTTTGAAAGAGAAAGGTTGAGCATGTGCTGCTTTTCCTTTGCAGATTTGTATTCTGCGTTTTCTTTCAAGTCTCCCTTTTCGCGGGCTTCGGCAATATCCTTTGCATTCTGTGGAATTTCGATATTCATGATGCGGTCTGCTTCTGCCCTCTTTTCTTCGAGCATCTTTGCTGTAACAATCATTCCCTTTGGCTGAACAGTCTTTTCTTCAGATACACGGAACTTGAAGTCTGGATATTTTTCAAGAATCTTACTTCTGGTCTGTGCCTTGTAGTTAGGGTCAATGTCTGCAATATCATCAATAAGTGTGTAGAGCTTTTTAACAGTCTCTTCATCATTTTCTGCAAGATATTTGAAGAGCGATTCATCGTTGAATAAAAGCACAGAAGCGTTTTTGTTGAGCTTCTTGTTTTCTGTTGTATTTACGTGGTTGTTAATCTCGCGGAATGTAAGTTCAATAATGTTGATGAGTGTAATAAGCTGCTTTTCGTAAGAAACTCCGGCGTTCTTATACCATTCTTTTTCCTGGCAGTTCTTAAAGAGGTAAATAACTGCTTCTCTGTAGTCTTTAGACTGTTCAAAGGCTGTGCGTACAAATTTCTGAACATCAGCTTCGAAACCACCTTTAATAAGGTCATTCAAAAGCTTTTCATCAAGAACTGTCGGGAAGAGCTTGATATACTGAACGTTCCAGTCTGGAAGCATCTTAATGCATTCAAGGAAATCATCTTTAAGGGTTGTGTTCTTTGAATCTTTAAGCAGTTCATATACTTCTCTTGGACTTGGATCAATAAGTCTGTTGTAAAGATCAGCAAAAGTTTCTTTAACAGGGAAGAGGAACTGTCTGTCAATTCCGCTTAATTTTCTTACAAGAAGGTATGATGCAATAACAAGTTCATCAACCTTTTTAATATTCTTAAGATAGCCTGTGAAATATGAGTACATTTCAGAGAAGAGATCGCTTGAATTGTCTGTAAGGTCGCTGTTGAAGAACTTCATAAGAATTTCAATACGTGCAAAGAACAATTTCTGAGCCTTGAATTCGTTAGAAAGTTTTTCTTCAGGGCTGATTTCGTGTTCGCGGACAATATACTGGTTGATATCATTAGGATTTACACCAAATTCTGCATCTGTTTCAAGAATCTTTTTAGCAGCAGTATTCCATGATGTCCATTCTCCTGTTGTAAGAATTACAGGAACAAGTTCTGCCTTGATTCTCTTAAAGTCGCAGCTGTTGTTAAAGCTCTGAATGATAATCTTAAGAGCCCATTTTTTGTCATCCTTTACCTTTTTGGCAAGTTCTTCTCTTTTCATTGTAGCCTTAAGAACCCAGATGTGCTCTTTTGAAAGAGGCTTAAGGGCAGATACAGCCATTTTTAATGACATTTCATGAATACCGCCGGTTTTTCCAAAGTTGATTGTGAGCATATCTTTTTCGAGCTTGCGGATAATACCAACACCCCAGTTGCGGTGGAAAACAAAGCTTCCCTTGTCAAAAGCAATATGTTTTTCAAAGTCGTTTATTGCTTCGAATACGTTGCGGTAGCTCTGTGTAAGGTTAGAAGATTTAATATAGTCTTCGAGATGACTGTGAGAAGCGTATTTTCCTCTGTAGCAGTCTGTAATTTCTTTACGTGCCCAGGTGTCTTTTGGTTCAACTTCAAGATTCTGCTTGAGGATTGAAATTGCTGTATCCCAGTAAGAAGGTGTAGAAGGAGCGTTGTCTTTGTACCAGTTGTAAAGCTCCTGCATGAGGGTAGTAGTCTTTAATTCTCCAAATGCCTTAGAGATTTTTCTGCGGAGAAGCTGGAAGAATTCAATTTCTTCAGGGATTTCTGAAACAAGAACAGACCATACTTCTTTACAGGCATTATAGTTTCCGATATTGATGTAGCGGAGGATTGCCTTTTTGTAGTAATCGATTGAAAGATCCTTGTCAGAATCTGCAAAATGTTCTGCAAGAAGCTTGGCAATGTCTGCTTCCTGGAAATCGATTTTTACAATCTGAGTGTAAAGATCCCAGGCTTTAGGATTGTCTTCTGCCATGTAAGTGTCGGCAAGAGTACGCAATGCAAACTTGTTGTTAGGAGCGTCTTCAAGGATGCTTTCACAAAGACTTGTTACGATTGCTTCCTTGTGGTTCTTCTGGAAAATGTCTACAAGGGTTTCTAAGGAGTTGTTGTCAATAATTCCTTTCTGGAGCGAGAAAATACCCGAAAGATAAAGAGCAATAATACTGTCTTTTGAATGTGAAAGATGTTCTTCACAAACTTCAAGAATTTCATCTACGCAATTTTCATTTCTTGCTTTTTCTACAATGTCTGCAAGATCTTTAAGATTGTTCTGTGTGTAACCGCTGATGGTTGCTCTTGTCCAAGTTTCTTCTTTGAGCATATCCTGTACGCTCTGAACCAAAGTGTCTGCCATATTTATACTCCTGTGTAACCCTTTTACGGGTGATGATTACTTTACATACGCCTCGTATATAGACGGATCCAAAATCTTTATCTTAAGCAAAACCTCACTGACCTGAGATGCGTTTTCATGTGTAAGCACATATTGGTCAATAAGCCAAAAATAATCATTAAGCAGCTGTGGGACAAGAACGTCTGTGTTGCAGGAAGGATCTTTATATTCGTTTTCCTTTGCATAGATTTCCTGTTTTAATCTGCCTACTTCCTGTGAATTAAGCTCTCTCTTTATATTAAAAATGCCGCACAAAACACCGTAAACAGGTATCCACTGCTTAAACGACCTTCCGGTGTGGCCTTTTTGTTCTGTTTTCTCAATAAGACACTTGATGAGTTCTGAATCAAGAAACTCTGTGTCTATACTGTCTGCATCTATAAAAAATGCTTCCCTGAAAAAAAGTTTGCCGTATCTGTCTTCGCCGCAAAGCGAGTAACAGTCTGCAAGCTCTGCAAGAACCGATGCTGTTTTTGGACGAAGCTGATTTGCTTCAGAAAGACAGGTCCTTGCATTTTCATAGTCACCAAGCTTTTTATAACAGATTCCTGCATTTTTGTAGATTTCTGAACGATGAAATACATCTTTTTCATCCATCTGCTTAGTGTAAAAATCGAGTGCCGAAGAAAAATATCCTTTTTGAACAGAAAATCTTGCAGGCTCGTAAACAAACTTTTCTCTTGAAAGAAATTCTGTAAGCGATTTCCATTCTGCAAGCAGTCTCTGACCTTTTTCGTATGGATTTGAGATAGCATCAAGTCTTATAATGCTTTCTCCCCAGAATGTGCAGCATCTGTCTGTGTAGATTAACTCTTCACAGCCCAGCTCCTGTTCGTACAAAGGTTTTAACGCCTTTCGTGCATTCACAAGATCTGCCTTTTCAAGGTAGAGAAGAACTTCTTTTAAACCTTTCTCTGTCTCAACTTCCATGGCACGTAAGTGCCAAAAAGGCACCTTATTAAAATATATATGAGTTTGGAATTTTAATCAATAAAGATTATGTGAATTTAGGAAAAATGGAACAAGATTTATACACCTATTATGTTAATCTGTCAAGCATTATTTTTTTATTTTTTTGAGATTCTAATGTGATTTCAAACAAGGCTCCGTTTGGGACGGCATTTCCGGCTGTGATTTGGGCTCCAATGGCAGAACAGAGTGTTTTTGCTATTGAAAGACCAAGTCCGGAACCGCCTGCTGTCCTTATATGGGCTTCATCTGCCCGGTAAAAGCGTTCAAATACATGGGGAAGGGCTTCTTCAGAAATGCCGGGTCCGTTATCCTCTTCCCGTATGATTATAAAACCATCCTTTTTTATAAAAGAAAGCTTGATTGCGCACTTGTCTCCGGCAAACTTTATACTGTTTGAAATGAGTATTGTAAGTATCTGGTGCAGCATTTCGGGGTCTGTGTATAAAACAGAATCAGAATCTTTTTCATTAATGTCGCCGCTGCTTATTGAAATATCAAAACTTACCTGAGCTGCTATTGACTGGGCTTCATTGCGAATCCGTTCAAATACTTCGCCTATACTAATCTTGCTGATCTGTGGTGATATGCGTCCGCTTTCGATTCTAGAAATCTGCAGAAGATTTTCAATAATTGTGTGCATGGACTTTGATTCATCTTTTATTGCCATCAAAGATTTTTCCAGTTGAAGAGGATCTTCTTTGCCCCAGCGTAAAAGCAGGTTTGCCTGACCCGAAATTACTGTAAGGGGTGTATTGAGCTCATGGGCAACATCATTTGAAAATTGTCTTTCCCGGTCAAAATCTGCTTTGATTCTCATAAAAAGACTGTTAAAAGTTTTAGAAAGTTCATCTATTTCGTCCTGTCTCTTGCTTACAGGCAGTATCATGTCGAGATTTTCTGTTGTAAGGTTTTGTGCCGATTTTGTAATTTTGACTACCGGATTAATTGTGTTTTTTGTAATAAAAAGCGACAGGAGAAAAGAAATAAAAAGAATCGGTACAATCATTAAAAGCAGGGTAAGGGGAAGTTTTTTCAAAATCATGGAAAAACTGTTGTTTTCAATATTTTCTGCAACGGCAAAAACCAGATTTTCATGTCTGGTGGAATAATAAAGAATATCAAGGTCACCGTCAAAAAAGAAATCCTTCTGATAGTATCTTTTTGCTTTTCCTTTAGTGTCGCTCAGCAGAGGAAGAAAGGGGTCATTTGTTGCAATTACTTCTTGAGTTTCTGAATTATAGATAATATATGTTATAAAATAGGGAATGTCCGGTGTTAGAGTCACACTTTCCTTCTTGAAATTCTCATTGTCCCGGCTAAAAGCTAAAAATACCTGATCCTCTGCATTTTTCAGGTTTTGAAACTGTGTCATTCTTACCATTGTCCGTAGGAAAAACAGTACCCCCAGTGAAAGAAAAATGACTGCAAGTGATAGAATGAACATAAACCTTAGAGAAAGTCTTACTGAAAATGATTTGATTATTTTATTTCTCATCAGTTCTTCCTTGAAAATCAGTCGAGCATATAACCTGAGCCGCGGACAGTCTTGATATATTCAGTTTTTGTACAGTCAGAAAACTTTGAGCGCAGGTAGCCTACGTATACGTCTACGGTATTTTCCTCAATAAAGTGCCCCTTGCCCCAGATGCTGTCTATAATTTGTGAGCGTGAAAGAACTTTTCCGTGATTTTCTACAAGTAAGCGTAATAGTAAAAACTCTGTTTTCGAAACCGGAATTTCACCGCTGTCTTCAAGTGTAAAAGTCATTCTGTCAAGATTCAGGGTAAGGGCTTTGTAGGCTAAGGTGTCGCTCTTTGGCTGGGCAAAACTTATGCGGCGGAAAAGGGCATTTATTCTTGCCAGCAGCTCCTCAATTTCAAAAGGTTTGGGAATATAATCATCGGCTCCAAGGTTTAACCCGTTTATTTTGTCGATAGTTTCTCCTCTTGCTGTTTCTAATATCACCGGTACTGTGGATACTGCTCTTATGCGGCGAAGGACTTCAAGTCCGTTTAGTTCGGGAAGCATTATATCAAGTAAAATTAAATCTGGTTTTTCACTTTCGAATTTTTCAAGAGCTTGTCTACCTGTTTCTGCAAGGCATGTATCATAACCTTCGTGTTTCAGTTCCGGTATGATAAAATCAGAGATTCCTTTATCATCTTCTACAACAAGAATCTTCATTATTCCTTTTCCTCTTGTATTTCTAACGAAAGATTTACTGGGCTTATAAGCCTTCCGTCGAAGGACCTTATTTTTTGTAAAGCAAGCTCACAAAAATTGCTTTGAACTTCTGCTTCAAATTTGATTGTATCACCCTTTTTGTTAAATGCAAATTTTGTACTTTTTGGAAGTTCCTCGCCATTGATTGTTATACAGGTGTTTTTTACAGAGCGGGGATTAATGCTTTGATTAAAAATTATTTCAAGCTCAACTTTGTCAAAACTTACTCTTGAAGCTTTTGTCTGTGTTATGCTTAAAGGTATATCCTGTTGTGCTGTACGCATCCCCCTGTAATACATCATGCTGTCGGGATTTTTAGGAGAGGGAGGGGCAGGTGGTGGATTTTTTGATGGAGGTGGACCCGGGGGAGGCGGATTTCCTTCCGGACCTTTGGGACCCGTAACAGGACCTGTACCGGGAGCAGGCCCCGGTGCAGCTGCTAATGCTGCCATAAAAAGAGAAACTGTTATTATAAAAGCAAATCTTTTAAAAAGACTCATAATCAAATTATACGTCATAAGGCAAAAAAATAAATGAGAAAACCGTAAGTTTTTTCTAAGAGTTTTCTTAGAATTCTCTTAAACTCATTTCAAGATTTACCAAAGCAGAAGGTGTAAAGTTAGAGCGTAACGCAGGAATCAAAGTACAAGTCCTGCAGGAGGTCTTTATGAATAATATCAATCTTATTAAAAAAATGATTCCATATTTTGTGGGTACGCTTTGTATATCTGTCTCTTTATTGCTTGCGGGCTGTAACGGCGATTATTTTAATAACAATAATGACACTTATACAGAAGGCGAATATTTTGTAAATGAAACAGCCCAAAACTATTCATATTCAGGTTCTGCCCCGGCAACTTGCGTGATAGAAGAAGATTTATATGAAAACTTTGAAGCAGACGGAACTGTTTCTATAAGCTTTAACGATAATTCCTGGGAGACTTCTTTTGAAGGCCTTATTTCAGAATCTGATGTTAGCATAAATGCAGTAGAAAACTCTGCAGAAGATGAAAGTGCTGCCGGACTTGAAATTCAATACAAAGGAACATGCAAACTTAAGTATATTCTTTCTGGAAATTTCACAGGAACTGTATTTATTAAAAATAAAAAAGCTGATGCTGCACTTGTGCTTAATAATCTTAATATTACAAGCTCTGATGGCGCTGGACCTGCCTTAAGATTAAGTTCAGAAAAACGCACCTTTATTGTTGTCCCTGCAAATACAATTAATACACTTACAGATACACGTGTCCTTAATCAGACTAATGATATTTATGATGACAAAAAGGGTTCTGTTTATTCAAAGGGAGCCCTGATTTTTACAGGTGAAACTTCTGATTCTAAGGGTGGAAGTCTTTCTGTCGTAAATAAAGGCTATAAACATGCAGTTTATTCTAAGGATTATATAAGAATTGCAGATGTAACTTTAAATGTACTTGTAGAAGGCACTACGGGGCGCGACTGTCTGCGAAGTTTGAATGGAGTTATTATTGATGGTGGTACAATTTCGCTTACAGGAAAAGGCTCTGTTACAGATGATGAAAGTACCGGAATTAAAGTCGAAGGTGAAGATGCAGATGAAGACGACATGACTCTTGAATATACTGCTGGCGCCGGCTTTGTAATTATCAATGGCGGAAGTATTACAATAAATACTGTTGCAAAAGGAATTACAGCCCACTGGAAAGCTTCTGAAAGTGTGATAGGCAATGCTCAATATACTCAAAATGCTGATAATTCTCTGCTTTGTGCTTCTTTCTTAAAAGATTCTGCTTATTCTCTTCCAAATCCATATGTGGAAATAAACGGAGGTAGCATTAACATAACAACCACAGGTACTCCTTATGAAAATCACACAACAGGAGAAAAATGCTCTCCGGAAGGAATTGAAGCAAAAGCAAATCTTACTCTTAATGCCGGAGAAATTACTTTGAACTGTACAGATGATGCAATTAATGCCGGTGGAAACGTAATAATTAATGGTGGTGCTCTTTATGCTTATAGTTCCCAGAATGATGCCATTGACGCAAACGGCTCTGCCGGAATTACAATCAACGGTGGAATAATTGTTGCTATAGGAGTAAAAGATCCGGAATGTGCTTTTGACTGTGACAACAATCCTGTAAAAATTAACGGAGGACTTCTTGTAGGACTTGGAACAAATAATTACAGTGCACCTTCTGGCTGTTCACAAAGTACTGTAGTTCTTTCGAATCAATATTATGGTTCTTCGCGTAATACCATGGCCCTTTTAGATGCAGATGATAATCCTGTATTTGTATACACACTGCCTTCCAGCTCCGGTTCAGTTATGATTTTATCTTCGCCTCAAATAAAGCTGGGGACTTCTTATACTGTAAGAACAGGACTTGCTGTAAGCGGTGGAACTGTATATAAGGGACTTTATACAAGTCTTCCGGAAATAGAGGATATGGGTAGCGAAACAGATGAGTTTTCTATTTCTTCAGCAAGCTATATCTATACCAATTCTTCTGGTCAAAACTTTGGTCCAAACGAAGGAAATCGTCCAGAATTTCCAGGAAGAATGTAATAAAGAATAATCAGCAGGGGGAGCCTGAATCCCCCTCTAAAAGCTTCAATCTTATTTAAACATTGTAAAATTCCCAAATTTCCACTATAATATACTCCAAATGAAAACACCAATTTTAGCACCATCGTTATTGTCTGCAGATTTTTCTAATCTGGAAAAGGCAATAAAACAAATAGAAGAAAATAAAGGTTCGGCTGTTCATATCGATGTTATGGACGGTCAGTTTGTGCCGGAAATCACTTATGGGCAGCCGGTTGTTCGTTCAATCAGAAAACTTACAAAGCTTCCTTTTGATGTTCATCTTATGACAGAAAATCCTGAACGTCAGATAGAGCTTTTTGCCGATGCCGGTGCAGACTGGATTACTTTTCATCTGGAAGCAAGTCCTCATACACATAGGCTTATTCAACTTATCCACGAAAAAGGAAAAAAGGCCGGGGTTGCAATTTGTCCTGCAACTCCTATAGATGCATTGTCGGAAATTCTCGAATGTGCCGATATTATATTAGTAATGACTGTTAATCCCGGCTGGGGTGGACAGAAGCTCATTCCTTCCTGTGTAGCCAAAATTGCGGCTCTTAAAAAGGTTAGGGGAGAGAAAAAATACAATTATCTTATTTCCTGCGACGGCGGTATCAACAGCGAAACTCTTGCTGATGTCCTTAATGCTGGAGTTGATATTGTAGTTTCGGGCTCAAGCTTTTTTACAGGAAAGCTGGACTGGAAATACTGAGAGGTGTTGTTTTGAAAAAACTACTTGGAATTATATTTGCAGCAGCGCTTTTTTGCGGGGCATCGGGCTTTCTTTTTGCCAGCGATGCTTCTTCTGCTGCATATCTCGAAGCTTGTAAGGCTTTTTCCCGCGGAGAATGGGAATCGGCGGAGCTCCTTTTGCGAAAGGCTGTAGCTTATCCTCAGAATAATAATGCAGATACAAATTATATGCTCATCACTGCCGAAATTTATGCAGACGATTCAATCAGGGCATTAAAAGATACAGAAGCCTTCCTGCATAATTATCCGGGTTCAATTTATACACCACGCATTCAGTATATGCGGGGAAAGCTTTTGTATAATACCGGCGACTACGAAAAAGCAATTATCATTTTAAGCGATTTTTGTCATCAGTATGAATCAAGCGAACTTTATCCTTCTGCCTTGTTTTATATTGCAGAGTCCCTTTATGCCGGCTACAAATATGATGAAGCAGAAACTCTTTACGAAAGAATTATCACACAGTATCCGCAAAGTGATAAGGTTTCTGCCTCTCAGTTCAGAATGGAAAGCATTGCCCAGCGTTCTCGTGAAGAAAAACTTCTTTATCTTTTAAAACAGACTGGAGAAGAATATCTTGCTGCAAAAGAAGATTACGAAAAACAGCTCAGACTTTATAATTCTGAGGCAATCAATACAACAAGAGAGCGTCTGGTAGATTCTCAGCGAAAAAATCAGGAGCTTGAAGAGCAGATCCGCGACCTTGAAAATCAGATTGCAGAGCTCAAAGCAGAACAGGAAGCACGTTCGGATGAAGAACAGGCAGTTATTGTTGCTGCAAAAAAAGAGGATGTGTTTACAGAAACAAGTTCTACTGAAGAAGATTTGAAACTTTTGAAACAAAAAGCCCGTCTTGTTCAATGGATGATTGATGGAGGTAACCAGAATGATGCGAAATAAATTATTTACAGGCCTTGTTGCCGCTGCAGTATTATTCCTCTTTGCTGCTTGTGCCTCTAATGATGACGGTGTAAAAGAGGTTGTTTTTGATTCTGCAGACACCGATCTTGCTGAAACTGTTGAAACCGAAGAAGAGCAGGAAGTTACCGAAGTTAATGCTGTTGTCGTAGAAACAGAAGAACAGTCTTCTTTCCTTGTTGAAGCAACAGCTCCTGCCGGAAGAGAAGGTAAAAAGAATTATACAGGCTGGGTTGCTACATCAATTCGTCCTGTTTCAAATACTGTTGGAAATATAAAGCTTACAGCCCGTCCAAAGCAGGGAACTTTCTCAATTTCTGTTCTCAATTCAGAAGAAAAAGCAATTCCTGTTCTTTCAACAGCAAATGAATATACAACTACATCCTTTTATCTCAAGGCCGGTAAAAAAATTGTTAAGCTTTGTGATGATTCCGGAGTAGTTTCTGCTGCTAAAAAGACTGCTAAAGGCTTAAAGCTGCGATACACAATAGAAAAAGTTGCTGTTGTAATAATTGATTTTGAATGTATTTCTACAAAAGAAGGATATGCCGAAGATACAATCAAAATTACTTCAACAATTGTGAGTCAGTCAAAGAAAAAGAATGAGTTTGCCCTCAAGCTTCTCATGGATACTGTACTTGGCGAAACAGACAGGCATCATTTTTATTATTCAGACGGTTCCGCTGTAAAAAAAGAAGTTTCTTATTATTCAATGAAAGATGAAAAATATTTTACTTCTAAAAATGCAAAGGCAAGCATGCAGATTATTTTGAGCGGCGCAGATATTACAGATATTCAGTCTGTAGCTCTTGCAAATTTTACAACTCTTGATACAAGAAAATGGGAAGCAGATATGAATTCTTCCCGCTCATTTGATACAGTTCTTTCATATAATAACTCTGCAGTTGGAATCTACTGGCCATTAACAAAACTTGAACCGGAGCAGGAAACATCTTCTGTTTTCTATATTTCTCTTGCTGCCGAAACAGACATTCCTGGTGGCGCTGCTTATATAGAAGCTTTGTCTGCACCTGAGGAGCCGGCAGAAGAAGAGGCTGATGGGGCAGAGGTTTCTGAAGAGGCTGGAGAAGCTGCTGTTGAAGCAAAAACAGAAAAAGCTGCTTCTAAACAGAATGAAAATCAGGTTCAGAATATTCAGGCCGTAAAAGAAGAGGATCTGGCAAATCAGAATCAGAATAAAGAGCCTAAAAAGACAGAAGAAGCAAAGGCAGAGGAGCCTAAAACAGAACCTAAGAACGAGCCTAAAGCCGAACCTAAGAAACAGGAAACTCCTGCAGAAGAGCAAAAGGTTCAGAATGTTGCTGCTGTAGAAGAAAGCGCCGAACCAAAACAGGTTGAAATTGCAAATGATAAGCTTTCGGTTGATTATATTCAAAAGTTGCTTGATAAGATTGACGCGCTTGAAGAAGGGGATCCGGAAGTAAATAAAGCCGAAATTAACGCCCTGAATGCAGAGCTTGATGCTATTCTTACGCTTTTGAATGCACAATAACCTTGTAAATAAAGGGATTTGCAGATGGTACAGGATGTATTAACAATTGCATGGAAATTCATGCGCAGAAGAAAGTTCGCTACCGCCATAAAGCTTCTCGAAGCCAGAGAAGAAACTTATGAGGGAAATTTTGAATATTATATTCTGCTGGGAATTTCATGTCTTTATGTTGGTGACATCGGTTCTGCAGTAACTTATTTTCAGCGTGCAAGACAAATTAAACTGAATGATACCAGGCTTCTTTTAGGTCAGGCTGCTATCTTTCTTAGAAGGGGAGATACAGATCGTGCTCTTCAGTATTACATGGAAATAAAGGATATTGATCCCGGAAATAAAACTGCTGCAAATGCAATCGAGTTTATACGAACACGCGGAGATTATGATACAATCTGCCGCTGGGTTGATACCGGCAGAATAGAACAGTTTTATCCGCCGCTTGGAATTAATCCCGAAAAGGTTATGACTTTTGTTATTCCTGCTGTTTGTTTTGTGGCTGGTGTTGTACTTGTGCTTGCTTTGTTTTCTCATAAAAAGAATTTTTACAAGGGTGAACGCCGCGACCTTACCGAGCTTACTCTTTCTTCAGAAGAAAAGAATAATGCTCAGGAAAAGGATTTGTCTGGCCAGACCTATGGCTTTATTCTTAACGATAAACAGATTTCAAGTGCTTATACTTCTGCTGTTGATTATTTTCAGTCGCGAAGAGATAATGCGGCCCAGGTAGAAATAAACAGAATATTAAATTCAAATGCGTCTGTAAGTATTAAGCAGAAGGCACGGGTTCTTATGAGTTATCTTGAAGAACCTACTTTTGATACTCTTACAGATAATCCGTCTTATTCGGCAGTCGAAGCAGAGCCTGCGTTATATCTTGATGCCTGGGTAAGCTGGGGCGGTAAAGTTACAAATGCAATTTTGAACGAAAACGGAACTTATTCCTGCCAGCTGCTTGTTGGGTATGAATCGGGTGAAGTTGTTGAAGGAATTGTGAATGTACGATTTGCATCTGCGCCTAACATCATGCCTGATCAGCCTGTAAAGATTCTTGGAAAGATTTGCTCCGAAGATAAAAAAATCTATCTTCAGGGAAAAGCAATCTACCAGAGTATAAAAGACGGACTAAAGTAAACATGTCATTGTCGGGCGCGACCCGACAATCTCATATAAAAAAAATGTTAAAAATGGTTTTTTTGCAAAAAAATGCAAAATTTTTAAAGAATTTTTCAAAATTTTTGTAAGAAGTCGATTTTTTTCGCCATATTATATGTGGGAGGAAGGTGGCAAAAATGTCAAATACAAATTCAGCTCCGATGGATACCTCGGAGAAGTTGAAGGCGCTCGAAGCTGCAAGATTGCAGATTGAAAAACAGTTTGGACAGGGCGCTTTGATGAAGCTCGGCGACAAGGCAGATGCAACAGGAATAGATGTTATTCCTTCTGGTTCAATTCTGCTTGACGAAGCTCTTGGGATCGGTGGATATCCACGCGGTCGTGTAATCGAAATGTACGGACCCGAAAGTTCCGGTAAAACAACCCTTGCACTTCATGCAATTGCAGAGGCTCAGAAGCTTGGTGGTGTTGCAGCTTTTGTTGATGCTGAACATGCTCTGGACCCTGTTTATGCAAAGAATCTTGGCGTAAATATCGACGAGCTTTGGGTTTCTCAGCCAGATACAGGTGAGCAGGCTCTTGAAATTACAGAGAATCTTGTCCGCTCTGGTGCCGTTGATATTGTTGTTGTAGACTCCGTTGCAGCGCTTACACCAGAAAAAGAAATTGAAGGTGAAATGGGTGATGCTGTAATGGGTATGCAGGCACGTCTTATGAGCCAGGCTTTGCGTAAGCTTACAGCAGTAATCGGTAAGTCAAATTGTATCGTTGTCTTTATCAACCAGATTCGTATGAAGATTGGTGTAATGTTCGGAAATCCTGAAACTACAACTGGTGGACAGGCCCTTAAGTTCTATTCATCTGTTCGTCTCGAAATCCGCCGCATTGAAACAATCGATGGTAAGGGGGATGAAGATGCTCTTGGAAACAGAGTTCGCGTAAAGGTTGTTAAAAACAAGGTTGCGCCTCCTTTCCGCAAGTGCGAAATTGATATTTACTTTGGAAAAGGTATTTCTAAGTCTGCAAGCCTGCTTGATTCTGCTGTTAAACACGGAATTATCGACAAGCGTGGTGCCTGGTATACAATGGGCGAAGAAAAAATCGGTCAGGGTAAGGAAAATGCAGTTGCCTATATCGAAGGTAACCCTCAACTTGCCCAGGATATCGAAAACAAGATTCGTGCCGAAGTTTTCCCGGGCCAGGTGCTTAAAGACAAGGAAGGAAATCCTGTAACAGAGGCTCCTAAGGCCGCTCCTGCTCCAAAAGTAGAAGCACCGGTACAGGAGTAGCTTTGTGGTCCCTGAGCCCATAGTGGTCCCTGAGCCTGTCGAAGGGGCCTGTAAGGATGTGAAATGCGAAGAGTTCTTTTAGGTTTAGGATCAAATAAAGAGTTTCATGGAAAAAGACCGCTGGAACTTCTTCAGTGTGCCTGCCGTGACCTTGCCTGCCTTTTGAACTCTCCGCGTTTTTCTTCTGTTTACAAAACCCGTGCAATGTATGTAGAAGATCAGGATGATTTTTATAACATGACTGCATGCGGTTTTGTAGACGACAATTTATCACCACAAGAATTATTAAAAAAAGTAAACGAAATTGAAGCAAAGTGGGGTCGCGACCGCAGTCAAGAAATCCGCTTTGGACCACGCCCTCTTGATATAGATATAGAACTTTTTGGCGACCAGACCATAAATACACCTGAATTACAAATCCCTCATCCCCGCATTGCAGAAAGAGCATTTGTTCTTGTTCCAGCACTTGAGATTTTAACAGATTCTGCCGATGTTACAACTAGGGAAAAATTTACCGCTTATCTTAAGAATCTTAAGCTTGATGATGGAAGCGGCATAATAGAACAGGTGGCAGTTATGAGTGAAACATTAGAATTAACAGAAAAAACTTCAGAAGCAGTTGCAGTAAAAGAAAAACATGCATATAGGGCAGGAGAGTTTGAAGGTCCTCTAGACCTTTTGTGGTCATTAATCCGCGAAAGTAAAGTAAACATTTACGATATCCCGATTGCACAGATTACAGAGCAGTATCTTGAATATCTTGATTATGCTGTTCAGACAGACCTTGGCGATCTTTCGGAATTCTACAGCTGGGCTGCAAAACTCATTTATATAAAAAGCCGTATGCTTTTGCCTGTTGAATTCAACATGGACGACGAAGACGAAGAAGATCCACGCCAGGAACTTGTAGATAAACTTATTGAATATCAGAAGTTTAAAAAATTATCCTCTATGCTTGAAGAACAGGAAGATCAGTCTGAATGGAATTTTGAACGCAAAAAGATAGAACGTGTACTTCCTTTTGAAGAAAGCGACGAAATGTGGGAAGAAATAGATACCTGGGAATTGCTGCAGCAGATGCAGTCAATTTTCAAGTCTATGATGGGCCAGTATTCAAATGAAAAGATTTTGAATATGTACGAGGAGATTTCTGTAAACGAAAAAATCACCTTGATGAACGAACTTCTCGAAGATAAAAAAGAATGTATGTTCACCGACCTCCTCACCCGCCGCGGAAACGAAATGGACGTTATCTGTGCCTTCATGGCCATTCTTGAAGCTGTTAAATTCAAAATGATTACCATTTTCCAGAATAAGCTTTTCGGCGACATAAAAATCTGCGCCCGCGAAGACAATTCCGGCTACGTTCCTACAGAAGAGGATTTAACAAGTAATTAATTCTAATAAAATATTTATTCTTGTGGAGTTTTGAAAAAAATGCTCCCGCGAAGAACCACATTTTGCTCCACTAAAAGAAGAGGACGTTCCGCAAAATGTG
This sequence comes from uncultured Treponema sp., assembly GCA_946535985.1. GTDB lineage: Bacteria > Spirochaetota > Spirochaetia > Treponematales > Treponemataceae > Treponema_D. Next base: position 11,967 of record CAMNDY010000022.1, on the reverse strand, counting down.
AACCTCCGCTCCGCATTTTTTTCAAAACTCAGATTAATTCTTTGTTTTCAACAAATTACCTGTTAAATATTCTGTAGTTCCAACCCGACCTTTAAAACCCCGGGAATTCGACTTAAAAACCATATCAGATCCTAAGTGAAATAAAAAATAAAATCTAATTGAAAAAAAATATTATCGGATCCAATTGGAAAAAATTGCGGGAGGGAGGGGAACGGATTTCAAAAACGCTCTGAAGTGCGGCCGCAAGGCGGCCATGTATATAATTACAAGGCACTTCAGCGCGTAGGCGGTGAACCGCCGGTTTTGCAAATCCGTTACCCGACCGGTAGCAATTTTTTCCCATTAGATTGCATTCTTTTTCAATTTGACTGTATGATGTTTTTTTATTATTATAAACTCACTTAGGATATGAATATGGATTTTAATAAAGAAACTGCTTTGTGCGAAACTGTTTTATTTTTGGAAAGCGAACCAATAACCGCTAAGGTGCTTGCAAATAAGGCCCAGCTTTCTGATGAAGTAACCGAAAAATGTATTGAAAATCTTAAAGAAAAATATAGTGCCGAAAACTCAGGAATAGAGCTGGTAATGATTACCGGTGGCTGGGCTTTAGTACCTAAAAAGGAATACTGGAGCGTGCTTAAAGAACAATACGGTTCTAAAAAAGAAGGCCGACTTTCCCGCTCCGCTCTGGAAACCCTATCTATTATTGCATATTCACAGCCAATCACCCGTGCCGAAATTGAAGCAATCCGTGGAGTAGGTGTAGATAATATGATCCGTCTTTTGATGGAGCGAAACCTCATAAAAGAAGTTGGAAAAAAAGAAGCCCCTGGCCGACCAACACTTTTTGGAACAACCAAGGAATTCCTCCGCTTATTCCAGCTTAATTCAATATCAGAACTTCCAAAGCTGGACGAAGACGATCAGGAGAGATTCGAACTTGCAAGATAGTAATGCTTCTCAAAATCAGACACGCCTCCAGGCTTTTCTTGCTCATTGCGGTGTTGCAAGTCGCCGTGCATCAGAACAAATCATCTTAGATGGTCGTGTTACTGTAAATGGAAGTGTTGTTACAGAACTTGGAACAAAGGTAGGACCTGAAGATAAGGTTTGCGTAGACGGAAAGCCAATTCATCTGGAAGCCCGCAAATGCTACGTACTCTTAAATAAACCCGCAGGCTTTGTCTGTTCTTCCAGCGACGAAAAAGGCCGTCAGGTTGCAGCAGATCTCCTCCGTGACAGCTATAAGGAAAGGCTTTACAATGTTGGCCGCCTGGATATGTATTCTAAGGGAATGATTATCTTTACCAACGACGGAGACTTTGCCGCAAAACTCAGCCATCCATCCAGCCAGATAGAAAAAGAATATATAGTAGAAACAAGCCAGGATGTAAGCGAAGAAACTGCCCGTCTGCTGGAAAAAGGCATACGAATAGACAATGTCTTTTATAAATGCGTACGCTGCCAGGTGCTCAAACCCCGCAAAATTAAAATAGTCCTTATAGAAGGCAAAAACCGCGAAATCCGAAAAATGCTTGAGAGTCAGAATATTGGAACCCGCTCTCTTGTGAGAGTTCGCATAGGCAATGTAAATCTTGATGACCTGCGCCCCGGAGAGCACAGAGATCTTACTCCCCGAGAAGTGCAGGGGCTTATTGATTTAGCCCAATCAAATTAAAAAAGGAAATAAAAATGAAAAAAGTATTAAAAGTTATCTCCCTTGTCTTAGCTGCAATTATTGCACTATTTCTTCTTGCCCTTGCAGTATTATCATTTGTTTTCAGAAATGAAATTTCTGCAATTTCTTCCATTGAACTTCGTAAGCCCAGAGTCGAAAATACCCTTCAGGGTGGAATTTATCAGATGACCTTTAAGGGGAATTATTATTTTGAAGATTATCTTGCCCAAGGTGGAGCAAAAAACGACCGGGAGCTTTTAGATTTTATTATGAATAAGATGACTAAAGGCCTTTTAAATCTTAGCATCAAAACTTCAAAAATCGGCTGTTCTTCTTTTACTGCAAAAAAGTCTGATGGTCAGCGTCTTTTTGCCCGCAATTATGACCTTTATACAACAAATACCTGTATAGTTCGTGTAAAAGGCAATAAGAGCCGTCATGCGTCAATTTCTACAGTAGATTTATCCTTTATAAATATTTCTCCGGACAGGAATGTAGATAATCTTATTTCTAAGGCCTACTGCCTTGCTGCACCTTATGCTCCTTTAGATGGTATAAATGATGCAGGCGTAAGCTGTGGAATTTATATGACTTACCAGGGGGATGGTAAAAATATTGTTGCCACAGATCAGAATTCAGAATTGCCGGATATTTCGCCCACTGCCTTAATAAGAATGATTCTTGATTATGCAGATTCAATTGATGATGCAGTAAAGTTTGCCCAGTCTTATGATATGCATGATTCAGCCGGAACTTCCTTTCATATTATGGTTGCAGATAAATCCGGCAGAAGCGCTATTTTTGAATGGGTAAATGCTTCTAACGGCCTAGACGGCGACGGATCTTTGCGAAAGCTTACTGTAACTTATAATGATAAGGATCAGCATATAGGCCAGCGCGAAGGAGAAGCAGGTTTTCAGTGGGTAACAAACTTTATTATTCAGCCGGGCTACTATGCCGAATACAATGACAAGGCTCTGGTCGGTTATGACCGTTATAATATTATGTATGATGAGCTTTTAAGAAACGGAGCTGTGTTTGAAGATGAAATGTCTGCAATGAAGCTCTTGCAGAAGGTTGCCCAGAGAACTCTCCGTCCAGACCGTAAGGCAGATGATACTGTTTTGACAATTCACAGTGTAATCTACAATCTTGATGACCTTTCTACCTTATGGTGTGGAAACGAACAATATTCCGACGTAGACGGAATGTTCAGGTATAAATACAACCCTAAAAAGAAGCTTTTTGATTAAGCTCCAAGAGCTGCTGCAATGTCTGCATCAATAGATTCGGGTGTGTCCTGAGGGGCGAATCTTTTGAGTACAGTGCCGTCTTTTGCAACAAGAAACTTTGTAAAGTTCCATTTGATTCTTGGACCAATGCTGCCTTTCTTTTGTTCTTTAAGATATTCGTAAAGAGGATCTGCATTCTTTCCGTTTACATCAATCTTTGAAAACTGTGGGAAAGTAATGCCAAAGCGGCCTGTACAGAAGGTGTGAATTTCTTCATCTGTTCCTGGTGCCTGGTTCAAAAACTGATTGCATGGAAAATCAAGAATCTCAAAACCCTGTTCCTTGTACTTGTTGTAGAGTTCCTGAAGTCCCTTGTACTGGGGAGTAAAACCGCAGCCTGTTGCCGTGTTTACAATTAAAAGAACCTTTCCCTTGTAGTCACTCATGGAAACATCCTTTCCGTCTCTTGCCTTTACAGAAAAATCATAAATACTCATAATAATACCTCGCTTATCTTGTTTTAGATTAAATTGTACACAATTAAAATCTGATATAAATATAATATACAATCTTGATTTTGTCAATTAAATTGTGTACAATATAAATAAAATTTATGTATCAGTATTGTAAATAATTCAGTCAGAATTGGCTCCCAGTCGCAAAAACATCATTGCGAAACCTAGCGAGCGACGGCACTAGCCGGCAAAATGCTCCAGTGGAGCATTTTGAGCGAGTCTCCGAGCAACTGTGTTGCGAAGGCGAGGCTAGCCCGCTAGACACTGAAGTGCCTTGGAATTATATACGTTGCCGCTCATGCGGCAGCACTTCAGAGTCTTTTCGCAACGCTGTTTTTGCTCCTTCGCGCCAGATTTCATTATAAAGTATTTAAAATACTGATACACAGATTTTATTAAGAGGTGTAATTATGAGTGAAAATAAAGATCAGGTATTAAATACATCAGATTTTAATCCCCTGGCACTGGATAATCAGCTTTGTTTTGGGCTTTATGTTTGTTCTAAAGAAATTATAAGACTCTATGCCCCGATTCTTGAGCCGCTGGGGCTTACTTATACTTCCTATATAACACTGCTTTCTCTCTGGGAAAGGGACAATGTTACCGTAAAGGAACTTGGTGCAAGACTCTTTCTTGACTCAGGAACCCTTACACCTCTGCTTAAAAAAATGGAAGGGCAGGGGCTTGTAACAAGAACAAGAAGTACAAAAGATGAGCGCACCGTTTATGTAAAGCTCACACCTGCCGGCAAAAACCTCCGCAAAAAATGCCTTGAGGTTCCAAAGCAGATGATGTGCCATAATCTTATGAGCCTGGACGAAGGGGCTGAACTTTTGCAGAATCTTCATAAGCTTATGTCCAAAATGACCTGTAACAATAAATAAAAAAAAAAACTAGTTGAAAAACTGGTTGACAATTCCCACCTCTGATGTTAAATTATTTATAGAAATTAAATACTCGAGGAGGTGAGCTATGGCTTTTGATTTTTCACCAGCTTTTGGTAATGTTTATAACATTGGTTCTTTTGATGCCAAAACCTATTTTGCAGAGCTTGTACGCAAGGTTCAGGAAGGCGCAGTTTTTAATATCTCAAAAAATGGTAAGCAGGTAGCTGTTCTTCAGGGAGTAAAAACCGTGCAGAATCAGGAGGCCTTTGATGCCCACAAACGCATTCTTGAACGATCAAAAAAGTTGCAGGAAAAGGCCCTTGCAAATGCAGACAAACCAATGTCTCTTTCAGATATAAAGGAGCTCAAGGATGCAGGCCGAAAATACTAAATCTTTCCCGTGTTTTGTCGTAGATACCTCTTTTATGGTCGCCTATCTTTTGAATGGCCTGTGCTCAGATGAATTATCAGGCTGTGTAAGCGATATAGAAAGTATCCTCTTAAATAACGGCCAGCTCTATGTCCCTCAACTTTTCTGGTACGAAATTTACAATGCCATTCTATCAAAAACGCGCAGGAGTACCGGAGGCATTTCTAAGGCAGATGCCATGGACATTCTTTACGACCTGCAAAAGCTTCCCATTTACACAGAACCTCAGCCCGACGCCCAGATCCGTAGCCGCATTTTTGACCTTGCAGAAGCCTATAATCTATCCTATTACGATGCTTCTTATCTTGAGCTTGCCCGCCGCAATGGCCTTGAGCTAAAGACTTATGATGAAGAGTTGAAGAAAATATAAAAATTTTTCAATAAAGCAGAAACTCAAAGCCTTATTTTGTATAGCGTTGATTTTCTTTGTTTTTCTTTCTCATGATACAAAATTTGGACAATATACGTAGAATAGTTTTGTTTCTTATTCGTGATAAATAAGTTTTATTGATTACTGATTATTTAAGTTGCTCAATAATTGTAAAAACAGCCTTTTTAGATTCTTCTTCAAGTTTGTTAAGTTTTTGTACTATGGGCAAGTATTTTGTAAATAATTTTTTATCTTGTTTTTGCTTTTCTGATTCTGAAATTGTTGAAATATCATTAGGTTTATCTACACCTAAAAGTTTCTCTAAAGGAACGTTCAAAACTCTTGAAATTCTTAATGCCAGATCCGCTGCAGGCATACCATCTCGTTTAATACCATTTGAAATTGTATGAACAGAAAAACCAGCTTTTTCTGCCAGTTCTTTTCTGGTTATACCAAGATATTCACATTCATCTTCAACATTCTGCCAAAAACCCATATCTATTTTTATCACAATTGAAATATTGTTATTTAGAAAATATTTAAGTTGTAATATTTATTATTGTGTTTTATAATTTGTTACAGTTGTAATATTTTGGAGGATATAATGAAAAAGAATTATTTCTATTGTGTTATTTGTATGCTTGCATTCTTGTTTATGAGTTGTGCCAGTGTAATGAATTTTGATAAAAAGGTTTCTGTTGAAGTTCCAAATGAATTTCAACAGAAAGATTCTCCTGATTTAGAGTTTATTGGATTTAAAGCTGATGCTAATAATTTATCTACAGGTAACGGTGAATCAATAAAGCTTTCTGGCACATGGACAAGGGAAACTTATACATTTCCATCAGATTTTGATTTGTGGAAAACTTATAAGACAGATTCTTCTTTGAAAAATTTAGGAAATGTTCTGGAAAAATCTAATGTTGCATATGATAAATCATTCTCATATTTTGGGATTTATTCATTACAAGAATTGGAATTATATAAAAGTGATAAGCGTTTTGTAACATTTGTAGAGGTTAATAAAAATCATTTAGGAGGAACTGTAAAAGATAATTGGATTTGGCCAGGTGCTATTTTATTAGGTACTGGAGCAGGGGTAATGAGTGGAGGTAGTGTTTGGATTGTAAGTGATCCAGATAATTACTTGGGATTAAGAGATCCTGGAAAAGTTATGGTTGGAGTTGGCTTAGGAGCTGCAGTGCTTGGAGCTGTTTGTTATGCCATACCAGCTGAAACAACATTAAATTTTTCTGGTGAATATCAAATATATGTTTATGATACAAAAGATAAAAAAGTAGTCTATAAAGATGTTGTTGTTGTTTCAGAAACAGATAAATTTAAAGGTTCTTTTTTTAATGAATCAACGAGCAAGTATGAAGTATATGATTATTACGGTACTGTAGTAAATAATGCAATTCTTCGTAAATATGCAGAAGTTCAAAGGTTCTTGACTAATTATTTAACGAATAATTAAAAAGTTGACGAAAACACTATAACAGTATATTATTTAAACAGAACGGGGACGCAAAGCAGTTGAGCGACCGCCTCCGTAGCTAATGTTACAAGCCCGTCCGAAGTTGGTAGCTAAGAGGCGGGCTTTTTCATGCTCTTAAGTCCTATTTTATTAGGAAGGTGAGCAGGTCTATAACAAGTGCGATAATGGCAATAATCAAAATTGCTTTGTCGTATTTTGTCACAGACACCCTGTAATATGTATAGTATATTAAAGCTGTAAAAAAGACAAGGAGAGTTGAGCTTTTTTTTTGAATGAAAAGAGCCGGGCGTTACGGGGCGGCGTTTGAGCCCCGTTGGGTGGGGTAGACGAAAAGCCTCTGGCTTTGAGGCGTAGGGCGGGGCTCCGCCCTCATAGGAGATAAATATGATAATCGCAATTGACGGACCTGCTGGAACAGGAAAAAGTACAATCGCCAAAATGCTGGCAGAAAAACACGACTTAACTTTTTTGAACAGCGGTGGCTTTTACAGAACCCTTACAATGGCTGTGCTTGATGCAGGAATAGACTATAAGGACGAAACTGCAACTCTGAATTTTTGCCGCAAACAGAAGATTGAATATACAAAAGAAGGTCATTTTATCTTAAACGGCACAGATGTTACTGCCCGCCTTCACGACGACCGTGTAACTGCCAATGCGAGTCAGGTTAGTGCAATTGTAGAAATCCGTCACCTGGTAAATGATCTTATGCGCCAGATTACAAAGAGTCTGGATATTGTCTGCGAAGGCCGTGATATGACTACTGTTGTATTCCCAATGGCAGAGATAAAGGTTTATCTGGATGCTTCAGCTCAGGTACGTGCCCAAAGGCGTTTTGACCAGGGTGTAAGCGATATGACTCTTGAAGAGATTAAAGAAGCTATAGAAAAACGCGACGAAATGGATAAAAACAAAAAAGAGGGTTCTTTAAAGATTGCCCCTGACGCACTATATATAGATACTTCTAACTTGACGATTGAAGAAGTTTGTGCGATAATAGAAAGACAAATTTCATAAACAAAAGGTTATACAATGGAAGAAATGGAAGTGGAAAAGGAAGAAGCTCAGAACTCCAAGGGCGACTTTCAGACACAATTAGAGGAGTCCCTCAAAGAATTCAATGCACCACAGGCAGGTCAGTTAGTAGAAGGTATTGTTGTACAGATTACAAACGACTATGTTTATGTTGATATTGGAGACAAATCAGAGGGTTTAATCCCTGTAGAGGAGTTCGCAGACGATCTGCCGAAAGAAGGGGATAAGGTTCAGGCGTTGTTGACAGGTCACAATTCTAGTGGTCCTGTGCTTTCTAAGAAAAAGGCTGATTCAAAGCGTTATTTAAAAGAGATTCAGCAGGCTTACAAGGATAAGACTCCTGTAACCGGTACAATCGCAAAGGTTGTAAAGAGTGGTTACGAAGTTGACCTTGGTGTTGACCGTATGGCATTCCTGCCAATCAGCCAGGCTGACGCAGAAAAAGTTGAAAAGCCTGAATCACTGCTTGGAACAAAATCCAAGTTTTATATCGAAAGACTTTATTCAGATAATAAACTTAATCCTGTGGTTAACCGCCGCAAGTTCCTTGAAGAAGAAATCAACGAAAAGCGCGATGCCTTCTTTAATTCAGTTCAGATTGGTGACACTGTAAAAGGTACCGTTAAGAGCTTTACAAGCTTTGGTGCTTTCATCGATTTGGGTGGCTTTGACGGTTTGCTCCATATCAACGATATGTCTTGGGGTCATGTAGCTCGTCCAAAAGACTTTGTTAAAAAAGGTCAGGAAATTGAGCTTAAGGTTATCCGCCTTGATCCTGAAGAAAAGAGAATTAATCTTTCTCTCAAGCACTTTACAGAAGATCCTTGGGTACACTTTGAAGACAAATATCATGTTGATGATATTGTAAAGGGTAAGGTAACAAAGCTTACAGAATTTGGTGCTTTTGTTGAACTTGAAAAGGGAATTGAAGGTCTTGTTCATATTTCTGAGTTCTCATGGACAAAGAAAATCAATAAGCCTGGCGACATGGTAAATGTTGGTGACGAAGTTGAAGTAATGATTCTTGGTTACGACATTCAGAATGGTCGTGTTTCTCTTGGTCTTAAGCAGACACAGGCTAATCCTTGGGATTCAATTGCAGAACGCTATGCTGTAGGAACTAAGGTTTCCGGTAAGGTTGTAAAAGTTACTAATATTGGTGCTTTTGTACAGCTTGAAGATGGAATCGACGGTTTCCTTCACGCAGATGATATTTCATGGACAAAGAAAATCAAGCATCCTGGCAGCGAACTTTCTGTAAATCAGGAAATTGAAGCTGTTGTAATTGAATGCAATCCTGAAGAACACAAAATCAAGATTGGTATGAAACAGGTTACTGCAAATCCTTGGAAAGAATTTGCAGAACAGTATAAACCGGGTTCTACTTTGGAAGGAGAAATTACTTCTATTACAGAGTTCGGTCTTTTTGTAAAAGCTCCAAACGGAATTGAAGGTCTTGTAAATAAGGCTAACCTTAGCGAAGAAAAGGATGTTCCTTTTGAAGAAGCTGTTGCAAAATATAAAGTAGGTGACAAAATCAACGTATACGTAGTTGATGTAAACACCGAAAAAGAGAAAGTAGCTTTTTCTGTTCGTGAATTCAAGAGAAAACAGCAGCGTGACGAAATCTCTCAGTACATGTCAAATAATGATGATGACGGAGATGGAGCTTACACACTGGGTGACCTTTTGAATACAAAGAAAAATGACTAATATTTCTTGCTGATATTATAATTTTTCTGTAAGGAAACGCATTGTATGTTCGTCTGATTCGATCTGCAATGCGTTTTGTTAATTCTAAGTTTTTTAAGGGGCGGGAATGAGAAATTTAGAATATTGCAGTGTTGATTCTTTGGTAGGTCAAAGTCAGTTTATTGAAGAGCTCAAGAAAATTTCTACGGTGCTCTGCAAAAACAATGCAAGTGTCCTGCTTAAAGGTGAAAAGGGAACAGGAAGAAGGCAATTTGCTTTTCTGGTTCATCTTCAGGGAAAAAACAATCCCGAAGATTTCTTTGAACACAATTGCCGTGTTTATTCCGAACGTGAGACTGAGCGTTTTTTTGAACTCATCTCTCTGCTGCCTTCGTTTGATTTCTTAGGAAAAACTATCTTTATCAGCAATGCAGATAATTTATCTGCACCGCTTCAGGAAAAATTACTGGTACTTTTAAAAAGTGTCAGGGAAGAACGAAAAAACATTCGTTTTATTTTTTCTACCGAAGTGAATATTGAAGACAAAATAGAACAGGGCTTGTTCCTGCAGGATTTATACCAGCTGATGAGCACTGTTCCTGTAAATATGATTCCTTTGCGCCAGCGTAAGGACGACATACTTCCTATAGCGGACTACTATTTTGCCAAACTTTCAACAGTTTCGGGAGTGGGGTTCAAAGGTTTTTCGGAAGAAGCTCTGGAAGTTATGAAAAATTATTTCTGGCCTGGAAACATAGCAGAGCTTAAAAATGCCGTTGAGCGAGCTTTTATTGTAGGGGAGCCTCCTTATATAAAAACTTCCGATATGGCAATTGCTCTGGCAGACTCTCTTCCTTCTGTTGAAACAGGCGAGGATAAGAGCTTGAAAACAGCCGTTAATGCTTTTAAGAAAAGCTATGTTACAAAGATTCTTGAAGAAAATAACTGGAATCAGACAAAAACGGCAAAGGTGCTTGGTATACAACGGACTTACGTAATCCGCCTTATAGACGAATTGCAGATCCGTAAGTAAATAGAAAAATTTATAATTGGGGTTAATTATATGTCAGAAAAAACAGAGAAAAATACTGCAAGTGCAAAACTTAATGGTTTTCTTGAAAAAAACAGAAAGCCTGTACTTATTTCTTTCATTGTAGTTCTTGTTCTTGTTATAGCTTTTGTTTCGACAGTTATTGCAATTTCTTCTGCTTCAAAAAAGGACCTTGCTGCTGTTGAAAACTTTTATTATGAAATGATGGATTCTTCAAATAGTCTTGAAGATGCAGAAATTGAAAAGCGTGCAACTGAATGTGTAGAAAATCTTGCTCCATATACAAAAAAGGGCGGAATTGCCGGTGTAAGAGCTAATATGCTTAGTGCAGAACTTTCATATCTTCTTAAAGATTATGAAAATGCTGTTTCTTACTATAAGGCTGCTATTGCAAAGGGTAAAAAATCTTACACAGCTCCTGTATGTTATTTTAATATGGCTGCAAGCTACGAAGAACTTGGAAAGCTTTCTGAAGCTGCAGAAGCTTACAGAACTGCTGCCGAAACAGAGGATTTTGGAATGGCTTCTCATGCATACTTCAGCCTTGGACGCGTTCTTGAAGCTCAGGGTGACTATGCAGGTGCTGTAGAAGCATATAAAGCTTTGAATGACAAATCTTCTGATGATGACTGGAGCCATCTTGCTAAAACAAGAATTATTGACCTTCAGTCACAGGGAAAAGCTGAATAATTCTATTTTTGAAGGCAAAATAAAAATTGAAAAAGGCAGATAGCAACAAACGAAAATCATTATTTTTTCTCGTTTTGTTCGCCATTTGCCTTTCTTTTTTTAACATATCCTGCGGGCTGGATACAATTACTTTTTTAGAGGATCCTTTTTCTGTAAACAACCTGCCTAATGTAGAATCATCTTTTGAAACCTGTGATTTTTCTTTTTCTGTTCGTAAGCTTGATAATCCAGGTGAAACAGGCAGGGCTTATATTTATTATAAAATTTATAATGATGATCAGAAGGTTAGTTCCGAAGAAAGTTCTCTTATAAGTAAATCCGAAGATTCTTCCGGTAAAATATATTCATTTTCTTATATGAGGGATACCTACGGTTATAAGCAGCTGTGTTATATTAAAGAAGGAGATACTTCTTTTACTACATTTGATTTGCTAAATGATAAATTTCATAACGTTAAAATACGCCTTACCAATTATTTTGATATCGAAGAGTATTCTGCAAGTATTTCAGTAGATGGAAAAAAAGTTGGTGTACCTGTTCGCATGACTGGTAAAACTTTTGATTTTGGTAGAAAAGGTGAAAATGACGAAAATCCCATGGTTTCTCATTCTACTGAAAATGCTTCATCAGTGGACACAAAGGGTTTTCTGGAAAAACAGGATGAAGGTGAAGAAAATATATTCTATGTATCAATGTTTGGTGTTTTTGAACAGCCAGATGATAACTGGGATTTTAATCAAAGTTCTATTCATTTCCTTGGTCGTGTAAAAATAGACGCAAACGTTTTGAATAATTAACAAGAAATATGATGCTGGGCGGGCTCGAACCGTCTACCTGCTGCTTAGAAGGCAGCTGCTCTATCCAGATGAGCTACAGCACCGAAGTT
>CAMNDY010000021.1 GCA_946535985.1 uncultured Treponema sp. | reverse complement strand
TTGTTCCTTCGCGCCACTAGATTTTATTTTAATATTTATAATGCGGAAGCCCTGAATCATGTATGAAAAAAATGCTCACGCAGAGAACCACATTTTTTTCCGCAAGTTTTCGAAGAAAACTTGGTAAGCTTTGCGTCTCGCTGGGACCCGCCTATTAATTTGTTTTTTAATCTACAATAAACAGCGTTATTCCTATTATTGATTCTATATTCACCTCCTTTAGTGGAATGGAACAACTTTCCAGGGTGGCGCCGGTGGTGCAGACATCGTCCAGCAAAATTACCTCTTTTGGAAGCTTTCCATCGAATGGTTTTAATAATTTCTGCAGTTTTTCAGGCGAAACAAGGTTATAGGCTTTTCCAATTTGTTCCAGGCGCCCTTCTCTGCCTAGTTTTTTCTGCTGTATAACTGTTGCTCGCTCCAAAATCCTCAGAATCTTAAAACCATAAATGTATTCGAGCAGATTGCATAATTCATCAATCTGATCCCAACCTTTTTCCTGTAGTTTACCTTTGCGAGGAGGAACCGGAATTATTACCTTTACCCCCAGTTTTTTAAGTACTCCATCAAGTATCTTTGCAAAAAACAAGGATAAAGCTCTGATTTCCTGCGATTTCCACATAAACATAAGCTCTTTATTCCAGATTCTATAAGGAAAAATAGGAAGCATTTTATCCACATGCTCAACGACAGGTTTTATGCGGCAATCAAAACAGGTTTCTTGAGTCGAAAGCAATTCTTTTCCACAAATGCGGCAACGGCCTTGAAAAAGCTCACGGTCTTTGATGGAAAGATATTCTTTTCTGCAATCCCTGCATAGAGGGTACAAAAATGCCTTCTTCCCGCAAACGACACATTCTTCTCCGCCGGATATCAAGGCAAATACAAGTCTAAGAAAAGCTTTAATTCCAAGCTTTACAAGATACCAAATTTTTTTCATCACTATAGTTAACGAATTAATTTTCGAAAATGGGAAGTTTTTTGAGAAGAAATTTGATTTTTTTTTATTTTTTTACCTTCGACAGGCCCAGGGACTGACTTTTATTTTCCTAAAAGTTCATTTTTCCACTTTGAAAGCATTTTTAAGGCTTCCATTGGAGTCATATTATCTGTATCGCAGGAAAGGATTTCGGAAATAATTATTTCTTCATCGCTGAAAAGCCCCGGTGTATTTGTAATTTGAGGCTGTGACATAGAAATATCAGGAATATCAGATTCCATAACAGGCTTATCGGCGGCAACTGTTTGAATATGCTGAAGTATTACATTTGCCCGGTCAATTACACTTTGAGGCAAGCCTGCAAGCTTTGCAACATGAATACCATAAGAATTTTCTGTAATGCCGGGAATTACCTTACGCATAAATACAAGACTGCCGTTTTCTTCGTTTATCTGAAGACAGAGTTTTTGAAGCGATTCATGCTCCATTCTTGTAAGTTCATGATAATGTGTTGCAAACATAGTCTTACATTTTACATTATCTAAAAGATATTCAGACACAGCACGGGCAATTGCAAGACCATCTTCGGTAGAAGTTCCGCGGCCTACTTCATCCATAATTACCAGGGAACGGTTTGTAGCAGCACGAAGGATATTTGCAGTTTCCATCATTTCAACAAGGAAGGTAGATTCTCCTTTTGCAAGATTATCACTAGCCCCTACACGACAGAAAATGCGGTCTACAATGCCAATGCGGGCTTTTACAGCAGGTATATAAGAACCTGTTTGAGCTAAAAGTGCAATTAAAGCATTCTGGCGCAGATAGGTACTTTTACCAGCCATGTTTGGTCCGGTAATTAAATCAAAAGCGGGGATGCCATCATTTGGGTCTGCACTGATTTTTGCATCATTTGGAACAAACTCTCCGCTTGGTAAATGAGCTTCTACAACAGGATGTCGTCCTTCTGTAATCTCAAAAACTGTAGAATTGTCTATTTGAGGCCGAACCCAGCGATTCTGGATCGCAGCAAAAGCTAAAGAAGCTGTAACATCTGTAGTTGCAATTTCGTCTGCAAGCTGCAAAAGATACTGGATATGTTTTTTAATCTGTTCACGAACTTCAAGGAATAAATCGCGCTCAAGCTCAAGGATTTTTGTAGAACTTTCATTAAGCTGCATTTCGAGAGACTGAAGTTTTTCGGTAGTATAGCGGTCTCCATTAACCAAAGCACGTCGCATAATAAAATGAGCAGGAACGGCAGAAAGCTTTCCTTTTGAAACTTCAATAAAGTATCCGCTTGCATTATTGTATTTAATTTTAAGAGTGCTTATTCCGGTTTTATCACGCTCTTCTTCTTCGTAAGCTTCAAGGACTTTATTAAAGTTGTCATGAATCTGCCGCCAGTGATCAAGCTCCTCTGACCATCCCGGTCTTATGATACCGCCATCTGTAAGAGACGTTGAAGGATCGTCCAGAATTGAGTTTTGAATAAGCTCTATAATTGCATTTGAAGTTTCTGATTCTATAAATGAAAAATCGTAACCTGTAAGATATTCCTTTATATTTGCCCAAGACTCAAGACTTAAACGCAGGGCCTGTAAATCTTTTGGATGGGCTCTGTCCATTGCAACCCGTCCTGCAAGACGCTCAACATCAAGTATTACAGATAAATCTGTCTGAAGTTTAATTAAAACATCTCTGTCTTCATAAAGAGAAGTAATTCTATCCTGCCTTGTATAAATGGCATTGCAGTCTGTAAGGGGGAACATAAGCCAGCTTCGCAAAAGTCTGCTTCCCATTGCAGTTTTTGTATAATTTACACATTCAATTAAAGAATAGGATGAAGTTCCGTCGCGCATATTTTCTGTAATTTCAAGATTGCGGCGGGAAGAATCATCCATAATAAGAAAATCACAGTCTGAATATTTTATGATTTCGGTAATATGGGGAATTTTTGTATTTGTAGTTTTATCAAGATAATCAAGCAAAAAGCCTGCGGGAGCAATTTCTGCATCTGTCTCTTCTAACCCAAAAGATTTTAGCGACAAGGTATTAAACTGCTGTAAAAGACGTTTGTATGAAAACTCAATATTAAAATCCCAGTCCGGATAATAAGAAACTGCAATTTCACTTCTACCGGCAAGTACACCTTGAATGTCATCATTATTTTTTAAGGAGAGTGGCAGCAGTAATTCTCTAGGCCCAGCCCGGTTTAATTCCTTTGCAAAGTTTTCTCCCATTTTGTTTGCAGGCCAGGAGGTGGCCTTAAAAGAAGAAGTAGTTACATCAATAAAAGCAAAACCAACCCGCCCCTTTACAACAGAAAGCGCTGCAAGATAATTTGCCCTGTTTCCTTCAAGATATTCTGCTTCTACTGCAGTTCCCGGTGTAATAATTTCTACAACCTTACGTTCAGTTATTCCCTTACCACCACGAGGAATCTCTCCAACCTGTTCGCATATAACGATTTTTTTTCCCAGGCGTAAAAGGCGAGCAATATAAACCTTTGCCGCATGGTATGGAATGCCGCACATTTTCTGACTTGCACGATGTGTTAATGTTAAATTTAAAAGACGAGAAACTTCTACGGCATCGTTATCGAACATCTCGTAGAAGTCTCCTAAACGGAAAAATACAACTTCTTTTTTGTACTGCTCTTTTATTGAGCGGTACTGAATCATCATTGGTGTAAGGTTTTCACTGTCTGCCATTTGTCGCTCTAAAGGCCCAGTTTTTGTATTACCTGATCTGTTATATCTACAGAATTGCTGTACCACAAAATAGAGTTTGAAGCCTGAAGACTCAAAATCATACTGTAACCGCCGCTTTCGGCAATCTGGCCAAGGGTGTTGTAAAGTTTTTTATAAAAGTCATCACTTGATTCAAGAGATTTAAGCATTGATTCAAGCTCAACGTTTTTGGCATTTGTATATTCTGTAAGATAATCAGTTTTCTTTGTAATTTCTGCTTCGAGTCTTAAAGCCTGACTGTCATTACCGTTCTTTTCGTATTCAAGCTTTTTCTGCTGAAGATTTTTAAGTTCCTGTGTTCGTTTTTCTATTTCTTCCTGAAACTCTGACTTTTTCTTTTCGTAGTTTCTTACAGGTGCAGAATTACGGAAATATGCACTATAAACTTTTGATGTATCGACTACACCAAATTTTGTAATCTGCTGTGCAAATGCACCTGCAGCGGCAAAAATGAATACAAGAGCAAGTACAAAAAGTTTTTTATTTACTTTCATTTTTCTAACCTCTTTGTTATACAAATTGATTTATTGAAAATTATCTATTTACCAGGTTGAATGAAAGAACAAACTGGAATTTTTCATAATTGTTCTTTCCACCCCATACAACTTTTCCATCAACTATCTGATATCTCCAGGTGAACAAGAGGTGAAGCGGGAACTGCTGCATAAGGAAGCGTATTCCAGGGCCCATACTAAAGTAGAAATCATCTAAGGTTAAGTCAGAGAAAAGTTGATTTACTTCCGGCTTTACTGCAACTGCATCGTGGAAGAAATCTACACCAATAATACCTGGAACAATCGGAAGTCTGAATTCAAGTTGAGTATTCCATAAAATCTTTCCTTTTGTTTCTGCAGAGCGATAAAGATCTGTCCATCCACGACCTGTAAAAAGTCCGTCGATATAAGGTTTATTAGAATCGCTTATTACAGAATTGTTAATAGGGAAAAGCATAGAAAGTCCTGTGTATGCAGCAAGGACTCCCTTGATATTTGTTTTTTCATTGAATGTAAAGTCAAATACTTTGAGATAACCTTCGAGTTTTGTATCTGAACTTAAGAAGAATTCCTTTTCCAACTTTGGAATGAGTCCATTAAAGGCAAAACGCTGGCTTGCAAACCATCCCTTTGATGGATCATAGTTAATATCTCGGTCATCAATAGAAAAGCTTGTCCATAAAGAGTTCATAAGTCCAAGTCGGTTTGCAAACAATGAAATACCTGAATCAACAGGAACATTGCGAGTTTCATCGTATTCATATCTTGTAAGAGTATTATTCAAACCACCGGCAAGAGAAAGAATTGCAAAACGAGGATTCCATCTTCTTCTAAAGGCAGTTCCCAGCGTTGCAGAATAGCCTTCGTAATTCATATAGTAATTGTACTGATCATAAAGTCCATTTGGCTGGTACATCATGACAGGCTTATAGCTTTTTGAATGAGAGAATGAAAGCGATTCACTAAATTGAATTGGAAGATCTCCAATCCAGTTCTGTCCATAAGAAAAATCAAGTGTCTGTGATTTTTGAGCAATATTAACAGAGGTAGAAAGAGTTTTTCCTTCTCCAAAAAGATTTGAGTTAGTAAGCGAGAACAAAAGCGAAATAGGAATATCATCAGGCTCAGAAACAGCAGAGAAAGACATACCGGCATTTACCGAAATTGTCGAGCCCTCTTCTACATTTACTACAAGGTCTACAAGGTTGTCTTCTGAACCGGGTTTTACATCAGGTATAACGTTTCCAAAATACTGCAGGTTATACAGGTTTCTCATACCAGAGAAAATTTTATCGCGGGAGAAAACATCACCAGGTTCAAGAGGAATTTCACGTGTAATTACATAATCCTTTGTTTTACTGTTTCCGCTTACAATAATATTTTCTACGTGACTTCTTACTCTTTCTTCAATAACAAGATTGTATGAAATTTCTTTTCGGTCTGTATCTTTAGAAGGAACCGGATAAAAGCCATTTGACATATAACCGGATTCATAATAAACACCAGAGATTGCAGAAAGACCTTCTTCAAATTTTACGGCATTAAAAATTGCTCCTTCCTTTAACTTCATTAAAGAAATGAGTTTTTCACTTGTAAAAATCTGATTTCCAGTAACAGTAAGACCGGCATAGGTATATTGTGCACCTTCCTGAATTACAAATGTAATAGAAAGGTCTATTCTTTGCTTTTCTTCGTTATCTGTTGAATCTATTTTTACGTCAAGAATATTTGCATCAATATAACCACGCTCATTGTAATAACTGATAATTGTTCTTTTATCCTGTTCCAAAGAAGAACTCTTAAAAGCACCGTCTTTTAAAAAGCCAACTTCTTTTAATGAGATTTTTCCTTTAAGAACACGTTCAGAAACAATTGTATTTCCGGTAATGTGAATTTCATTGATAACTGTATTACGTCCTTCGTTGATTATAAAGGTTACTAAAACACCTTCTGGTCTTGTTTCAACTTTATGAGTTACAGTGGAGTCTGTATAACCTTTTTCTATATAGTGATCACGAATAAGTCGCTCATCAATTAAGAGGCGGCTTTCATTGTAAATATCACTTGCTTTTGTTTTTATTTTTTCTCGAAGTTCACCATTACGGATTTTCTGGTTTCCCGAAAACTCAACCTTGTAAATTGAAGGATATTCTTTAACTTTAAAAACAAGAAGGATTTTATCAGGATCTTTATCGTGATTTGCATAAGGTTCTATATCTTCAAAATAGTCAAGTTCATTAAGCCTGTCTATCATTTCGATGTAAAGTTCTTCGGTAAATGCCTGTCCAATAAGCGAACCTGTTATACCTGTAAGGTCTGATTTTTTTACTGTTTTAAGACCTTCGAATTCAATTTTTGATATTGGATGGCCCCAGAACCAGTCGCTGTCATCTTCCTGAGAAAAAGCAGCAAAAGTACAAAAAACTATAAATAAGAGGCCAAAAAACCGTTTACGCATAAAAGCTCCTGTTTAATTCATTTTTTAAAAATTGTATTTCCATGAAAGCGAGAGTGATGTAGCTGGTACATAAGATTTGAATTTTAGTCCAGGAGTTAAATCCCAAGTCATATCCCACCTTATGTTCATTACAGGTAACTCAAGTTCAAGCCCTAGTTCTGGCTGGAAAAGAAGACTACCGGTAGATAAATAATCAACATCAACATAATCTGATGCAGACATATTCAGCATTGCATCTACATACAAAGCACTTCCAATGTACTTACCTATATAAACAGTTGAGTTATCAAAGAAGTTACCGACAGAGAAGATATTCGTGTCTTTTCTTTTAGAACTCAAGTTAATTGTATTCTGCAATATATTGGTTCGTACTGAAAATATATCAAAATTCAACAAATTTCGCAACTTGTTTTCTAAATTACGTACTACAGTTGATTGAAGATAATACTCACCTGCCGAAACAAACAAATCACCAACCGAAGCAGAGTCTGCAAGAACAATCTGGCCCAAAAGTGTTCTGATTTCATTTTCTGATTTTGGAGGATTTGAAGTAAATCTTGGATTAAAATCAAGAAGATATTGATTTTCGGCGGAAAGAATAATTCTTACAGTCTGATTATTTGTGTCTTTTTCACGGGTTTCGGCCTTGATTGTGACAAGAGGATTTGTAATATCCTGTGGATTAAACTTTATATTTCCTTCGCGGATATAGAAGTTTCTGTTTAAATAAGCAACATCACCCGATTTTAACTGTAAAGAACCATCAAGCTGATACAAATTGGCAGTAGTATCAATTTTACAGCTTACAGCAGAGAATGGAACAAATACACAACGCAGCAGAGGATTGAAATTCAAAGAAGAATGGGTTCCAACTTTAAGCTTTAAGTCTGCGGTTACACTCATTTCTTCGAGACGATTTGTCTGGTATGCGTTTTGTCCTCCAGAATCATTAGATTTATTAGAGAGCTCTGTAATATCTGAGCTTATATTAAGGTTATCAGCAAAAATTGTTCCCGAAAAATCAAAATTTTTGTTTTCAAAAGTGAGCGTTAAATTAGTTTCTGTGTCGCCTTGAATTGATATAATAGGACTTTTGAATTTTATAGGAAGGCTTTGTTTTTCTAAAGTTGTAAGCTTCATGTCAAAATGATCTACAGACCATTTATTCATATAAACTCTGGAACTCATCTTAAACTTTGGAGTATTCTTTAAGTTGTATATTGCATCAGAAAGATTAAATTCATTATTTGCAGCTGTAAGTAATATTTTATCGGTAGAAATCTTTTGTTCAAAAATAATCGGCAGATAGAAGGTAGGATTTGCAACCGAAAGAGCCCCTTTAAAATCAGGAGTATCAAAAGGACCTCGCATTGTGACAGAACCTTTTAAAAGTCCCTGCTCTACTCTAAACATATCATCGATTGTGAAATTTTCTAAAAGCTTATTTAAGTTTACGCTGATGTTTGAAATTTTTATAAACTGATTTGATTTATCTAAGTTTCCGGTAATTTCTGCAGAGAGGATATCTCCCATTTTCCATGACGCGTACAGGCCTTCTTCTTTTCCAAAGGTTCCGTATAAGCCTGTATTTTCTGAAGAATAGAAAGAAAGGAAATCCTTTGTATAATTTACAGACAAATCAAAGGCAACCGGATTTTTAAATAATGAGCCGCTCATAGAAGGACAGGTAAGTTTTGCGGAAAGACTTTCAGGAATAACTGCATCTGGTGGCACATAGGAATCTTGTATTTCAAGAATAAGCGGCATTTTAATATTTTTTTCACCTGAAGTTGTAATGTTTGCAGAAACTTTTCCGGTAAAATCTTTAAGAGAAGCATTTCCACTTACTTCATCAATTTTCCAGTTCTTTGCATTAAGGAAGAAATCATTTATTGTAAACTCTCTTTCTTCAAGAATTGCAGAACCACCAGAAGATACAATTTCATCATTCAAAAGGAATGTGAGCTTTTGAATAGAAGCTGTTGCATAAGGATGTTCGAGGGTTCCAGAAAGATATACGCTTGCTGTAATTTCGTTATTGTCATGCTTAACACTCATAAAGCGGTTAAGACTGAAGTTGGAAATTTCGACCATGGCGTTTGCATAAAGCGAAGTAAAAATTGAATCTTTATTAAGCAGAACCAGATCTGGATTTGAAACAGAGGCATCAATTACAAAGGATTCATCCGTAATATTATCGCGAAGATTCATCTGAATGCCTGCAGAACTGAAAATATTATTATCGATATTTATTGTTATATCAGAAGTTCCGTTTAATGAGGAATACAAATCGGTATAAGAAATAGAATTAATCTGGGCACCGTATTTTGTTCCGCTTCCGGAAATTTCAAGCCGAGGATTAACAGAAGAATCGGGACTATCTTTTTCTACCTGAAGATGCTGCAGATTAATATTTGGACCTTCGTCTTCGTTATAGCTGAAGGTTGTATCAAGAGAAACTATATAGGCTGCTTTCTGAAGCATAAAAGGCAGACCTTTAAAAGTTGCAAAACCATCCAGCGCTTTATTCTTGCCAATACGAATTTCAGCATCGGTTCCGTAGTCGCCGGTTAATGTAATTACTTCGGGCATTATGCTTCCGGAAAAATGATATGGAATTGACGAAGAAATGAAATCAATTGTGTAGAACTTATCGGAACTTCCCGGCATGGAGTCTAAAGCAGCAGTCGCATCAATTGCAACATCACCATAAACAAGATAAAAATTATTTACCTGAATAGACTGTTCATTTCCGTTTACAACCAGCATCAAAACCTGATTTTCTTTTTTTGTGTTAGCAAGAACTAAGTAAGGAACATTATAAGAAAGAGATTTTAAGTCTGTAGAAATATAAGCATCTCCAGAGAATACAAAATCTTTTACAGATTTTTGCATTCCCTCTATTGATTTTGCCTGATCTTGATTTATAACTTCTCTTACAATTCCAAGAACAGTATCCAGATAAATTGTATTCAGCGATAAATTGGTCTGGAAATATTTTGATTTTGTAAGATAACTTCCATCAAACTTTATTGTTCCCTGCGACAGACTATCGGCTTCTCCAATATGAGAATAATCATTTACTTCAAGATCAAAATCAATAGAATCATTTCTTGGCATTATTCTTGCCTGTAAAGCAGTGAGCGCCTTATCGCCAATAAAAATCTGCGGAGAGAAAAGCATAAAACCGGATTTTTCCAGAGGATCAAAATAAACTTCAGTTGAAATTATTTTTTTGTTAGGCAAGACAAACTTTTGTAATTCTGCAATTCCCGAAAGCTGCATGGTTTTAAAGATATATGAAAGACTGGCATTTCCACTACAGTCCTGACCATTTATATCAAGTGTATTAAGAATTACTTTTTTATCATTTCCTGCAAGCGAATAATTTACAGCCAAACTTCCCGGGAATATAATTTCGGGAACAAAAACATTTCCGCTGGAAGAATATGTTAACATTTGATTTTTCAAAGAATATTGTCCAGCCGCATTTACCGAAAGTGAAATATCTTTAATTTTATTCAAAAGATTTTTATCGGAAACAGAAGAGAAGACAGAAACAGGGCTGAGATTTTGTGTTTTAACATTAACCTGTGCCTGTGAGTTATCAATATCATAAATAAAATCAAGAGTAATAGGAATTACATTCTGAACTGTTCGAAGAGAAAGCTTTCGCTGATTATATGTAGCCAGGAAGTTGAGTTTATTAAACTTGAATTTTCCCTGGGTAAAATTTGCCAGATTTATATTTATGTATGAGTTTTCTAAATTCTGAGTAATTGAACCGTTGAAAAGAACTTCACCGGAAGCATCGACTTTGTCTGTATAAAGAACATGAGCATCTGTTTTTATATTAAAATCTATAGATTTTTTTTGTTCCTGGTTTAAAACTCTGATTTCCTTGACGAGCAAGGAAGCGTTTAGAGGCTTTTGGTTATATAAAACATTCAGATTTTTGACAGTTATGTTCGGAGGGATGTAATCCATAATCATCTTTATCTGATTATAAATCTCATCTTCCGATTTCTGGGACTGACCCGTGTCTATTGTATCTGGCGGGGCATGGGAAGAATTAAAATCTTTTATAAAATCAATTAATTCTACAATATCCAGGTCAACTCCATTAATTGAGATGCCTTTTAAAATTGAATTGTAATCCTTTTTCAAAAGAGGAAGAATTTTATATTTAATATGAGTATTTTTTACAGAAATTATTGACCGGCCCTCTTTATCATTTACACTAATGCCCTTTACACCAAGGTAGGCAAGAACAGAAGGAGAAATTGCTTCATAAGAAACAATCAATCCTGTTTTTTGAGCAACCTGTGAAACCAGAAGGTTTGAATATTTATCTACAATTTTATTCAGCCTTTTGTACATTGGCACAGACAAAAGGATTGCTATAGAGAAAATAAAGAGAAAAATTATAATGCAGATTTTAGTTATCAAAGACAACTTTTTCATCTTTCTCTAGGCCTTCCTCAAAATATCAAGCGGTTTTTCCTTGCCGGCTTTTACCGAAGGAATAATCGAAACTAACAGAGCAAGAAGCACTGTAGACAAGCTTATCAATATAACCTGCGAAAATGGCAGATTCACAGGAATTGTCTGAAGATAATATGCAGGATCCATAAGGCGGATTGCATTTATTTCGTCGGCAGGAACCCCTTTTAAATAATAGCCTGCCCTTGCAATTAAGTTTACAAGCTTTTCTATAAATTGAACAATTTCATTTGCATTAACAGCTGCAAGAAGTCCAAAAGGAAGTCCAAGTGCAAGACCACCAAGACCGCAGGTTATTCCTGTAATTATAAAGGCAAAAGTAATTCCGGAAGGAGTTGCACCAATGCTTTTTAAAATTGCAATTTCTTTACGACGTTCCATTACAAGCATAATAATTGCAGAAGATATATTTATAGAAGCAACCAGCACAATAAGAATCATGATGAAAACGAGCATAACTTTTGTAGAAGAGAAATTTTCAAACTCGGCTGCGTGAACCTGATCCCATCTGTAAAAGTTTATGTATTTTCCATATTCTTTTTTAAGCTCCCGCTGAATTCTTACAAGGTCCGGAGAATAACTTTGAGGAGTTTCTATCATTACTGTAAAGGATGCATTTCCCGAAGAAACAAATTTATAGGCAGTTTCAAGCGGAATAAAAACCCAGAGAGCATCAAGCTCCTGATAGCCCGAAGAAACAATTGCAGAAACTTTAAATGAGGTAAGTTTTGGAGACTGCTTTCCATCTGTAGTTTTTATAGTAATTACACGGAAGGTATCGCCGGCATGAAGGTCCAGCATTTGAGCCATTTTCTGGCCGACTACTGCATAAGTTCCCTGATCTTCCTGCTGATTTTGAAAATCAAGAACGTCTCCTTCTATAATCGAAAAGAGTTCTGCAAATGCCTTATTTTTTGTAAATATATTTTTATCAAGGGCGCGTACCTGTACACCAGTCCTCATTTTTTTTCCGGCAGCTAAAGCAGTAAGACCAATTTCGGGATAAACTTCTATTACTCCGTCTATGTTTTTAAATTGCTCTGAATATTGGCGGTACTTTTGAGGATTTTGAGTATCCTTTAATTTTGGCGAAACATAGGCCTGAATATTATTTGAAGAAAGGCCGATGATCCTGTCTGTCATGCCCTGAATCATTCCGTTTGTAATAGAAAGAACTACAACGAGTGGAACAATGCTCAAACCTATGCACAATAAAGCACCCCAGAGACTTCTTCTTGCCGAAGATTTTTTCTCTGCTTTTGGGAAGATGAGGCTTTTTGCAAACATAAGTGAAGAGCGGAATGTCATTGGCCACTTCCTTTTATCTGAGTTTTTTCAAGCTTGCCCTTTACAATTTTAAAACAGTTGCCACCTTTCTGGGCAAGTGTTAAATCGTGAGTTACAAGCAGCAAAGTTTTCTTATATTTTTCTACCATACTAAAAAGCAGGTCTCCAATAAGGGCCGCATTAGCCGGGTCAAGGTTTCCTGTTGGTTCATCTGCAAGAATTAAAGAAGGATTATTTATAAGGGAACGTGCAACCGCAACCCTCTGGCGTTCTCCTCCCGAAAGTTGAGAAGGAAGATGGTCTCGTCTGTCGTAAACTCCAACATCCTGTAAAAGTGCGGCAGCTTTTTCTTCGGCTTCTTTTTTTGGAAGGCCTGCTATAAAGGCCGGCATATAAACATTTTCAAGAGCAGTAAAATCTTTTAAAAGATAATGAAACTGAAAGATTAAACCAAGGAAGGAAGAGCGGTATTCTGCAATTTCTGTTTCATCGAGTTTTGAAAGATCATACTGCAAGTTAGTTCCTGCTAACACAGAACCGGAAGTTATTTTATCAATTCCACCAATGATATTTAAAAGAGTACTTTTACCGCTTCCACTTTCGCCTACAATTACAACCTTGCAGCCCTCTTCTACTGCCAGGTTCAAATCTTTTAAAATTGTAAGATGCTCGCTGTCAGAGATATATGTTTTTTCAAGGTCTTTAATTTGTAAAATATTACTCATGATGAAGCACCTCCGCTACTGTCATTTTTAATACATTTTTACTTGCAGCCCATGAAGCAAGTAAAGGAGAAATAATTCCAAACAAGGCAATCATTACAACTTCTCTAAAGAATATTCTTGCAGGAATATTTGCATAAACTGCATAAGAAGAATTCTCCTGTACATACATCAGGTTCTGGCGGTTAAAGATTGCTGTTGCCGCATATTGGAGCCAGTACATAATTCTTGCTGCAGCATTGAACATAAAACCGGTATTTACGCTTATTAATAATCCAAGAATTACACCAAAGAATGCTCCCACCGCACCTGTTGTAAAACCTCTCATTATAAAGATTGTTTTTATATCTTTATTTTCGGCACCAATTGCAGAAAGTATTGCAATCTCGCTTTTTCGTTCAAAAACAAGGCGGCGCATACCATTGTAAATATTTATTCCAACTACAACAAAAATAATTGCAACAAGAAGGAGCAGCATATTTTTTTCTATACGAAGGGCTCCAAAAAAGGATTTATTGTATTCGCGCCAGGATTGTAATTGTGGTTCAAGACCAAGGCTTGCTGCTTCTTTTTCAAGCAGGGCAATTGTTCTTGCATCTTCTTGAGAGTTTTTAAGTTTTATTCCATAAATTTTTTCTGCAGCTTTACCAAAGTGAGTTTCACCGGCTTCAAGGTTTATAAAGGAATATGCACTATTAATATCTGAATATCCCGTTCTAAAAAGGCCTGTAACAATAAAGTTTCTGTCTCCGCTTAAAAGAGAAACATCACTTCCGCCGCTGAGCACTAAAAGATTTACAGTTTCGCCAACTCCAACCCTCAGATGATTAGCGAGAGTATATCCAAGCACAATATAATCCGGTTGTGAAAGATCAAAATCTCCGTCTATCATTTTGACTTCTTTATTAAAGCCTTTATCATTTTTATAAACTTCAGGATCTATTGCCCTTATTACTGCTGCATTTTCCCGGCCTGTTTCATCTGTCATTAAAGTCTGGGCCTCGTAAAAAGGGGTAACAGAAAGTACATTTTTGTTAGCACTGCAAAGCTCCATAAATTTCTCTGAACTTTCCTGCTCTACATGCTCTGCCCTTATATGATAGGAAGAAACTTCCATAATGGCGTCTATAAAATTCATCTGAAAACCGTTCATAACGCTCATTACTGTAATAAGAGTCATAACACCAAAGCAGATTCCAAGAGTTGCAAGAAAGGATGTAACGGCAGAACGCCCTTGTCTGTCTACACGGGCAAAACGGCTTGAGACTGCATGTATCCATTTTAATTTTGAAAGTAATCCTGCTTTATTCATAAGTCTTTATTCGCTTTTGAACTCCGTTTACATAATAAACATCACGAACCTTTATATAATTTTCGTATTCGGCTCTGACGGTGTTTACATTGTCAAAGACAATTGTTGTATTATAAGTGCCCTTGCTTGTGTATTCTGTTTTTGTACGCAAAACTCCATTTTCATAGTATTCATAATCCGGCGGAATGTTATCAGGATTATCTGCAAGCTTATCAATCTTGTCATATATGAATACCTGCTTTTGAACCCTTCCTTTTTCTGTAACTGTTTCGCTTGTTATGCGATTCTTCTGGTCATAAGTCCAGTTTGTCGTAGTAACAAGCTTATTGCCCTGCTTTTTTGAATCAGATTTTTTGGAATCTTCTTCTGTTTTTGCAGGAATTTCATATTTTTGAGTTCTAATAACTAAACCATTTTCATTCAATTTGGAAACAAAAAGTGTATTATCTGCTTCAATTATTTTTTGAACAGGATTTTTGGAGTTACCGTCATATTCATATTTTTCGACAAGCTTTATTTTTGCATTTTGAACAGATTCCATATTCCAGTGCTCCTTTTTTGTAAGCCTGTAATATTGGTCATAAAAAAGCCTGACTGCAGCCTTATTTGAATAATGAATAAGAACAGCATCGCCCTGCTCCTTTTGAAGAGGAAAGAAGAATTCTTTTCCATATTCCATTACCTTAAGACGATTATAGGAATCTAAAAGTCGCTTTTCTACAGTTTCAACTTCGGGTACAGCAGGATTATTCTGGTCGGAAGCTTCTTTTGATTCAGTTTCTGATTCTTGTGAATCCGAAGAAGCTTCTTCTGTATCTTCAATAATCGGCGGATGAAAATTAGCTTCATCTTCAAGAAAATTAAAAACCTCTTCTCCAAGGCGGGCTTCTTCCAAAGAAATAAGCATATCGTCTACCCAGGAGGCATCATCAAGAGAAGCAGAGTAATAATTTGTAGAGTCGTAAATACCTGTACAGTCAGGATATGCTTCTTCAAAAAGATAGCGCACAGTATGATTTTTAAAAGAAGTCTTGAACATGAGTTTTTCAAAAGCTGCAGGGACTTTACCTTCCATTAAACGTTCAAAAATATAATTCTGCACCTCTTTATCAGGCGGATTTTTTTCTACTGCTTTTTTTTGAGAACAAGAAATGAATGTCAAAAGGAACAGGAAGAACCCTGTCAATAAATATTTATTCAAATTTACAAACCCAAAAAGTCATCTATATAATTTTCGGGATTAAACGGCGAAATATCATCATATTTTTCACCGGTGCAGACATATGCTACAGGTATGCCCAATTCTCGCCCGATAGAAACTGCAACGCCACCCTTTGCTGTAGAATCATATTTTGTCATTATGATTGCATCTACGCCAACTGCTTCATTAAAAACTTCGGCCTGGCGCAAGGCATTCTGACCTGTTGTTGCATCAATAACGATGAGCTTTTTATAACAGCCTTCATCTGCTTTTGAAGTACAGGTTTTATTGATTTTTTGAAGTTCGCGGACGAGATTTTCTTTGTTGTGAAGGCGTCCTGCAGTATCGGCAAGAACAAGGCCTGAACCTTTTGCTTTTACAGCTTCTGCAGCATCGTAAACAACTGCCGAAGGATCCGAACCATGCTGATGACTTATTACACGAACACCAATCTTATCGGCATGCATTGCAAGCTGTTCAATTGCAGCGGCACGGAAAGTATCAGCAGAAGCAAGGACCACATTCTGTACACCTTTACCTGCATACATGCGGGCCATTTTTGCAACAGAGGTTGTTTTACCTACTCCGTTTACACCAAGAATCATCCAGATATTTGTCTTATCTGGCGTTGGTTCCAGAGCTACAGATTTAACACTCTGCAAAAGAAGATTTTTAAGCTCCTGTACAACTTCTGTTTCATCAGAAATCTTCTTTTCTCTACAAATATCTTCAAGCTCTTCAACTATCTGAAAAGCTGTTTTTGCACCGATATCGCCTTCTACAAGGATATCAGTTAATTCATCATAAAAATCATCATTAATGGCAGACTTCTTTTTAAAAAGTGCCTTGAATTTTTCTCCAAAAGATTTTTTCATATATTACTCCGTTATATTATTTTCTTGTGTTTGGTTTTCTAGCCCTTCGACCCCTTCGACAGGTTCAGGGACCGTGGTTGGTGCGGGCTCGGGCTCGGTATAATCAAAATTGATTTTTGTAGTGGCAGGCAAAACACTATTTGCGGCATTAAAATATCTGTACAGTTCAAATACAAACCAGACTCCGCAGGCAATTGAAATACCTGTAAAAACCTTTGAAGTTATACTCCAGATTTGAGACTCTGCCAGAATATCTTCGAGCATTTGTGTATTTTCTGAACTTGAAGATACCCCACTTTTTAAATAACTTTCAAAAAGATTTGTATAGTTTTTAAGGCGCCCCGTAGTGGCAATTGTTGGAACAAGAGAAGTTACAAGAATACTGTAAGAAAGGTACATTTTCTTTCTATATTTTTCTATGTATTCACTATGGTCAAGTGGCTTTATCTTTGCTGTATAAAGAGCTCCATCTTCAAGTTTATTTTCTGGAATATATAAAAATGCGCTGGTTTTATCTTCAGAAATAAATTCTCCAAGAACAGCGTTTCCGTTTATTTCAATTTTAGATTTTCCATCGCTCAAAACCTGAGAAGGCAGTCCGTTTATAAGGAATTGGCCTTGAAAAGCTTTTTTAGTATCTATATAAACTGTTTTGGGTTCAAGTGGTTCAAGCAAAACATTTATTTCGTAATTTTTGTTTCCTTCGAAATAATAGTTTGTTCCGGCATTTTTATAACCGTCTGCTGTAAATTGAATAAAATGAACCCCGGAGTCAATTGTAAAGGACTGGTCGGTAACATTATATAAAATATCATCGATATAGGCGTGAACCATATCATAGGAAGCAGGTTGTGAAACAGTAATCTGGATTGTTACAGGCATGGAGTTTGTTATGGCAGGAGCCAGAGCACTTGCGATATTTGAAGCCATAAAATCTGCATCATCGATTGAGCCAATTTCGGTTATTGTAGAAACTGTTTTTCTTCCCGGATAAACTATAGCCTCTATTGTTACGGCAAGATATTCATCGTAGGCGGTTATCTGCCCTGTTATAAGACAATTTATTTTCGCGTTTACAACTTCTTTTTCAAAAACAGCACTCTTTACTCCGCTTTCCTTGGCAAGACTCGTTGCAGAAAATAAGGAAGAAATATCATTTTTATAAAGGGTGACCTTTTCGCTTTCTGTATCTTTATAATTAAAAAAGCCTTTTTTTTCAGGGTTTGAAAGGGTTTGCAGAGTCTGTACATTTTCTTCTGCTATAAACTCTTCAAGTTCACGCTGCTTTTGCAGGTTATCATCAAGCTTTGTTTTTATTTCCTGAATCTTTTTATTCTGAGCTTCGATTTTTCGGTCAAGCTCGGACTTGCTGTATTTATCAAGAAAGAGGCTGTCCCGTTTTTTTATTTCACTTGAAAGCTGTAAGAAATATGAGTTTTTTTCCTGACGAAGTTTATAAAGCTCACGTTCTGTTTTTTCATCTTTGTAAAGATTTCGGTACATATTTGAACTGAGTTTTTCAAGAATACGAGCCGGAAACATTACAGCAATGCCGTCTGCAACAGAGCCGGTCTGATTTCTTGTAAAAGAAAACTTTTGAGCCCCTATAACCCATTGGGTCTGATTTGTAGCTGCAAAAACATTTGAGGAAAATATTAATAATGTAAGAAAAAGCTTAAACTTCCTCGTCATCATCCCCGCTGCCATCCATTGGAAGGCCTTTCCACTTAGCTACAAGGTAAGCATTCATAAAATCATCAAGGTCGCCGTCCATAACTCCCTGTATATTTCCAACAGAGTATTTTGTGCGGTGATCCTTAACCATAGTATAAGGACAGAAAACATAAGAACGAATCTGGCTGCCAAAAGAGATGTCTTTTTTCTCTCCTGCAAACTTAGAATTTTCCTTTTCTTTCTGTTCACTGTAATATTCATAAAGTCTTGCTTTGAGCATGTTCATACAAGACTGACGGTTCATAATCTGGCTGCGTTCACTCTGGCAGGCAACAACAATTCCTGTAGGAATATGAGTAAAGCGTACAGCAGAGTCTGTTTTGTTTACGTGCTGACCACCTTTACCACCGGCACGGTAGGTATCTACACGTAAGTCTTCAGGACGGATATCTACTTCGATAGTGTCATCCAGAACAGGGTAAACGTAAACAGAAGCAAAGCTGGTATGGCGGCGGGCGTTTGCATCAAATGGAGAGATTCTTACAAGACGATGGATTCCGCCTTCTCCCTTGAGGTAACCGTATACAAAATCACCTGAAATTTGAATTGTAATAGATTTAATTCCACCTTCTGCTTCAAGCTCATCCATTACTTCTGTTTTATAACCGTGGCGTTCTGCCCAGCGCAGATACATACGGCTTAGCATAAAGGCCCAGTCACAAGCTTCGGTACCACCGGCACCTGCATGTACAGTAAGATAGGCATCATTCTGGTCAACTTCGCCGGATAAGAGGTTTAATATATTTAATTTATCGAATTTTTCTTTGGCAGCCTCGTACATCTGGCGAACTTCGTCTTCTTCGTCCTGACCACCAGATTCGGCAGCAAGCTCATACATGGCATCAAGATCATCCATGTCTTTTAATAAGTCTCGCCATGGTTCAACACGGTTTTTAAGACGTCGAACCTGTGCCATAACTTTTTCTGCAGCCTCATGGTCATCCCAAAAACCGGGAGCTTCGGACTGCTTCATTTTTTCTGCAATAGATTTATCAATAGCGTCCGAGTCAAAGACGCCCCCAGACATTCATAATTTCTTCGCGCAACTGTTCAATCGGTAATTTTATTTCTTCTAACATATAGTAAGAATATCAGTTAAAAGAGATTTTTACAATAAGCGGATTAATTATACATATCATGACTTTATGTATAAAAAAAACTGGCTTCCGGTCGGATCTTCGGATTTGCAAAACCGGCGGCTAGCCGCCTACGCGCTGAAGTGCCTTGGAACTATATACTTGGCCGCATATGCGGCCGCACTTCAGAGCGTTTTTGAAATCCGAAATCCTCCCTCGCGCCAGTTTTTTTTAAAACAAATTCTTATATTGTCTATTATTCCGGTATTGCGATACGGTCCAAGGTATAATTCATCCAGATTTTTGTTTGAAGAGGATAAACTTGGGCTACTTTTACAAAGCCTTTTGCTGCTTCTTCGAAGTCGCCGGTAAAGAAATAGGCTTCTGCAATGTAAAAAAGAACACGGTTTCTTACGCTTTCGCTGATATTTGTGCCGTTTAATTTATTCAAAAGCACAATAGATTCTTCGTATTTTTCCTGAACAAAGGTGTTTTTAAGAACTTCAAAAAGCAAAAAGTCGTCGCCTGAATCCGGAGAAATTAAATCTTCTTCAAAAAAGTATGGCGAAACAGGACTTCTTCCATTTTTTGTTGAATATGAAGAAAACTGAGTAGCTTCTTTTGCAACCTCATCAGAAATCAGACTGTCGCCCTGCCCCTGACCTTCTACATAATTAATAAAAGGAAGTGGAGTTTCGCGTAGGGTTCCATCTGTATACAGTTTTTCATCATTCTTTTTCTTTGCTTCAATATCCTTTTGCTGGGGTGCAATAAGATGAACACCTTCTACTGTAGAGTTCATAGAAACTAAAATCAAATCAAAAGGACGGTCTGTAAAGGCAATTACTGCATAAAAATAATCATTATAATCGCTTACAGAATCTGTATATCCGCAGGCCTCTGCAGGAAGCTCTGCAAGGAAATAAGCATTGCTAAGCTGACTGTAGGAAGAAATTGGTCTTGTATCGCGGTAAATAAGAAGTTTGGTAATCTGGGGTTCCGGATTTTGTGGAAGAGTCCAGTAAATATTTATTCTTGTTCCCTTTGCTGCAATAGCCTGAATGTCGGTTACAATAGGTTTATTCTGAGCAGATAAGGCTGCCGCAATTGCAAGAAGAAATGATAAAGCAATGAATCTCTTTTTCATAAACAAATCCTAATAAATATTCCTCAACAAATCAAGAATCGAAGGTCTTTCAACAGCATTGCGGATTTCGTCTACAAGCTCCTGACCTTTAACTTCATTCTTTACTACAGCGTTTCCTCTTTCGTCTGCAGCAGGAACGTTATCAACAGCATTTCCGTTTGCATCATTATTTGCCTTTTGTACCGGCAAGGAAACAAGGACAATTTCATCGTCTATATTTATTTTATCGTAAAATCCGTGATTTTCTATAGTTGCTTCAGAGATTTCTTCTCCGGCAGTGGTAATTATAATAGAACCAAGAACATCTGCATCGCGGTAATACAGGCCTACTCCAGAATCTGCAGTGCGAATCTGACCTTTTTTAATAATCTTAAGCTGGGCATCTTTTACAATATTTTCTGATTTTCCAAGGTCAACAAGAATTGTCTTTCCGTTACGGGCAAGAATCTTTCCGCGGACTGTAAGCTTTTCAAGTACAGAATTACGGAAGCGTCTGAGAACTGTAGAAAAACGGTTGTTTCCTGTGCAATAAAATGAGTTCTTGGAAATTTCAAGACCTGTTCTGCCGGAATACATTGTGCTCGAAAGTGTCATGTCATTTTCACCTTCGCTCAAAGAAAGAATGATAAAATAATCAAAGCCGCCGGCACGAGAATTTTTGAAAGCCTCGCCATAACCGCTTACAGGAGTAACCTGAGTTTTTACAGAAGTAATTGCAACACCAGAGAAAATATCAGCTGCAGCATTTGCAACAAGACGGTTTGTATCGGCATGAATAAAGGTAGAATTTGTATCTTCATAGAAAACTGCAATATTCCAGCGGGTTTTATCTAAATAGAAAGGTTCAACATTCCACTTTTTTCCAAGTGTATCTGTAAGAAGATAATTATATGCTTCAATTTTATCATTAAGCTCTGTCAAAAGCTTTTTTCCACCGGCAGCTGCAATCTGCTCACTGTTATGTTCTTTTATAAATTTAAGCTGCTCAAGGTAAAGCTCATGCATTCCGTTTATTTCAAGAATATCTGCATAAGCAGCTCTGGCTTCGTAATTCATAGGATCAAGCAAAAGGGCTCTCTGATACTCATAGACTGCCCCGGAACCATCATAACGAGAAGCATATTGTTTAGCATTTTCAACATGATACCGGGCATAAAGAGAACGATGAGAATCCTCAAGAGAAAGTGTATTTCTAACTTCGTTTTCCAGAGCACTTCTCATAATTTCATCCTGAGGATTTATAGAAAGGCCGGCTGTCCAGGTTTCAATTGCGCCTGCAATATTTCCAAGCTTTGTCTGAGAAACGCCCTTAATAAACCAGGCATTTGTATTTTTGCGGTTTCGGCTTATAAGATAATCGCTTATATCAATTACATCTTTATATCTTGACTGCTTATATAAAACTGTAGAAAGCATGTCGTAGGCTTTGTCATAATCACTGTTTACTTCTACTGCAATGCGAGCCTGTTTTTCGGCAGTAATATAGTCGCCTTTCATTGCATAAATAATGGAAGCAAGATAATGAACTTCACTTTCGCCCGAATAATAAGAAAGGGCTTGTCTTAAATAATTTTCTGAATCTTGAGTATTTCCACGTTCTGCATTTACTAGGGCCAGTGACAAAAGAGCCTTGCGGTTTGTATTCTGTCTTTTTAGTGCTTCCATATACTGATTTTGTGCACCTGAAAAACGTCCTTCGTAAAGCTCAATTTCGGCAAGTCCAAAGTGGGCATCTATATCATTGGGATATTTTTTAAGGATACTATTGAAGATTGCACGACCGTCATCTATGCGGCCAAGAGAAACATAAACCATTCCCTTGAGGTTCTGAATCTTCTGATTATTTTTTTCGTATTTTTCGGCGTTTTCAAGATAATTTAGGGCAAGATCAAATTCACCAAGCTTATAAGAGCATTCTGCAAGCTTATACCAGGCATCGGTAAAAGCAGGATTTTCTGCAGTTACTTCAAGATAATACTGAGAAGCAACATAAAAGTTTTCATTCGCCTGGGCTTCCATTCCAAGATTGTATTTATCAAGGGCCCCTGCTCCAAAAACAAGAGCCGGCAGCAAAAGGAGGCATACCGATAATACAAGTGTCTTCTTACTCTTCATCATCTTTTTGATTTTCATTGTTTCTGATTACCTTAATTACATTAATTCTATGGCCTTCCATATCCTGGACAATAAAATCATAATTGTTCCAGGAAGACTTTTCATATTTAACAGGAACCTTTCCAAACAAATCAAATACAAATCCGCCCAGAGAATCAAAATCTTCATTAGGGAACTGGGCCCCAATAGTTTCGTTCAAATCATCAAGGTCTACGCGGGCATCGCAAAGCCATACGTTTTCGTTTATTGTAATTATGTCTTCGCGTTCTTTATCAAACTCATCCTGAATATCGCCTACAATCTCTTCAATAATATCTTCCATTGTGACAATACCGGAGATTCCACCGTATTCATCAATTGCCATTGCAATATGCAGGTGGTGGCGCTTGAACTCACGAAGCAGAGAGTCTATGCGCTTGCTTTCAGGAACAAAATATGGCTTACGGATTATTTTTAATAAATCTATAGGCTGATTTTCGGCAAAAGTTTTAAGAAGATCTTTTACATAAAGCACGCCTACTACGTTATCTATAGAATCTGTATATACAGGGAAACGCGAATGACCGCTTGCAATAATTTTTGTTACAAGTTCATCCTTTGGTGTGTCCGAAGAAATAAAGTCTACGTCAATGCGTGGAACCATAACTTCTTTTACAGAGGTAATAGAAAGATCTTCTACACCCTGAATCATATCTTTTTTTTCTTCGTTGAGGATTTTTTGTTCTATAATGTCATTTTCGTCGGCGTTTTTTGCAGCGTTTTTCTTTTTGTGTCCAAACAAACTCATTTTATAATAATTTCATCCTTTAATTTTTCAAGTATATTTTCCTGCAGAACGAGCATCTGGCACTCTGGAGCAACCCCCTTTTCTATATGCTCTTCTCCGTGGTCCATTCCATTTAAATGGAGGAGTCCATGAACAAGAAGACGCTTTAGTTCTGCATTAGTATCTTCATTAAAATATTCGGCATTTACAGGCAATGTTTCAAGACTAATTGCAATATCTCCTACACATTTCCATTTGCCTTCTTCATCTTCGTATTCTTCATCGTTTTCAAAAGATAAAACATCTGTAGGAGCATCTATGTTACGGTAGGCAGAATTAAGTTCTTTTATATATTGGTCATTACAAAAGAGTACAGAAATTTCTTCCTGGTCATAATCAAGTTCCCGGGCTGCAAGACCAATAAAGGCTTCTACTTTATCGAGCCATTCGGGTTCTTTTAAGCCCTCCTGTACCGAAACATATATTCTATTTGCCATTCTTTTCTGCCGCCTTTTTCTTTTCTGCACTTTTAGTGCTTTCTTTTGTATTTTCTTTTGCACTTTCTTTAGCAGCAGTTTTTGCTACTGCTTCTACAGGCTTTGACTGTTCAGGCTTCTTTTCGGCATCCGGGTCCTGCTGGTCAGGATACTCAATACGGCTGTGATAAAAACCTGCAAGAATCTGAACAAAGGATTCTTTAATTTTAGTAAGGTCTCTATAAGTAAGGTCACAGTTATCAAGCTGATGAGCCTCGATTTTTGCATTTATAAGAGTTGTAATAAAGGTTTCAAGGCGCGGAATTGAAGGATTTTTTAAAGTATGACAGGCAGCCTCTACTGTATCGGCAAGCATTACTACACCACTTTCTTTTGTTGCAGGAGGACGTCCAGGGTAAGCAAAATCTTCAGGAGAAAGGGTCGGATCTTTTTCTTTTGCCTCATTATAAAAATATTGAATTACACTGTTTCCGTGATGTTCTGCAATTACATCGATTATAACCTGAGGAAGGTGCATCTGGCGGGCTTTTTCAATACCCTTCTTTACATGACTCTTGATAATTGTAGTATAAAGATTTGGATTAATATCGTTTTTACGCTCACTTTCGCCCTGCTGATTTTCTACAAAATATTCGCTCTGGTCAATTTTACCAATGTCATGGTAGTAACCACCAACCCGGGCAATAAGAGGATTTGCTCCAATTTCGCGACAGGCAAATTCAGCAAGCTGCGAAACCATCATAGAATGCTGGTAGGTACCGCTGGCTGTAATACACATCTTTTTAAGAAGAGCGGCGTTTGTATCGCTCAAATCCATAAGACGGAAAACAGAAGCTGTATTGAGCATATATTCAAGCGGTGTCAAAAGTCCAAGAGTAAGAATGCCAGACAAGAAGCCGTTACACAAAATGCCAGGAATAAGCTTTACATTAACAGCAAAAGTTTCATTAAATACAACAATCAAAAGTACAAAGAAAACAAGGTCTGTCAAAGCAAGAATAATACCTGCAAACACAAGATCAATTCTTCGTTCTACTTTGCGCACAATTGCAACAGAGCTTAAAGAAGTTGCAAGAGTAAAGAGGAAGGGAACAATATCCCAATTGCCGGAGCCTAGTACTGCAAAAGCCATTACAAAAGAAAAAAGCGCTGCGGAATTCTGGCCATACAAAATTGTAATTATCATTGCAAAAAGACTTGCAGGAATAATGATACAAAGTGCATAAGGTGTAGAACAAACAGGAAGTTTAGTACCAAAAGAAGCGGCAAAGAAAAGAATTAAAAGGAATATTACCTGCAGCAGGGGTTCCTGAAGCTTGATTTTGCGGCCCAAGGGTAACAAAGAAAACAAGAGGTAATACATTATAGAAATAACAAGCAGATACAAAAGCTTGTTTGCAAAAGCCCTGTAATCAATATACAAGGGAGAAGCAATCATTTTCTGCAGTTTGGCATATGCCTCTTCTGTAATTTCAAAACCTTTTTTAATAATCTTTTCACCGGCAACAATTGTTACAGGATTTGCATCGTCGGCAGGAATATTTTTTTCGGCAATAATTGTCCGGTCCGAAATTTGTCCTACTTCAAAATCTTCTATAGAAAAGCTTGCTACAGTTTCGCTTGTAGTGATTTTTGCAAATACAAGAGCAGAAACTGCAAGATATCCTATTATGAGCAAAAGCAAAAAAGGATATTTAGTTTTAATATACTGACCGGCAGAAGCAAAGAAAATTCCAACAGGATTCTTTTTTTCGCTGGTCTTATTATTCTTCTGAGGTTTGTTTTTCATGTTCATAAGCCCTTACAATTTTTTTAACAAGACGATTCCTTACAACATCATCTGCTGTAAGCTCCATAAAGCCTATATCTTCTATTTTATACAAAATACTGATTGAATGCACCAGACCGCTCACGTGTTTTTTAGGAAGATCTGTCTGGGTCGGGTCGCCGGTAACAAAAACCTTTGCATTTTCACCCATGCGGGTAAGGAACATTTTCATCTGCGAAACTGTTGTATTCTGTGCTTCATCAAGAATGATTACTGCATTATTAAGAGTGCGTCCTCTCATATAAGCAAGAGGAGCAACTTCTATTATACCTGCTTCGGTAAGCTTGCGTACAGTCTCTAGGCCAATAACAGTTTCCATTGCATCTCTGATTGGTCTGAGATAAGGATTTATTTTCTGCTCAAGATCTCCCGGAAGAAAACCAAGATTCTCTCCCGCTTCTACAACAGGACGGGTTATAATGAGCTTGTTCTTTTTATGAGAAAGGACAAGACGAAGAGCCTCTGCTACTGCAAGAAAAGTTTTTCCGCTTCCGGCAGAACCCGTGCAGAATACCATGTCTTTTGTCTGTAAAAGATTAATATACTCTGCCTGATTTTGTGTTCTAGGATAGATTTTTTTTACAGCACCGGGCACAGTTATAGAAATTTCATCGGCATTTACTTTTTTTTGAGTATTTAGAACAGAAAGAACGACATCTTCGCTGTTCATACCGCCGTCATCAATTTCATCTACAATGCGGTCTATAATAAATTGAAATTTCTCGCAGATTTCTTTATCACTAGAGTCAATAGAAAGTTCATTTCCCCTTGTAAAAACAGATACCCCAAGACTTTCTTCGATGAGTCTTAAATTGCTGTCATTTGTTCCGCAAACGCAGGATATTATATTGTTATCCGGAACAACTATTGTATATTCGCTCAAAAAATCCTCTATTATTACATTTTATATTGCAAGTTGATTATGTGCAAGTATAAAAACTCTAATTCAAAACCCACAAAGCTTTCTCATCGGCTTCTTTATATTCGTGTGTCAGGTTTGTCTTTATACTCTGCATTGGATTCCATACTATACCAATTGAAAAATAGGGGTCAAATACATATCTTTGCTGGCCGCTTTTTAGTCTTACAATCTTTGGTTCAAACTTACAGGTCATATTAAAATCCCAGTCGTGAAGCTCATGAGTAAGTGTAAGATTAAGGGATTTAAGTTTAAAACTGGAAGCCTTTCTGTTATTGTTGAAGCTGCCTTCTTTTTCCCATGCCCATCCGTTTATACCATAAATACCAAAGGATTGTATCAAGTCCATTGCCATTCTTGAAGCAAAATTTGAACCGTAGAAATCTTCATCCGAGAATTTTCCCTGATCCTGAAAATACCAGTATACAGAAGAGTTTCTTGAGGTTGCAGAGAAAGTAAGCTTAAAGAAATTATTTATATTATATGTAAGAGATGGAGAAATCTGGAAATAGCTGTTTGTTGGTTTTATAAAGTCATAATTTATACTTGTACTTAAACCCGGAGTCCAGGTAATTCTGTTTAGCCATGAATAATGTGTTTTAGATGGCAGCGAATATGATAAGGAAGCAGAATAAGGTGTAAATTCTTTTTCTGTACGCTGTACATATCCTTTTTTGCCTTCTGGACTAGCTTGAGTAGTCCACAAATCATATTTATATGTATATGAACTGCTGTAGGAAACAGAAAGCTGCTTATAAGAAAGAGAAAGCTTCAAGCTTTCGGCATGCTTATCCTTTTTTTCTGTATTATCATTATAAACATAACTGAAGGACTCAGAAAACTTAAGTGTTGAATTAAAAAGATTTACAGACATTGATTGCTGTAAAGGATTGTATTGAAGTGTAGAATCATCCTTACTCTTTTCGTAAATACCTGTATTTAAATTAAAGTTTACATAAGGAAAAACAAGATTAAGGGCACCTGTATATTTTGCAACCTGAGGTTTTAAAGTTGAAGAAAAAGTAAAGGTCTGCTTAAACTTAGAATCGAGCTCCTTCATACCAAGTGTAAGACTAAGAGAGTTTACTGTAATGCTTTCTACATCATCAAAATCAAGCCAGTCTGTTTCCCATTTATCCTCTTCTCCATCTCCAACATACTTACGCCTGTAAAGCTTCATCGTATTGCTCCAGGTTAGTCCTGTTTCGGAGAAGGCCGGAATATATGCAAAAGGCATTATGCTTATAGAGTTTGTATTTGTAAGATTTCTTGTTTGTGCAGAATAATCAGCTTTTTTAAGACTCTTTTTTTCTGTATCTTTATAACCGTCTGTGTTAGGATGGTCCTGCCAGATTGGGTCATAAGAAAGAGAATTTTTCATTGTGAAAAAGCTTCCGCCGTAACCAAGATTGCTTGTAAGAGAAACCGGAGTCTTTATTGTGTACATTGAAGAACGGATTTTATCCCATTCAAAATCTTCCGGAGTTTTAAGATAGGTTTTTCCAGTGCTGTCTGTTGAGCTGTAGGCAATTTGAGTATTGATATTTGAGTTTACGCTGTAATCAAGTTTATAGGTTAATCCCGAAATTGTAGTTGCACTTGCAGAAGTACCTGATAATTCCGGTAAAACAGGTTTTGGAAGTTCCGGCTGCT
This sequence comes from uncultured Treponema sp., assembly GCA_946535985.1. GTDB lineage: Bacteria > Spirochaetota > Spirochaetia > Treponematales > Treponemataceae > Treponema_D. The sequence goes on along the minus strand of CAMNDY010000021.1, from coordinate 4,759 downwards.
TCTGAGCATTTTCTTCTGTATTTACCGCTGCTACAGCTTCCGATTTTTTTCCTTCATTTTCACCTGCCTCTTCCTGAGCTTCTTCCTGGGCTTTTGCAAGCTCAGCTTTCTTTTTCTCCTCTTCTTCCTTATCAAGCTGAGATTGAGTTTTTAAATCATCAGGCTTTGTAAGAGTATTTGGAAAGGTAACTTTTTTTGTATCGGCACTAACCTGCTTTAATGGCCATTGGAATAAGGTTCCGCTTAGTGTAATTGTCGCATTTGCAGGGGTAATTTGACTTGGATAATAGAAGGAACGTTCCGGTGTATAAGATCCCCAGTCTTTATCTTTTTTGTAGTTTTCATCTTCTTTTAATACATCAGAAGTTTTTTGAATTGTATTAATATATATAGAAGAATTCAAAGAAAATGAAACAGAATTAAGGAAGGGTTTTATAACCGAAGGCAAAGTTGGAGAATAAGAAGAATTAAGCTTCCACACAAGATTGCTTACCTGACTTGACGAACTTGAAGTAGAAGAATCGTCTTTATCATCGTTACTAACATCAATTAAATAAGAAATCCAGTCCATTGATTCATCGCGGGTTTTAAAATCTCCGTAAAAATATGGATCTGAATAAATTGGAAGAGAAAGAGAAAGTTTAAAGGGTTTAGAAAGTGTAAAATCAAGGTTTGCACCATAACGGAAAGGAAGTTTAATTCCCATAAAGTTTGACTTATCGTAGAATGTATATCCTTTACTTGAAATTGCAGAATATGTAGAGCCATTCTGGAAAACTGTATTACTAAAACCTAAAAGAAGATTGAAATCAAGGTTTGTAATATAATTTTTTGAAGGGCGAAGTTTTCCATCAAGTCCAACAACCCCACCAAGATTTGAATACCAGTCGCCTATGAGCTTTATATATGTTGAAGTATCGCCGGTATAATTAGTATCAAGATTGTGCATCATAAGGCCCTGTCTTTCCTGTTCCTTTAATTCTGTCGGGCGCATAAAATTGTAAACCGCTTTAAGAGACTCTTCTGTTGCAGATTCTGTAGAGTCAGATGAAGAACTTGAGGAAGAGCTTGTAGAAGCACTGCTTAAAGGCTTACGTCCTTTTAAGTAAACAGTAGTCTGGACATATTTTCCTTCGCGGGGTTTTGAACCGAATACTGGATTATAAATAAGCTCATCCTTTGGATAGTAAAAAGCCGGAAAATATAAAACAGGTACAGGACCTACATAAAGGAGAGCATTAAGAAAAGCAAACTCACCGCCGGGGAGCAGCCAGGTTCTTGAAGCATCAATATGCCAGTGAGGATCCGGAGCATCGCAGAAGGTCAGGCTTGACTTTTTAAATGCAATTGTATTGTTTTCGCTTTTACCAAAAATATCAGAAAATACAATGAGGGTAGAACCTGACGGCAAGTTGAGCGCGTCACTCTTTGTCTGCACTACCCGCCCGTCATCAAAAATACCTTCGAGAGTTGCAGTATTCATAAGAAGTGAAGTTGCAGTTGTAGTTTCGCCACCGGCCGATGAACTTTTTGTTGTAATTTCTACATTTCCTTCGGCATAAAGCATTTCGGACTGGCGGTCGTATGTAACTTTATCTGCCTTGATTTCTGAAACAGTGCTGCCTTTTGCAACAGATATTTCTACGCTTCCTTCAAGAACAATTGAATCCTGAGAATCTTCAGAAGACTCCTGGTCATCTTTTTCTTTTTTATTTTTTTCATAAGTAGTCTGGCGGGCGTTTGTAATTGTAATTGTTGTTGTTTCTTCGGAGGTTGATTGGGCATGCAGAAATGTCATACATGACAGAATGATTATTGAGAGAAAAAATGCCTTTATTAAACGTGGATTGCCGCGCTTCGCTCGCAATGACGAATGCTTTGCCGCTCGCAATGACGTCCTCCTAAATTAAATCCTGTAAAAATTCCCCGGTGTGGCTTTCTTTACATTTTGCAACTTCTTCAGGGGTGCCTGCTGTTACCAGAGTGCCTCCCTTGTTACCGCCTTCGGGTCCTAAGTCTATTATATAATCTGCCTGCTTAATTACGTCAAGGTTATGTTCAATCATTACAACAGTGTTGCCGTTGTCTACCAGACGCTGGATTACTCCCATAAGCTGCTTTACATCTGCAAAGTGGAGACCTGTTGTAGGCTCATCAAGAATATAAAGGGTTTTGCTGGTGGCTGGTCTGGCAAGCTCGTTGGCAAGTTTTACACGCTGGGCCTCGCCGCCACTGAGGGTAAGGGCATTCTGTCCAAGCTGAATATAACCAAGGCCTACAGACTGCAGGGTTGCAATCTTTCTATATATATGAGGAATACTCTGGAAAAAGTCGCAGGCTTCGTCAATGGACATATTGAGTACGTCGTTAATGCTCTTGCCCTTGTATTCTACTTCCAGAGTTTCGTGATTAAAGCGTTTTCCTCCGCAGACTTCACACTGAATGTATACATCCGGCAGAAAGTTCATCTCAATTACAATTTCGCCGGCTCCCTGACAGTTTTCGCAGCGGCCGCCTTTTACATTAAAGCTAAAGCGTCCCTTCTGGTAACCGCGGGCTTTGGACTCCGGCAGGCTTGCAAAAAGGTCACGGATTGCGTCAAATACACCGACATAGGTTGCAGGGTTACTTCGCGGGCTGCGGCCAATCGGTGACTGGTCAATGTTTATTACTTTGTCTACACCGTCTATGCCTTCTACACTGTCGCACTCCCCTACAGGATAATTTGTACGCATAATCTGGTTGCTTACTGCCGGGTACAGAATGTCGCTCATAAGAGTAGACTTTCCGCTGCCGCTTACACCGGTAATGCAGGTAAAGGTTCCAAGAGGGATTTGTACGTTGACGTCTTTGAGGTTGTGCTCACGGGCACCCTTTATGGAGATAAACTTTCCGTTGCCCGGGCGGCGTTTTGTAGGGATATCCATGCGTAAAGTGCCGGCTAAGTATTGGCCTGTGAGGCTTTCTTTTACTTTGGCAACCTCGTCCGGGGTGCCTGCTGCAACTATGCGTCCGCCGTTTATTCCGGCTCCGGGACCTAAGTCTATAAGATAATCTGCAGTGCGCAGGGTCTGTTCGTCGTGTTCTACTACAATTACTGTGTTGCCGTTGTCACGTAAGTTGAGCAAGGTATCTATGAGGCGCTGGTTATCCCGCTGGTGCAGACCTATACTCGGCTCATCCAGAATGTACATTACACCGCAGAGGGCAGAACCAATCTGGGTTGCAAGGCGGATTCGCTGGGCTTCGCCGCCACTAAGACTTTCGGCAGAACGTTCCATGGTAAGGTATTCAAGACCAACGTCGCGTAAAAATCGCAGGCGGGCACGGATTTCTTTAAGTACCTGAGTAGCAATCTGGGCTTCGCTTTCGGTAAGGTCAAGGTGGTCAAAAAAATCTATAGATTCTGCCACAGAAAGCTTACAAAGCTCGTAGATATTTTTTCCGCCCACAGTTACACCAAGGGCTTCGGGACGCAATCGCATTCCGTGGCAGGCAGAGCATTCGTGAATTGCCATAAACTTTTCTTCTATGTTGGCACGCATGCTTTCGCCCCAGGCTTCGCGGTAACGGCGGTTCATTTCGCGCAAAACTCCGGGCCATGGACGGTTGTATTCAGAATAACCTTCTCCGCTCTGCTTCTGGTAAATCCAATGGAGCTTTTTAGTGTCAGAGCCGTTCCATAAAAAGTCAAACTGCTTGTCGGTCAGCTGGTCAATCGGAGTGTCCAGGGTAAAGCCTGCGGCATCGGCTACAGCAGTAAAAATGCTGCGGTTCCATTCGCTGGTGGGATTAAAAAATGGGAAGGCTGTCTGGTTAAAGCTAAGGCTGCGGTCAGGCAGGATTTTTTTATAATCCCATTCCATCTTTTCTCCAAGACCGGTACATTCAGGACAGGCACCAAAAGGATTATTAAAAGAAAAAAGTCGTGGCTGCAGGTCCGGGATGGAAATACCGCAGTCAGGACAGGCATTTTTCTGGCTGAAGAAAACTTCTGTAGTTTTGTCGTCGTCCGGATCCTGGCGGGTTACAACAACAATTCCGTTTGCATTTTTAAGGGCAATTTCAATTGAGTCTGCAAGTCGCGAACGAACTTCATCAGATTTTTTGATTCGGTCTACAACAATTTCAATCGTGTGCTTTTTCTGTTTATCAAGCTTTATGGAATCTTCCAGCTCTGCCATTACTCCGTCTATGCGGGCACGGACAAAACCGGACTTAATTGCGTCTTCAATAATCTTTGTATGCTCACCCTTTTTTCCGCGGATAACAGGGGCAAGAACCTGCATTTTAGTACCTTCAGGCCAGGCCATGATTGTGTCTATAATCTGGTCAACAGACTGTTCACGAATCTCGCGGCCACAGTTAGGACAGTGGGCATGTCCGGTTCTGGCAAAAAGGAGACGGTAGTAGTCGTATATTTCTGTGATTGTACCGACAGTCGAACGCGGATTTTTATTAGTAGATTTTTGTTCAATAGAAATAGCTGGAGAAAGCCCTTCAATCAGGTCAACATCAGGCTTGTCCATGCGGCCAAGAAACTGTCGGGCATAGCTGGAAAGGCTTTCCATATAACGGCGCTGCCCTTCTGCAAAAAGCGTATCAAAAGCAAGAGAAGATTTTCCTGACCCGCTGAGCCCTGAAATTACAACAAGCTTATTTCTTGGTAAAGTAACATCTATATTCTTAAGGTTATGCTCCCGCGCACCCCGAATTACAATTTTTTCTTCTGACATAATTAAACTATTATAGCGTATTT